>JBBIUU010000131.1:5254-7224 GCA_037440125.1 Acidobacteriota bacterium
GGTAGGATACTGCCATGCAGCCCGAGCTCCTGACGTCCCTCCAGAACCCCCTCCTCAAGCGCTTCCGCGCCGCGGCCAAGAGCCGCAAGGGGGAGGCGTTCCTGCTCGAGGGCCGCCACCTCCTCCAGGAGGCGCTCAACGTGGGCTGGCCCCTCGAGGCCGTGCTCCTGGACGCCGACCGGTGGGACGACTGGGCCCACCGCCTGGAGGCGCTCGCGGCGCTGCGCAGGGTCTACCTGGCCCCCGCGGCGGTCATCGCCCGCGTGGCGTCCGCGGCCTCTCCCGAGGGCGTCCTCGCCCTGGCGGGGCGCCGCGAGGTCTCCTGGCCCGACCCCGGGCCCAAGGACCTCTACCTCTTCCTCGACGCCGTCCAGGACCCGGTGAACGTGGGGATCCTCATCCGCTCGGCGAGGGCCTTCGGCCTCGCGGCGGTCTTCACGGGGACCGGCTCCGCGGACCCGTACCACCCGACGGTCCTGGCGCGCAGCGCAGGCGCCGTCCTCCACCTCCCGGTGGTCCCGTGCTCGGGTGCGGATTTCGTCCGGTGGGCCGAGGAGAGGGCCCTCCAGCTCGTGGGCACCAACGCCCGGGGGACGCCGCTCTCCCAGCAGCCCGCGCTCCCCCGACCCGCCGCACTCGTCATGGGCAACGAGGGGAGGGGGCTCTCCCCGGAGCTCACGGCGGCGTGCCACGTGCGCTACTCGATCCCCATGGCCGAGGGGTGGGATTCGCTCAACGTGGCCGTGGCGGGCGCGCTCTTCATGTACAGCTATTCGCTGAACAGGGCCTGAGGGCCCGGCATAAGACGATCGAACGACGGAGGGATTCCCGATGAAAAAGTACATGTGGTTGCTCGTGATCGCGGCCGTCGCGGTGTTCCTGGCCTGCAAACACGAGTCGTCCAAGGTCAGCAACGACATGGAGACGGCGCGCAAGATCTCCAAGCTGGAGCAGGACATCAACGGCAAGCAGGACCAGATGAACCAGCTCCTGCAGAAGTACGTCCAGGAGGGCGGCAAGGACGTGGGCTCCCTCGTGGGCCAGACCCTCACGCCCGACCAGAAGGCGGTCCTCGAGACCAAGCTCCAGAAGGAGGAGGGGATCGGCTACAAGGACCTGATCACCGACATCCTCAAGAAGGAGAAGGAGGTCGAGGACCTCAAGGTTCAGGTGCAGGACCTCGAGAAGAAGTTGCCGGCGGCGGTGGTGGTGAAACGCGGCGACAAGCACCTCGACATCGCCATGAACTACCTTACCAAGGAGAAGGGCCTCGACGCGGCCACCGCCAAGAAGCTCGCCCTCCAGACCAACCTCATGGACGAGCTCGTCCCCGGGTTCAAGGTGTGGAACTTCTACGACAACGGCGTGTTCGGCACCTTCGTCACCCAGGGCGACGCCTCCGTGAGCCCCTACCGCGTTATCCAGAAGGCGAAGCAGGACCTCGTGGACGCCAAGGTCCAGGCGCAGGGTCAGCGGGACGCTCTCCAGAAGGAGAAGACGACGCTCCTCGAGCAGGTCGCGGACCTCGAGAAGAAGCGCGACCAGCTCAACCAGGACGTGGCCATGCTCCAGGCCGAGCGCGCCGACCTCCTCAAGAAGATGGAGGAGGTCCAGGCGCTCTCCGAGGACCTCAAGGCGCGCTTGAACTCCGTGTTCTACAAGGTGGGCGACAAGCAGGTCCTCGTGAAGTCGGGCCTCATCAGCGACCCGTGGTACGGCCAGCCCCGCATCGCCAAGTTCGACGAGGCGAACTTCCCCCAGCACCTCGACCTGCGCACGGGCGACACCATCACTTTCACGGCAGCCGAGGCCGGCGTGGGCGGCATCATGAAGATCAAGGTGGCCCCGGGCACGACCTTCAAGATCGACCAGGACTACACCTGGACCATCTCCCCCGACATGAAGACGGGCACCGTGAAGATCATCAACAAGGAGAAGTTCAAGGCCGAGCGCACCATGGTGATCATGGT
>JBBIUU010000132.1:0-7141 GCA_037440125.1 Acidobacteriota bacterium
CGGTCTTCGCCCGGGCCGAGGCCATGCGGCGCGCCGAGGCCGCCGGCGTCCAGCGCTCGCAGGCGTTCGACATCCAGCACTGGGACCTTGCGCTCGGCGTGAACCCGTCTGCCCAGACGATTTCCGGCACCGTCACCATGACCTTCGAACCCACGCAGACGCTCTCCGCCATCAGGATGAGGCTCCATCCCCAGATGAGGGTGACGGGCGCCACGCTCGACGGCACGACGATCCGCAGGTCCACGGCCGGGGCGAACCTCACCTTCAGGCCCGCGTCGGCCCTCCAGCCCGGGACGACCCACAGCCTCGCGTTGACGTACTCCGGACACCCCGTCGTGACCAGCGGGCTGGGCGGCGGCATGATGTTCGGAACTCACGCCGGCGTGCCCAGCGCGACGACGCTCTCCGAGCCCTTCGACTCTTACGCGTGGTGGCCCTGCGTGGACGACGTGAAGGACAAGGCTACGATGGAGATGCACCTGACGGTCCCCGCGGGGATGACGGGCGCGTCCAACGGCACCCTCGCGGGTACCCACGCCAACCCGGACGGAACCCGCACGTACGATTGGGTCGAGAGCTATCCCCTCTCCAACTACCTCATCAGCGCCAACGTGACGAACTACGCCACCTTCGGAGACCTCTACCGCGCGCTCGATGGCCAGACCGACATGCCCGTCGACTACTTCGTGTACCCGGAGGGGCTCAGCAACGCCTCGACGACCGTCGTGCGAGTCCCGGACATGATCGCGTTCTTCGCGGGGATCGTCGGCGAGTACCCCTTCCTCGGGGAGAAGTACGGCATGGTGGCGTTCCCGTGGGGCGGTGGCATGGAGCACCAGACGCTCACGAGCATGGGCGACGCGTACCTCGGCGGCTCGGTGCGCGATTTCGACGGCATTTACGCGCACGAGCTGGCGCACATGTGGTGGGGCGACGAGGTCACGTGCGAGACCTGGAACGACATCTGGCTCAACGAGGGGTTCGCCACCTACTTCGAGGCCCTCTGGCTCGCCCGCAAGTACGGCATGGACGAGGGCGAATTCATGACCCAGTACTACGACGACGGCGCTTACGCCGGGGCTCTGAAGGGCTCCGTCTACCGGAAGAACGGCAACCAGCCCTTCGCCGACACGGGCGCCGTCTACGACAAGGGGGCTTGGGTGCTCCACATGCTGAAGCCCGTCGTGGGCGAGGGGGCGTTCTACCGAGCGCTCCGCGCCTATCGCGCCTCCCACCAGCTCGGGAACGCCTCGACCGACGACCTGCGCGCCGCTCTCGAGGCAGAGTACGGGCATCCCCTCGACTGGTTCTTCGACCAGTGGGTCTACACGCCCTTCAGGCCCGTCTACCACCTGACCACGACCGTGGGGAGCGGCCAGGTCGGCGTCACCGTCCAGCAGGTCCAGAAGCACAAGGTCGCGCACCGCGCCACCGGCAGGGACACCTACTACGCGTGGCTCCCGCTCTGGCTCCATTTCTCGGACGGCACGGAGCAGATCGCGACCCTGTGGAACGACCAGCGGACCCAGACCTTCACCATCCCCGTATCCAAAGCCGTGGACTCGGTGACGCTGGACGACGGCGGCTGGATCCTGAAGACTGTGCAGTGAAACCTAGACCCTGCGGGCGCATTCCTTGACAGCCCCAGGGGCGCCCCCTACAATTCCTCCCGGGCCGGGATGGCGGAACTGGCAGACGCACGGGACTCAAAATCCCGCATCCGAAAGGATATGGGGGTTCGACCCCCCCTCCCGGCACCAATTCACTTTTCCAAGAATCGACTCGGCGACCTGGAGGGTCGGGTGAGAGCTTAGCCTACTCGACCCGCTCGAGGAGGATGACGGTGACGTTGTCCTCTCCCCCGCGGGCGTTGGCGAGCGCCAGGAGCTCCTTGGCGGTGTCCTCCAGGCTTTGCTTCTTGGCCAGCACCCCGGCGATCGCGCCGTCGGAGGCCATGGAGTTCAAGCCGTCGGTGCAGAGGAGGACGCGGTCCCCCACCGCGGGCCGCACCACGAGGATGTCCGCGTCGGCCTGATCCTTCGTGCCCAGGGCCTTGGTGATGACGTTCCGCAGCGGATGCCGGCTCGCCTCCTCGTCGGACAGGAGGCCCATGCGGACCTGCTCGCTCACCCACGAGTGGTCCGCAGTGAGGAGCCCGAGCTGCTCGCCCGAGTACAGGTAGGCCCGGCTGTCCCCCACGTGGCTGATGACCAGGTCCTCTCCGTCCACGAGGGCCGCCACGACGGTGGTGCCCATCCCCCTCGACTCGGGGTGCTCGTTGGCGTAGTGCTGGATGCGGTCGTTCGCGATGGCGATCGCCGTGCGGACCTTGTTCGCCGCGAAGGAGACCGTCTCGTCGTAGGGGTAGGGCCAGGTGGCATCCTGGTTGAGGTCGTGCCTGTCGAAGAAGGCGTTGATGTGGCTCACCGCGAGCTGGGAGGCCACCTCCCCCGAGGAGTGCCCGCCCATGCCGTCGGCGACCACGTAGAGGTTGTGCTCCGGCCGCAGGGTGAACGCGTCCTCGTTGTTGGTGCGCTTCCTGCCGACGTCTGTGGCCCCGAACGCGCGGACGAGCATCTACTTCTTCCTGAAGAGGGAGAACCCGGAGGACTTGTCGTCCCCCCGCGCCTGGGCCAGGAGTTCCTTGATCTTCTCGTCGTTCCCGTGGTTCTCCATCGCGCTCTCCAGGAGGCGCTGGGCCCGGAGCTGCAGGCCGTTCGCGAGGAGGAACTCGGCGTACTCGCGGACGTAGTGGGCATTGAAGGGATTGATCTCGATGGCCTTCTCGACCTGCTGGGTGCCCTGGCTCCGCCACTTCGGATTCTTGAGGCGGATCATCCCGGAGTGGAAGAGCGCCTGGTCGTTGGCGGGCTCGAGGCGGAGGACGTGGTCGAACATGGCGAGCGCCGAGGTCCAGTCGCCGCTCCTCGATCGCGAGATGCCGCCGTTGAGGAGCTCGCGGACCTGCTCCTGCACGCTCTTCTGCTGGACCGCGGTCTGGGGCCTGGACAGCGACCGGTCGTACTCCTGCCGGAGCGCTGGCTTGCTCAGGGTGTTGTAGGCCTCGGTGACGTCCTTGAGGAGGTGCTCCGCCTCGGCTTTCGCGCCGGCCTCTTTGAAACGGTCCGGGTGGTGCTCGAGGACGATCTTCCGGAATGCCTCGCTCACCTGCTGCGAGGTGGCGTTCTGCGCCACGCCGAGGATGTCGTAGAAGCTCTTCCCGTCGGTCGCCATAGTTGAGTTAGTCTATCGCACCTCGCCGCCCCGTGACAACCCGCGCGCGGACGGGATCAGTGCTTCTTGAAGCTGATCACCTTCCGCGAGTTCCGGGCGTCCCAGAGGCGCCTCGCCTCCCTCCGGACCACCTCGCTGACGTTCTTATCCTTGAGCAGCATCTTGAGGTCGAAATCCAACAGCAGCGTGATGAGGGTGATGGAGATCCCCGGCGGGGTCTTCGGATTCGTGGCTAAGGCTTTGAGGATGGGGTACTTCTTCATCCACTCCTTATTCCGCGCCATGATCCTCACGAGCTCGTCGGGGATGCTGCGCATCTTGGCGATCGTCTCGACCTCGCCATCGGTGAGCTTGGGCGAGTTCAGGACGGCCTGCTGAACCACCTTGTTGCTGTCCCTGATGAGCCAGGTCCTCGCCTCCTTGTTGCCCTTCAGGGCGAGCGCGACCTTAGCCGGAACGCTCATCGTGAGGATCTGCTGGTAGAGGCTCTTGAACTCCTCCTGCGTGAGAGATCCCTCGCCCTCGGTGAGAAGTTCCACCGGGATCTCCATCTCCGCCTGCTCGAGAGCCGCCAGGTCGATGGCCTCCTTTTCGAGGGCCTCGGCGAGCTCGGAAGAGATCTGGGGCAGCGGCTCTCGAACCCTCTCCAGCGTTCCGCCCGCGATCCCCAGCTTGAGGCCGTACCGCTGCTCGAGGAGCGACGGAATCTCGGGGTGCTCCCGGAAGAACTGCTCGGCGAGATCGAAGATCCGTCGAACCTGGCTGAACTCGATGCCCGGGTTGGCCAGCATGGAGACGACGATGGACGGTCTCTCGATGAGCCGGACCTGGTTGTCGAGCATGAAGTCGAGGGCGCTGCCCTTCGCGTTCTGGGCGAGCCATTCGAGCGTCTCGCCGGGCACGTCCTTGTTCTTGAGCGTGGCCTGGAGAACGTTCGGGTTCTTCCCGAGCACGCGCGCCGCGAAGTCCAGGACGCGCGGGTCGAACTCGTAGGTGGGGAGGGTCTCCCGCCACTCCTGCTCCGAGACCTCGGCGAGGTTCTCCTTGCAGGCCATGCGCACTTCGCCGTCCGCGTCGTTGCGCAGCAGGACCCAGAGCTCGATGAGGTCTTCCCGCGGGATGGGAAGCGCTCCGCGTGCCGCAGCCTGCTTGAGGTTCGGCGGCGCTTCGCCGGAGAGGATCCGTTCGACGATGGGGTGGGTCATGGGGCTGCGCCTCCCGGGCTCGCGGGGATCGGGAGGTCCTTGACCACGATCCCCTGTTCCCTGGGGAGCGGGACCCGCTGCCCTCTGTAGATGAGGTCCACCGCGCCCGCATTGCCGACGCTCGCCTTAAAGCTCGAACCGCGGAAGCCGAGCCTCTCGCCGGCCGCCACCATGCGATAGAGCACGCGCCGCCCGTCGGCCCAGAGCTCGCACCAGCAAGGGGCGGAGGCGGTCAGCACGAGGTCGCCCGAGGGCGCGGGTTCCTGCGTTTGGGCGGGGGCCTGGGGCGCCGGAGCCTCCTGGGTGACGGGCGCCTGTGGAGCGGGAGGCTCTGCGACCGCAGCCGGGGGCGCCACGGAAGCCGATGGCACGGTTTGGGGCCGGGCGGATTCGGTGCTGGCGCCCTCCGCCGGCGGCGGCAGAGTCGCGGGCGCCGCGGAGGAGGGGGCCTCGGCCGGGGCCTGCGGGGCGGGCTCCCGGACGGGCGGAGCCTGCCGCTCGGCTCTCACCGGGGCCTCCTCCCCGCCACCGGGTTCCATCCTTCCCTTGAGGGTGTATGCGCCGTAGCCTGCGGCCGCGAGGACGGCCACGAGCACGAACCATTTGAGCCAGCCCGGCCCCCGGCTCTCCTCCTCGAGGGCGGGTGCGGGAGCTTGGATCTTCGGCTGCGGGGCGGGGGCCGGCACGAGCGCCCGGTAGCGCGCCAGCATGGGCGCGGGCTCCACGCCCAGTTGACCGGCGTAGGCCTTGAGGTACCCTTCGACGAAGATCGCCGGTGGGAGAGCTTCGAAGAGCCCGTCCTCGAGGGCCTTCACGAGGCCCGCGCGCACCTTGATCGCGGACGCCATGTCTTCCAGGCTCACGCCCTTCTCAGCCCTCAGCTTCGCCAGCTCTTTCCCGAAGTCGGCCCTGCTCTCGCGCACTAGCTCTTCCCCAGCCTCTTCTCGATCATGCGCCGCACGGCCAGCGGCACCTTGGCGTCGTTCACGAGCCCCTTGAGCTCCACGGTCGTGAGGCTGCTGATGAAGGTGATGGCCGCCGCAAGCGGGGTCTTGGCGTTGCGGAGGAGGGCGATCCGAACCTCGCGCCGGGCGGCCCACTTGGGGTCACGAGCCACCGACTCGAGCACGGGCGCGGGGGTCCTGGCCTGGCTCACGAGGTACAGGACATCCTCCTCCACGAGCCGCGGGTTCTCGAGGAGCGCCTGGATGATCTTCGGGTCCTTGTCGAGGCGCAGCGCCTTCAGCACCTGCCCAGCGGCCAGGCGAGCCAACGAGATTTTCTCGCCCACGGCCATGGCGGGAAGCCGCTGGAAGAGCACGCTCTCCGCCCGGTGGCGGACCTCCGTGGGGAGCAGGAAGTTCTGCGCGACGAGGTTCAGGTCCCGCCAGAAGAGGAACTTCACGAGGTTCATGGCCTCGGCCAGGGGCGTGTTGGGGTGGCTCACGAGGGCGAACTGAATCCGCAGCGTTCCGGCCCAGCGGCTGTGCGCCACGAGGCCTAGGGCCTCGGAGCTCACGTCGCGCCGCGTGAGGAGCTTGAGGACGTGCTGCTCCTTGGCGGCCCTGTGCTCCAGCAGGGAAGGCACGTCCTCCATGCCGAGCGTCGGCAGGAGGGTCCACAACTCTTCGTCCGTCATCTGGGGCTGGAGCATCGCCAATTCCTTCAAGGCAATTCTAGGCCTTGCCGGGAACGGCCACAAGGCGCCTCTCACCAGCCCGACTCGATCCGCCTCGAGAGGCTCTCCCGCGCCGCCGGAGGAAGGAAGGCCGCCCGCGCCGCCATGAGCTGGGACCGGAGCATGTCCTCCTTCCCCCACCCCGCTGAACGAGCCGCCCAGCGGAGTTCCCCGCATATCGTCGCCCCGAAGAGCGCGGGGTCGTCGGTCCCGAGGGAGAGGGAGACGCCCGCGTCCCACAGGAGGCGCGCCGGGTGCCGCTCGCCGCGGCCCACCACGCCGGTCCGCCGGTTGCTCGTGGGGCAGACCTCGAGGTGCGCGCCCCTCCGCCTCAGCGCGTGGAGGGCCTCGGGAGACCGCGCCGCCGCGATGCCGTGTCCGATGCGGCGGGCGGAGAACACCTCCAGCGCCGAGAGCACCTCCTCGGGCCCGAGCGCCTCGCCCGCGTGGGGCACGACGGGCATCCTGCGGGAACGGCACTCGTCGGCCAGGGAGCGGAGGGTGGCGGCTGGCGCGGCGCGCTCGTCGCCCCCGAGCCCGAAGGCCACCACGCCGCTCCGGCGGAATCGGCACGCCAGATCCAGGTCGCGCTCCAGCATCTCCGACGACCACTGCCTGACGCCGTCGATGATGAACCGCAGCGCCACGGGACCCTTGGCCCCTTCCTCGAGCAGCATCGCGAGGGTCGCCTCGGGGTCGAGGCCGTGGCGCTCCCAGACCGACGGCGAGACGCGGACCTCCGCGTAGACCACGCCCTGCCTCGCGAGGCGGCGGTCGACCCGGTGGAGGAGCCAGCACAGATCCTCGGGGGAGCGGAAGAGGTCCAAGAGTGCGCCGAAGTGTCTGAGGAATTCCCCGAAGTCGGCGTGCGTGAAGTGGGAGAGCACCGCGCGGCGGTCCCAGCCCAGACCGTGCCTGCGCGCCAGGGCGAGCGCCTCCGAAGGAGTGAGGCACCCTTCGAGATGGAGGTGGAGCTCGACCTTGGGCTTACGAGCGAGACGGAGCCTCAATAATGCTCGGCTTC
>JBBIUU010000133.1:0-4421 GCA_037440125.1 Acidobacteriota bacterium
AGCCAGATGGCCTCCACGGGGCAGACCTCCTGGCAGTAGCCGCAGAAGATGCAGAGCCCCATGTCGATGTCGAACTCCTTGGGGCGCTTCTCCTTCTCGAGGGAGGTCTCCTCCGCCACGATGCGGATGGCCCTCGGCGGGCAGATGAACTCGCAGAGCTTGCAGGAGGTGCACTTCTCGTGGCCGTCCAGGCCCGTGAGGAGGATGGGCGCGCCGCGGTACTTGGGCGGCAGGGTCCAGCGCTCCTCGGGATACTCGAGCGTCACGCGCCCCTTGACGCGCGGGATGTGCCGGAAGGTGATGGCCAGCCCCTTGAAGATGGCCGGGAAGTACGTCCGCTCCCACCAGCTGAGCTTGGGCCGCGTCACTTTCATGGGCGCCCCCTGAGCAGGAGCCAGGTGGAGATGATGACGAAGTTGAGGACCGCCAGAGGGAAGAGGCGCTTCCAGCCCAGGCTCATGAGCTGGTCGTAGCGGAAGCGCGGCAGGGTCCAGCGGACCCAGATGAAGACGAAGACGCAGAAGAAGACCTTGGCGAAGAAGACCGCCATGGAGAGGAGGCCGCCCCAGAGCGGGCCGAACCACTCCCACTTCACGAAGGGCAGGTTCCAGCCGCCCAGGAAGAGGAGCGTCACGAAGGCCGACGCCGTGATCATGTTGGCGTACTCGCCCATGAAGAACATGGCGAAGCGCAGGCCCGAGTACTCCGTGTGGTAGCCGCCCACGATCTCGCTCTCGCCCTCGGGCAGATCGAAGGGCAGGCGGTTCGTCTCGGCGAAGACCGAGACCACGAAGACCACGAAGGCCAGGAAGTGCGGGATGAAGAACCAGAGGTGGCCCCAGCCCGTCTGGGCCTCCACGATCCTGTTGAAGTCGAAGGTCCCCGTCCAGAGCACGATGCTCAGGAGGGAGAGCCCGATGCCCAGCTCGTAGGAGATGACCTGGCTCGCGGCGCGCAGGCCGCCCATGAGGGAGTACTTGTTCCCGCTGGACCAGCCCGCGAGGAGGATGCCGTAGACGCCGAGGGAGGAGATGGCGAGGAGGTAGATGACCCCCACGTCCATTCCCGGCGCGATGGAGAGCGGGTAGTCCACCCCGGCGATCTTCATGCTCGTGCCGAAGGGGATGACCGCGAAGGTGATGAGCGCGGGCGTGAGCGTGAGCAGGGGCGCGAGGAGGTAGACGGGGCGGTACGCCTGCTGCGGCGTGATGTCTTCCTTGAGGAAGAACTTGATGCCGTCGGCCACGGGCTGGAGGAGCCCGAAAGGCCCCACGCGGTTCGGGCCCTTGCGGTCCTGCATCCAGGCCGAGACCTTCCGCTCGGCGAGCGTGCTGTAGGCCACGCCCGTCATGACGACGGCGATGATGGCGAGGATCTTCACGAGCGCGGGAATCACGATGGCCCAGATGCCGGTCATGGGGCACCCCCGAGCTTCACCCCGTTGGGGAGGAGGTCGCGGACGGTCACGTCCTTGAGGCCCGGCACCGCGGCCTTCACCTCGGCGTGCCACGCGAGGAAGTTGGGCTCCGGGGCCTCGGCGCCCGCCGCCTTCAGGACCAACGAGACGGCCTCGTAGAGGGTCTTTCGGTCGCGGGGCGGCACCACGGCGCGCGCCATCTTCTGCGCCACGCCCTGGAAGTTCACCACCGTGCCCTCCATCTCGTGCCATCCGGCGAGCGGGATGAAGACGTGGGCCAGCGCGGCCGTCTCGGTGAGGGCGTAGTCCGCCACCACTACGAGGTCCATGGCGCCCAGGACCTTCTTGAGGGCCTCCTTCTCGGCGCCCTTCGCGTCGCCCACCACGTCCTCGCGGACGATGATCGCGGCGCGCTTGCCCTTCAGCAGCTCGGA
The DNA here is from genome assembly GCA_037440125.1 of Acidobacteriota bacterium. Classification (GTDB taxonomy): domain Bacteria; phylum Acidobacteriota; class UBA4820; order UBA4820; family DSQY01; genus JAKAJA01. The sequence goes on from JBBIUU010000133.1 coordinate 1,852, forward strand.
GACGGGGGCGTTCTCCCCCGTGACCGGGATGCCCATGAGCGCCGCCCCCTTGAGGTTGGGCCGGCGTTCCCCGCGGATCAGGATGTCGTCGTCCTGGCCGTCGCAGACCCTCGGCGCGCTCCCTGCCTGGCCGCCGAACAGCGCGGCGGAGAGGCGCTTGGCCGCGGCCATCTCCTCGAGCGTCATGCGCCCGGACCAGACGAGGGCCAGGTCCTTGGCGGCGGCGCCTTTGAAGGGGGCGAGCCTGCCGTCGAGTACGGGAGCGAAGGCGCCCCACGGCAGGGACTGGGGCCTGCCGCCGCCCGCCACCTTGGGCTGGGCCACGACGTTCATCCCCTTGAGGCGCTCGCTGACGAGGCGCCCGTGGTCGCACATCCACGGCCCGTTGACCTGCGGGTTGTCGCGCGGGACGAGGCGGAGGACCTCGCCCTTGTAGGTGTCCACTCGGACGCTGCAGCCCCGCGCGCAGTCCTGGCACACGGAGTTGGCCGAGGTGAGGAACCAGACGCGCTGCTTGAAGCGGAACTCGCGGCTCGTGAGCGCGCCCACGGGGCAGATGTCCACCGTGCAGACGGAGTAGTCGTTGGAGAGCTCGCGGCCCGGGAAGGCGGCCACGTAGGTGTGCACGCCGCGCTCGACGAGGGTCAGCTCGCGCGTGCCCGTGATCTCGTTGCAGAAGCGGATGCACCGCGTGCACTTGATGCAGCGCTCGGCGTCGTAGACCACGTGGGGACCGATGTCCACGCGCTTCGGGGAGTGCTCCTTCTCGAACTCGAAGCGGCTCGCGGGGTTCCCGTACTCGTAGGAGTACTCCTGGAGCTCGCACTCCCCGGCCTGGTCGCAGATGGGGCAGTCCAGGGGGTGGTTGAGGAGGAGGAACTCCATGACCCCGCGCTGGTCCTTCTTGACGGCCGGGCTCTTGGTGTCCACGACCATGTCGTACTTGCCGTCGATCTTCTTGTCGGGCGGCAGGCTCGCGACGAGCGTGGAGCAGGCCGTGAGGGGCTTGGGCGCGCCCTTCACGCCCACCAGGCACATGCGGCACTGTCCCACCACGGAGAGGGCGGGGTGCCAGCAGTAGTAGGGCACCGGGATGCCGTGGTTCAGGCAGATCCGCAGGAGACTCTCGCCGTCCCTGGCCTCGATCTCCCGGTCGTCGATCCGAATCAGCGGCATTCGGGACTCCGCAGGATCATTTCACAATGAGACGGTGAGGCAGTGAGGCCTTCGGACCTTTTGCTATGGACTTCTTCTCTCACCGCCTCACCGCCTCCCTGTTGATCGTCAACCTACCGCCACGGTCATGCGGGTGTGGGCCATGGGGCAGCGGCCCTCGGTGATGTGCGCCTCGAACTCCGCGCGGAACTGCTTCACGAAGGACTTCACGGGCATGGCCGCCGCGTCGCCGAGGGGGCAGATGGTGCGGCCCATGATGTTCCCCGCCACCTCGTCGAGGAGGTCCACGTCGCCCGGCTTGCCCTCGCCCGCCTCGATGCGGGCGATGATCTTCCTCATCCAGGTGGTGCCCTCGCGGCACGGCGTGCACTGTCCGCACGACTCGTGCGCGTAGAACTGCGAGAGATTCAGGATGGCCTTGACCATGCAGACGGTGTCGTTCATGACGATGACGCCCGCCGAGCCCACCATGGAGCCCACGGTCTTGAGGCCGTCGGGGTCCATCCCCACGTCGATCTGGTCCGCCCGGAGGACGGGCACGGAGGAGCCTCCCGGGATGACCGCCTTGAGGGGCCGGTCGCCCAGGATGCCGCCCGCGTGCTCGTAGATGAGCTCGCGCAGGGAGACGCCCGAGGGCAGTTCGTAGACGCCGGGGCGCCTCACGTGGCCCGAGATGCCGTAGAGCCTGGGGCCCGGGGCGCTGGGCGCGCCGATGGCCGCGTACCACGCTCCGCCGTTCTTGACGATGAGCGGCACGTTGGCGTAGGTCTCCACGTTGTTGATGTTGGAGGGCTGCCCGTAGACGCCGTAGCCCGCGGGGAAGGGCGGCTTGAGGCGGGGCTCGCCGCGCTTGCCCTCGAGGGAGTTCATGAGGGCCGTCTCCTCGCCGCAGATGTAGGCGCCCGCGCCGCGTGAGACGTAGACGTCGAAGTCGAAGCCCGAGCCCAGGATGTTCCGGCCCAGGAAGCCGCGCTCGTAGGCCTGGTCCACGGCGCGCTGGAAGATGCGCGCGCCCAGGGGCATCTCGCCGCGGATGTAGAAGAAGCAGCCCGCGGACTGCGTGGCGAAGCCCGCGAGGATGATGCCCTCGAGGATGGCGTGCGGGTCGTTCTCGATGAGGAGGCGGTCTTTGAACGTCCCCGGCTCGCTCTCGTCGGCGTTGCAGACGAGGTACTTCACCTTCTCTTTGCCCTTGGGCAGGAAGGACCACTTGAGGCCGGCGGGGAAGCCCGCGCCGCCGCGGCCTTTGAGGTTGCTCGTCCTGACCTCGCCCAGCACCTGCTCGGGCGTCATCTTGTGGAGCGCCGTCATGAGAGGGTCGTAGCCGCCGGAGGCCATGTAAGCGTCCACGTTGGTGGAGTTGGCCTTGCCCAGGTTGCGCGTGAGGAGCTTCA
>JBBIUU010000133.1:4521-7110 GCA_037440125.1 Acidobacteriota bacterium
TCCAGCTCCGACAGGATGCGGTCCGCGTCGGCGGGCGAAACGTGCCGGTGCAGGGTCTCGTTGATCATGAGCGCGGGGCCGCCGTCGCAGCACGCCAGGCACTCCACGGTGACGAGCGTGAACTTGCCGTCCTTCGTGGTCTGCCCCACCCTCAGGCCGAGGCGGCTCTGCAGGTGCTCCAGGAGGACCTCGGAGCCCGACAGCATGCACGGGAGCGTCTTGCACACCTGGACGAGGTGGCGGCCGAGCTGCTTCTCGGTGTACATCTCGTAGAAGGTCACCACGCCGCGGACGTGGGCCGGGCTCATGCCGAGCTTGTCGGCGATCCAGGCCTGGTACTCCGGCGGCACGTGGCGGAGCTCCGACTGGCAGAGGTGGAGCGCCGGGAGTAGCGCCGTCCGCGGCTCCGGGTAGCCCTGCACGAGCGACTCCACGCGGGCCTGGAACTCGGCGCTCTCGAGCATCTCCTTGACGTTTGCGTAGCTCACCGGTCCACCTCTCCGAGCACCGGGTCCAGGGACGCCACGGTGGCCACCACGTCGGCCACCATCTGGCCTTCGACCATGAGGGGGAGCCCCTGGAGGTTGATGAGGCTGGGGCTGCGGAAGTGGCAGCGGTGCGCCACGTTGGTGCCCGAGCCCACGAGGTAGAAGCCCAGCTCGCCCTTCGTGGCCTCGATGGAGAAGTAGATCTCCTTGCCCCGCTGGGTCTTCGGGCCCTCGGTGGCCACGATGAACTGGTGGATGAGCTCCTCCATCCGGGTGAGCACCCGGTCCTTGTTCGGGAGGAACACCTTCTGAGAACCCGCGTCCTCGGGGAAGAGGGGCTCCGCGGGCCGGTAGTCCTTGAGGGCCTGCTCGATGATGCGGATGCTCTGCCGCATCTCCTCCATCCGGACGAGGTAGCGGTCGTAGCAGTCGCCATGCTCGCCCACGGGAATCTCGAAGTCGTAACGGTCGTAGCCCAGATAGGGGTAGGCCTTGCGGATGTCCCACTCCACGCCGGCGGCGCGGAGGTTGGGCCCGCTGAGGCCCAGGTCGACGGCGTCCTCGGCTGAGATGGCACCCACGTCCTGATTCCGGTCGCACCAGATCTTGTTCCGCGTGAGGAGCTTGTCGATCTCTTCGACGGTGTCGCGGGTCTGCCCCATGACCTTCAGGATGTCCCGCTCGAGCCCCGGCTCCCAGTCGCGCGAGAGCCCGCCGATGCGGCCGTAGGACACGGTGAAGCGGGCACCCGACATGCGCTCGAAGAGATCCATGATGCGCTCGCGGCCCGTGAACGCGTAGAAGTAGACGGTGCCCGCGCCGATGTCGAGGCCGTCCGTCGCGAGCCAGAGAAGGTGGCTCGAGAGGCGCCCCAGCTCCATGCACACCACGCGCATGACGCGGCACTTCTCCGTGATCTCGAAGTCGATGAGCTTCTCCACCGCCATGGCGAGCCCGAGATTGTTCACCACCGGCGCGAGGTAGTCCATCCGGTCCGTGAAGGGGATGGCCTGGTGGAGGGTGAGGTTCTCGCAGATCTTCTCGATCCCGCGGTGGAGGTATCCGACGTCGGGCCTTGCGGCGACGACCGTCTCGCCGTCCAGCGTGATGACGATGCGGAGCACGCCGTGCGTGGCGGGGTGCTGGGGCCCCATGTTCACCGTCACCAGCTCGGTGTTGAGGTCGAGGCGCTCGCGGTCGTAGTCGCGGCTCATGGCCCCTCTCCCTCGGGCGGCAGGTAGTTGCGCCACTCGTCGTCGCCCTCCATGGGGTACTCCTTGCGGAGCGGGTGCCCCTCGAAGTCCTCGGGGAGCATGATGCGCCGGAGGTCCGGGTGGCCGACGAACTGGACGCCCATGAGGTCGTAGACCTCCCGTTCGAGCCAGTTGGAGGTGCGCCAGACGTCCGAGACGGTCTCGATGGAGGGGTCCTCCACGGGCAGGGGCACGCGGACGCGCACCTGCTCGCGCGTGGAGAGGTTGCGGGCCTGGTAGACCACGTCGATGCGCCCCTCCTCCGGCCAGTGAGCGCAGGAGAGGTCCGCCAGGTAGTTGAAGCCGCGCTCCGCCTTCATGAAGCGGAGGACCTCTTTGGCGCGGGAGGGCTCCACCACGAGGGTGGTCTCCCCGGACGCCGCGACGACCTCCTTGAGGGCGCCGGCGAAGCGGTCACGGATGTCGCTCGTCAGGTCGGCCATGCCTCGTCCCGTAAAAGGTCGGGGGCTGTCTGGCGCGAGGTCCGTCAGGCTGTGCCCGAGAATCCCCCCGCCCCCCGTCGTTCCATCGCGCGGTCTGTACCGCCGCTAGCCGCCGAAGTACCCCTTCCGCCACGTGGGCTTGAGGGGGTCTTCGGGGTTGCCTTCCAGCTGCTTCACGCCGGGGTCGAGCACCGGCAGCGCGCCGTACTTGGGGTCCCGGCCGCGGTAGTGGCCGTGGCGGCCCCTCTCGCCGAGGGGCTTCCAGCCCTCCCGCATGACCTGCTCCTGGATCTTCAGCACCGCGTAGATGAGCGCCTCGGGCCGAGGCGGGCACCCGGGGACGTAGACGTCCACGGGGATGATGTGGTCGATGCCCTGGACCACGCTGTAGCTGTTGAACATGCC
>JBBIUU010000134.1:0-6800 GCA_037440125.1 Acidobacteriota bacterium
CTCGTAGCTGCCGCCGAGTGCGAGGCTCAGGCTGATGCGGTTGTTGAGGAGAGCGTACTGCACGCCCACGAGGTTGGCCTGGGCGGTGAGCACGTTGCCCTCTTGCTGGACCACGGGGAGCATGTCGGTCTCGCCCACGTCGAACTTGATCTTGGCCAATTCATAGGCTTGCCGGCTGTCGGTGAGCGCCGAGTCGAGGAACCGGCGCTGCTCGCCGAGGTTGGCCTCGGCGGCGAGCCCCGTCTCCACCTCCCTGAACGCCGTGAGCCCCTTCTGGATGAAGAGCTGGAGGGCCGCCTGCTCCTCCGCGGTGCGGATGTCCACCTCGGCCTGGAGCGCCCCGCCCGTGAAGAGCGGCAGCAGCATGTTGAAGCCGAGGAACCAGAATCCCATGGGGATCTTGATGTATTTCGTGATCTCGCTCGCCTGGTTGCCCACCTGGAACCCGAGCCCGAAGCTCGGGAGCTTGGCGAGCTTGGCCGACTGGACCATGTGGAAGGCCGCGGCCACCTGCTGTTCGGCGGCGTAGATGTCGGGGCGCCGCTCGAGGACGTCGGAGGGTACGCCCGCGGGCATGGTGGCGGGCAGGGGAGGCAGCGCCGTGGCGGCCTCGAGCTCCGCGGCGGGATAACGGCCGAGCAGGACTTCCAGCGCGCGGACCACGTCCTGCTGAGCCTGCTTCGCCTGGAGGAGCGCCGCCTGCGAGGTGCTCAGGTCCTGCCGCGCCTCGGCCACCACCTGGTCGCCCACCTGGCCCACGGCCTGCTTGGCTTCCAGGATGGCGACTTCCTGCCTGTAGAGCTCCACGGCGCGCGCCTGGAGCCCCACGAGGATGTTGACCTGCGCGGCGAGGTAGTAGGTCTTGGCCACGAGCGCCACGAGGGATTGGCGCCCCCACTCCACGTCGGCCTCGGTGGCGTTGAGGTTCTCGCGGGCCGCCGCCGCCTGGGAACGGACCTTGCCCCAGATGTCGAGCTCCCACGAGACGTTGCAGAAGAGGGCCATCTCCGAGATGTACTCGTCGCCGGAGATCTTGCTCTTCTTGAAGTGGCCCTTGCCGCCCGCGCCGGCGGGGATGGAGGAGATGGGGTAGAGCTGCGCGGAGGCCTGGGTGGCGTAGCCCGCGGCCATCTGGATCTGCTGGGCCGCGGCCTTGAGGCTGGGGTTGTTGCGGACCGCCTCTTCCGCGAGGGCCTCGAGCTTCGGGTCGTTGAAGGACTTGAGCCAGCCGTCCGCCACCGTCCCCCCGTCGCCCGGGAGCGGGGCTTTCCACCCCTCGGGGATCCTGGTGGTCTCGGGCAGGGCCCTGGTCATCTCCTCCAGGGACGGCGCGGGTTTGACGGCGCAGCCCAGGAGGAGCGCGCAGCAGAGCGCCCCCGCGGCCGAGCGCATCGTCCTGTGAGGGACACGTCTCACGGCGTCCACGTCAGTACCCTATGAACAGGTAGTTGGTCCACGTGTACATGCGGATCTGGATCCGGCGGAAGAAGAAGAGCATGCTCTTGGTCTTCCCCTTCACGATGCACTGCCCCGCCGAGCCCACGAGGGGTTTGCAGCCCTGGAGGTCCTCCTTGGCGATGGTCAAGTAGGCGATCGTGCGGTCGGGCTTCCGGGGGAAGAGGATCTGCTGGAGCTTGCCGCCCGGGTCGAGCTGGCCGTGGCCCGTGGCCTGCTGGATGCTGTCCACCTTGGCCCGGAAGATCTTGCCGGGGAAGGCGGGGAGGGCGATCTCGGCGTCGAGGCCCGGCTCCAGGACGCTGGAGTACTCCTGCATCCACGAGGTCTGGACCATGGTCCCGGGCACGTCATAGAGGTAGACCATGACGGGCGTGAGGGAGGCCATGGCGCCCACCTGGAGGTTGAGCTGGGTCACGTAGCCGTCCTCGGGCGCGAGGACCGTGGCCTGGTCCACGCTCCACTTGGCAGCGTCCATCTGAGCCTTGATCTGCGCCAGGGTGGTCTCGCGAGATGCGACGGCCGTGTCGAGCTGGATCTTGGCCTTCTGCTGGTCCGCCTCGGCGGCGATGAGCTGCTGCTTGGCGCCGGCGAGCTGCTGCTGCTTGCCGTCCACCTCGGAGGAGTACTGCTCCACCTGGAACTGGCTGCCCGCCTGCTTGCTCGCGAGCTCGGTGTACTCCTTGAGTCGCGTCTGCGCGAATTCTAGCCCCACCTCGATGGCCCTCACGTTCGCCTTGAGGCCGACCACGTTGGCGTTGGCCGCGGCGAGGGTCTGCCGGTCGGCGGTGATGGCCGCGGCGGTCTGCACATCCGCCTGCGCGTAGCCGGCCTTCGCCTGGTTGTACTGGTCGCTGTAGGGCTGGGGGTCCACCTTGAAGAGCACGTCGCCCTTCTTGCAGTGGGCGCCGTTCTTCACGGGCACGTCGATGACGCGCCCGGGGACCCTGGGCTCGACGGGGGTGGTGAATTGCGCCACCACGGTGTCCGTGGACCAGGGCTGGAGGTAGTTGATGGAGAAGGCGAGGATCATCATCCCGAAGGCGCCGACGCTCGCGGAGATGGCGGCGGTGCCGAGATTGAGCTTCACCCAGCGGAACTGGATGAAGACCAGGTAGAGGGCGATGCAGTAGCCGATGACGAGGGCGACGATCATGGCTCAGCCCCTTCCCCGGCCTCGGGCGAGCTTGGCGCACTCGCCCTCCACCGCGTCGAGGCGCTCCGAGATCTTCACGACCATCTCCCGGATGCGGGCGTAATCGTAGGGGCCCTTGGGCGCCTCCTCGGCGACCTTCGGGTGTTTTGCCTTGTCGAGCATCATCAGGAAGTAGACCCAGACGAAGATCAGCATGGGGACCATGGCGCTCTCCTCCCCGGCCTCAGGACAGGGCCTTGACCTCCGCCTCGAGGCGGGAGGTCCGGTCGGAGATGGCCGCGAGCATGGTCGCCAGCTCCTGGGTCTGGGTTTCGGTCAGCTGGAGCTCGGGGCCGGCCTTGGGCTTCCAGAGGGCCCACACGAGGGCGATGATCCACGCGATGCCGCCCGTGAAGAGCCCCATGACGCCGCACCACGTGATGGCCTCCGATTGCGGGTGCCCGCTCCTCCTCGCGAGCCATCCCGGCAGGCAGAGCACGAAGATGCCCAGGGCCAGGATGACGACCGCGAGGAACGCCATAACGGCGATGGCAAGAATGTCCAATCCGCCCATGGTTCTCCCTCCAGGTTGTGGCGAAAGAATCTCCCCGTCGGCGGCCCTTTCGGGCGCGCCGATAACCATATTCTAGCACGCTGGGGTCCTCGATGCGGGAGCTGGGCAGCCCGCATCGTGACCGGTCTAGTCCTCATTTCATGGGCGTTTCAGGCGCCTGACAGCAACCCCCGCTGTGGTATAGTGTGCCCAAGAGCAACGCAGGGGAACCGCGCAGGTCCGGGCGCGTCGGATACGGGGGATGCCGGGCCGCCACCACAATCCGGTCCATGGAGGGGGCACATGCGGAATCCCGTATCGTTCAGGTACCTCCACGCCGCCGCCGCGGTCCTCGCGGCGGCAGTGATCCTCGCGGGCGCGGCCTGCAAGGAGAAGCCCTTCGTCATGCCGCCGCCGGAGGTGACGGTCACCACGGTCCTCCAGCAGGACACGCCGGTGTACGTCGAGTTCGTGGGCGAGACCAAGGGGTGCATGGACATCGACATCCGGGCGCGGGTCACCGGGTTCCTCGCGAGCGTGGACTTCAAGGAGGGGAGCGAGGTCAGGAAGGGAACGCTCCTCTACACCATCGACCCGAGCGAGTACCTGGAGAAGGTGGCGCAGGCCAAGGGGCAGCTCGCCAGCGCCGAGACCATGCTGACCAACGCCGAGATCGAGCTGCGGCGCGTCAAACCCCTCGCGGCCATCTCCGCGGTGAGCCAGCGGGACCTTGACAACGCGGAGGCCCGGGTCGGCTCGGCCAAGGGCGAGGTGGACGCGGCCAAGGCGCACCTGGCGGTCCAGGAGCTCAACCTGAGCTACACGAGGATGACCTCGCCCGTCGACGGCATCATCGGGAAGACCAAGGCGAAGGTGGGCGAGTACGTGGGCCTCCCGCCGAACCCCATGATCCTCAACACGGTCTCCAACGTGGACCCCATCCTCGTGGAGTTCTTCCTGACGGAGGCCGACTATCTCTGGGCGGTCAAGACCTACGGCAACCGAATGGCGGAGGGGAAGCAATCCCCCGAGCTTGAGCTCCTCCTCGCCGACGGCTCCCTCTTCCCGCACAAGGGCAGCATCAATTTCGCGGACCGCGAAGTCGACCCGAAGACGGGCACCATCCTGGTCCAGGCCTCCTTCCCCAACCCGGACAAGGTCATCCGGCCCGGCCAGTTCGGGCGCGTCCGCCTGGTGGCCGACGTCCGAAAGGGCGCCATCCTCCTGCCCCAGCGCGCGGTGCAGGAGCTCCAGGACATCTACCAGGTCTGGGTCGTGGGCCCCGGGAACAAGGCCCAGGCCCGGCCCGTGAAGCTCGGTCCCAAGTTCGGGAGCCTCTGGGTCGTGGAGGAGGGCCTGAAGGCGGGGGACCAGGTGATCCTCGAGGGCCTCACCAAGGTAGAGCCCGACATGGTCGTCGTCCCCAAGCCCGCCAAGGAGTCCACCGGCAAGGTCCCGGCCGCCGGGGCGGGAGGCTGAGCCATGGCGCGGTTCTTCGTCGACCGGCCCATCGTGGCGATGGTGATCTCGATCCTCATCGTCCTCCTGGGCCTCGTGGCGCTCCAGCGCCTCCCCGTCAGCCAGTACCCGGACATCGTCCCGCCGATGATCCAGGTCAGCACCATGTTCATCGGCGCCACCGCGACGGACGTGGAAGCCTCCGTGGCCACGCCCCTCGAGCAGTCCATCAACGGCGTCGAGAACATGATCTACATGAAGTCCATCAACGCCAACGACGGCACGCTCCAGCTGCAGGTCTCCTTCGACGTGGGCACGGACCTCGACAACGCCAACGTGCTCACGCAGAACCGGGTCCAGCAGGCGGTGTCGGGGCTCCCGTCGTCGGTGAAGGACTTCGGCGTCACGACCACCAAGTCGCTGGCCTTCCCCCTCCTGGTTGTCACGCTCCACTCGCCCAAGGGGACCTACGACAACAACTTCCTGTCCAACTACGCCTCCATCAACGTGAACGACCGCCTCTCCCGCATCAAAGGCGTGGGGCAGGTCCTCCTCTACGGCGGCTCCGACTACGCCATGCGCATCTGGGTGAAGCCCGACCTCCTCTCCAAGCTCGGGCTCACCATCAACGACATCGGGAACGCCATCAACCAGCAGAACGCCATCACCCCCGGCGGCATGCTCGGCGGGCCGCCCGCGCCCAAGGGCACGGAGTTCTCCTACGTGGTCCGGACCAAGGGGCGCCTGCTGAACGCCGACGAGTTCGGCGACATCGTGATCCGGGCGCGCTCCGACGGCTCCCAGATCCGCCTCAAGGACGTGGCGCGCATCGAGCTGGGGACCATGCTCTACAACTCCACGGGCCGGCTCAACGGGCAGCCCGCGGCGGTCATCATCATCTTCCAGACGCCCGGGACGAACGCCCTGCAGGTGGCCCGCGAGGTGAAGGCCACCATGAAGGAGCTCTCCAGGCGCTTCCCGCCCGACATGGACCAGGTGGTCTCCCTCGACACGACGCTCGCCATCGACGAGGGCATCAAGGAGATCGAGAAGACCCTCTTCGAGGCGCTGCTGCTGGTGATCCTCGTGGTGTTCGTCTTCCTCCAGAACTGGCGCGCCACGCTCATCCCGCTCGTCACCGTGCCCGTCTCCCTCATCGGGACGCTGGCCGTGTTCCCCCTGCTGGGCTTCTCCATCAACACGCTCTCCCTCCTGGGTCTCGTGCTCGCCATCGGCATCGTCGTGGACGACGCCATCGTGGTCGTCGAGGCCGTGATGCACCACATCGAGCAGGGGATGGCGCCGAGGGACGCGACGCTCAAGGCCATGCAGGAGGTGAGCGGGCCCGTGGTGGCCATCGCGCTGGTGCTCTCCGCCGTGTTCGTCCCCGTGACCTTCATCGGGGGCATCACGGGCAGGCTCTACCAGCAATTCGCCATCACCATCGCCATCTCGGTCCTCATCTCGGCGTTCAACGCCCTCACGCTGAGCCCGGCGCTCGCGGCCCTGCTGCTAAAGCCCTCGGGCGGCAAGCGGACCCTCCTCACGCCCTTCTACGAGCGGTTCAACCACATCTTCGGAAGGGTCACCGACCGCTACCTATCCTTCGCCGGCGTCCTGACGCGGCACGCCGCGAGGAGCGTGGTCTTCGTGGGGGTCATCCTGGTGTTCGTCTTCCTGATGGGCAGGAGCCTCCCCACGGGCTTCGTCCCGGAGGAGGACCAGGGCTACATCCTCATCGACCTGGGCCTGCCCGACGCCGCGTCGCTGGAGCGCACCGACGCCGTCTGCCGGAAGGTGGAGGCCATGCTCAAGGCCAACCCCGCCGTGGAGACCTACACCACGGTCACGGGCTACAGCTTCCTCTCGGGGGCCATCGCGTCGAACACGGGGCTCTTCTTCGTCCAGCTCAAGGACTGGGGCGACCGCCACGGCATCAAGCAGCGCGCGCAGATCCTGTCCCTCCTCATGTGCCTGGACTTCTGGAAGGACGTTCCGGAGGCGACGATCTACGCCTTCGGCCCGCCGGCCATCCCGGGCCTCGGTACGGGGGCCGGATTCACGATGGAGCTCCAGGACCGCTCGGGGAAGTCCCCCGAGTACCTGGCCGAGTGGACCGACAAGTTCGTGGCGGCGTGCAAGAGGCGGCCCGAGCTCCAGCAGGTCATGAGCGTCTACCGCGCCAAGGTGCCGCAGTAC
>JBBIUU010000135.1:0-6772 GCA_037440125.1 Acidobacteriota bacterium
GCCCCGGCGCGTCGGCTCCTTGCGGCCGGCGCGGCCGCCATTTGTCTCTTCGCGCCCCTGGCCCCCCGCGCCCTCGACCCCGCCCTGAGCCTCACGCAGTACGGCCACGAGTCGTGGCAATCGGAGGACGGCCTGCCCAAGAGCGCCGTCTCGGGGCTCCTCCAGACGCGGGACGGATATCTCTGGGTCGCCACCGAGGGCGGCATCGCGCGGTTCGACGGCGTGCGGTTCACCTCCTTCCCGCCCTCCGATCGCGAGCCCGCGCCGGGCGCCTTCTACAGCCGGCTCTTCGAGGACCGCGACGGCACGCTGTGGGTCCTGACCATCGGCGGCGGGCTCTGGCGCTATCGGGACGGGAAGTTCTCCGCCCTCACAGCAGGCGACGGGACGAGCACGGAGCACGTGGTGGGGATGTGCCAGACGAAGGACGGCACGCTCTGGATCGCCACCCACGACGTCGGGCTCCTGCGGTACAAGGGCGGCGCCTTCCTCCCGCCCTTCACCCGCCGCGACGGCCTCTCCAGCGACTCCCTCCGCTGTCTCCTCCTCGACCGTGCGGGCACCCTCTGGGCCGCCGCCGAGGGCGGGGGCGTCAACAGGATCCGCGACGGGAAGGTCACCGTCCTCGGGGTGAAGGAGGGGCTCGCGAGCGACGCCGTGAGCTGCCTGATGGAGGACCACTTCGGCAACCTCTGGGTGGGCACGGCAGCGGGCCTGGACCGATTCCGGGACGGCCAGGTCCGCCACTACACGACCCGAGACGGCTTGAGCGCCGACCTCATCCTGAGCCTCTACGAGGACCGCCGCGGCCAGGTGTGGGTCGGCACCTACGGGGGTGGTCTGAACCGCATCTACGGCGAGAAGGTCTCCTCCTACACGACGAAGGAGGGGCTCTCGAACGACCTCGTCTTCACCCTGACGGAGGACCGGGAGGGCAGCCTCTGGGTCGGCACCTCGGGCGGCCTCGACCGCCTCAAGGACGGGAAGGTGACCGTCACCACCTCGCGCGAGGGGCTCTCGGACGACCTCGTGTGGTGTGGTGCGCCGGGCCGCGACGGCGCGCTCTGGGTGGGCACCCAGAAGGGTCTCAACCGGATGGAGGGCGGTCAGGTCAGGCAGTTCCTCAGAGGCGACGGCCTCGAGGACGAGCTCGTCTGGTCGGTCCTCGAAGACTCGGCCGGGACGGTCTGGGTCGGCACGAAGGGAGGGCTCCTCAGGTACGACGGAAAGTCCTTCCGGCGCTACACCACCGCCGACGGCCTTTCGAGCGTGCAGGTGGAGGCCCTGACGCTCACGCGGGACGGGACGCTCCTCGTGGGGACCGACGGCGGAGGGCTCGACCGGTTCTCGGACGGCCGCTTCGTGCCCGCGGTGCCTCGGTCCGAGCTCTCGAGCGGCACGGTGATGCACGTCCACGAGGATCTCCGGGGCCGCCTCCTCATCTGCACGCGCGGCAAGGTGGACGTCTGGGAGAGCGGGCGCATGAGCCACCTGCCCTTCCAGGCGGTGTGCGTCCACGAGGACCTCGACGGCACGCTCTGGATGGGGACCTACGGCAGGGGGCTGTGCAGGCTCCGCGGCGACCGGGCCGATTTCATCACGACGAAGCAGGGACTCTTCGACGACATCATCTTCGGGGTCCTGGACGACGGGGAGGGCAACCTCTGGCTGAGCTCCAACCGGGGCATCGGCTTCGCGCGGCGCGCCGACCTCGACGCCGTGGCCTCGGGCGCGAGCCCCTCGCTGCAGTGCGTCGCGCTCGGCAAGTCGGACGGCCTGCGGAGCGTGATCTGCGCGGGCGGATGCCAGCCCACCGCCTGCCGGACCCCCGACGGGCGGCTCTGGTTCCCCACCATGAAGGGCCTCGTGAGCGTGGACCCGAAGCACCTGCCGTTCAACGAGCTCCCTCCCCCTGTCCTCCTCGAGGAGGTCAGGATCGACCAGAAGTCCGTGCCCTTCGAGGGGGGCATCGAGCTCCCGCCCGACGCGGGCGAGGTGGAAATCCGCTACACCGCGCTGAGCCTCCTCGTTCCCAAGAAGGTCCAGTTCAAGGTCCGTCTCGAGGGACACGATTCGGGATGGGTCCCGGTGGGCGCCGAGCGGACCGCGCGCTACGGCCACCTCCCCCCGGGGAGCTACCGCTTCCAGGTCATCGCGTGCAACAACGACGGCGTCTGGAACACCGTGGGCGCGACCCTGCCGATGGTGCTTAGGCCCCACTTCTACGCCACGTGGTGGTTCCGGTCCCTCGCCGTCCTGGGCCTGCTGGCGGCGATCTACGGTGTCTTCCTCCTCCGACTCCGGCAGCTCCACCGGCGCGAGAACCTCCTGCTCCTGCTCGTGGGGGAGCGCACCGCCGAGCTCGAGGACGCCAAGGCCGCCCTGGAGGAGCGCGGGCGCCAGCTCGAGGAGGCCAACAAGCTCCTGACCGAGCTCTCTTATAAGGACCCGCTTACGGGCGTCCCGAACCGGCGCCACTTCGAGGAGATCCTCGATTCGGAATGGCGGCGCGCCGTCCGCTCACGGGCCCCGCTGGGCCTGCTTATGGCGGACATCGATTTCTTCAAACCCTACAACGACACGTGCGGCCATCCCGCGGGCGACGAGTGCCTGCGCCGGATCGCCGGGGCGCTCGAGGGAGGCGTCCGCCGCGCCGGCGAGACCCTCGCCCGCTACGGCGGGGAGGAGTTCGCCGTCATCGTCCCCGACGTGACCCTCGAGCAGGCGGCCGCCTTCGCGGAGGACCTGCGCGCCCGCGTGGAAGCGCTCCGCATCGAGCACCCGGCCTCCGCGGTCGCCAAGGTGGTGACCATCAGCCTGGGCGCGGCCTCCCTCGTCCCCCGGGAGGGCGTCCTCCCCGCCAACCTCCTCGCCGCCGCCGACGGCGCGCTCTACCGCGCCAAACAGCGGGGCCGGAACCGCGTGGAGTCGGGCACGCCCTGACCTCCCGTTAAGCCCCTTCCCTCGCACCCTCGCCCTGCGATAGTCTGGATGATCTTGGGAGGCCGCCTTGGGCGCCGTGAAGCCGGTCCTGAAAACCCTCTCCTACGCCTTCGCGAAGGCCGTGCTCTACCCCTTGCTCCTCCTCTACTTCCGCGTCGCCGTCAGGGGGCGGGCCAACGTCCCCCGGCGGGGGGGGTTCCTCCTTGCCGCCAACCACTTCTCCTTCGTGGACCCGCTGGTGCTGGGGTCCATGCTCCCCCGCCGCTTCTGGTTCGTCATGGCCGAGGACCAGTTCGACAGGCCCGGCGTGCACCTCTTCTCGCGCCTCATGGACGTGATCCCCGTGCAGGCGGGAGCGGCCTTCCGCATCGGCCCGATCCGGAAGTGCCTCTCCGTGCTCCGCTCGGGCCACGCGGTCGCCATCTTCCCCGAGGGCCGCCGCTCACAGACGGGCCGCCTCCTCCCGCCCATGCCCGGCGTGGGCGTCCTCGCGGGGCGCGCCGGCGTCCCCGTCATCCCGGTGGCCATAGCGGGCACGCGGGAAGCCTACCCGCCCGGGCGGCGTTTCCCCAGACCGGGCAAGGTGACCCTCATCGTGGGCGAGCCCCTCGCCGGCCTCGAAGCCCTGTCTCCCGAGGAGGTCGCGCAGCGAGCCATGGACGCCATCGCGGACCTGCTGGTCGCCAACGGGTTTTCAGACTACGTGGAGGAGGTCCCTTGAGGCACACGTATCGGATGGCCGCGACGAACAGCGAAAGCGCCCGCCGCGCCCTGCCTTTCCTCAATGGCCCCCACTCACCCGGCTCACCGCTCACGGCTCCCTGCTCACGGCCCTTATGAAAACCGCCGCCCTCATCGTCATCGGCTCCGAGCTCGTGGACCCCACGCGCCCCGACGCCAACGGGCCCTACGCCAAGGACCGCCTCGCGGCCCTCGGCATCCCCGTGACCCTCCTCGCCCGCGTGGAGGACCGGGAGGACGCCATCCGCGACCTGTTGCGGACGGCCCTCGGCCAGTGCGACCTCGTCATCACCTCGGGCGGCCTGGGCCCCACGGGCGACGACCTCACGCGCGAGGCGGCGGCCGACCTGCTCGGCGTGGGCGTCGGAGAGGATGCGCGCTGGGTAGGGCTCCTGGAGGAGCGCCTGGCCTCGCGCGGGCGGAGCCTCACCGATCTCGGGCGCCGGCAGGCGCACGTGGTGGAGGGCGGCGAGGCCCTCGACAACGGGGTCGGGCTCGCGTGCGGCTGCTGGCTGCGCGTCGGCGGGAAGCACCTCATCCTCCTCCCCGGCGTGCCCCGGGAGTTCCAGGACATCCTCGACCGGCAGGTCGTTCCGCGCCTGGGTCCCCTCTTTCCCGGCCAGCCCTCGGTGCGTCTCCTGAAGGCCGTCGTGGCGGGAATCCCCGAAGTGCAGGCGGAGGAGACGCTGAGGCCCTGGTACAAGAGGCCGGGGATCGACGTGTCCATCCTCCCCGCCCTCGGCGTCCTCCGCATCGGCTTCACCTTCACGAGCCCGCCCCTGGAGGACCCCGAGGTCACGGAGGCCGCCGTGCGCGAGTCCCTCACCGCCGGTCTCTCGCGCCACCTCATCAGCCTCGACGGCACCTCCCTCGAGAAGCGCGTGGGCGACCTGCTCCTGGCGCGGGGCTGGACCCTCGCGGCCGCGGAGTCCTGCACCGGAGGTCTGCTGGGCCAGAAGGTGGTGTCCGTGCCGGGCGCCTCTCGCTACTACCTCGGCGGCATCACGGCCTACGACAACGGCGCCAAGGAGCGCCTCCTAGGCGTCCCCCCGGGCGTGCTCGAGCGCCACGGGGCCGTCAGCGAGGAGACGGCCCGCGCCATGGTCCGCGGCGCGAGGGCCCGGTTCAACGCGGCGTGCGCGCTCTCCACCACGGGAATCGCGGGGCCCGACGGCGGCACGCCGGAGAAGCCCGTGGGCACGGTGTGGATCGCGTGCGGCACGCCCGAGGGCGAGTGGGCCACGAAGATCAGCTTCCCCCTCGACCGCGAGTCGGTCATGACGATGAGCGCCAACACGGCCCTCTTCCTGCTCTGGTCCAGGCTCCGCGGGAGCGCCGCACCGTGAGGGTCTCCGCCGTCGCCTTCCTCAACTCCGCACCCCTGTGGTGGGGCCTGCGCGCCGGCTCGCACCCGGCGGGCTGGAAGGTGGACTTCGACGCGCCCTCCGCCTGCGCGCGGAAGCTCGCCTCGGGGAAGGCCGACGTGGGCCTCATCCCCTCCATCGAGTTCGCGCGCAATCCTGACCTCGTGCTCGCGGCGCCCCTCTGCGTGGCCGCGCGGCGCGAGGTGACGAGCGTGCTCCTGCTCTGCGGCGGGGAGCTGAGAGACCTGAAGCGCGTGAGCCTGGACCCGGCGAGCCGGACCTCCCAGGCGCTCACTCGGGTGCTCCTCGACATGGAGAAAGTCCCCCCGCCGACCTGCGAGGAGACGGCCGCGCTGCCGGAGCGGCTCTCTCCCGAGGAGGGCGCCCTCGTCATCGGCGACCGCGCACTGAAGCTGCCCGAGTCTCTGCATGGAGCCCGCCGGGTGGACCTCGCGGAGCTCTGGAACCGTCACACGGGCCTGCCCTTCGTCTTCGCGGTCTGGGCTGCGCGGAAGGGCGCGGCGACCCCCGAGCTCTCCAGGGCGCTCGCCGCCTCGTACGCTCGCGGCGCCGCGAGCCTGCGCGAGATCGAGAAGGAGTTCACGGAGACCCTGGACCTCCCCCCGGGACGGGTCCACACGTACCTGACCCGCCACCTCCATTACGACCTCGGCGGAGAGGAGCTCGACGCCATGGCGCTCTTCTTCCGCCTCGCCCTCCATGAGGAGTTTCCCCATGACCGCCTCCGCGTGCCCCACGGGGCATCCTGACACCGCAGCGACGCTCGACCGCGCCTTCGCGGGCGAGCGCCTGACCTTCGACGAGGGGCTCGCACTCCTCGAGCTCGCCCCCTTCTTGGAGCTCGGCCAGGCCGCCGACGCCGCGCGGGAGCGGAAGCACCCCGACGGCGTGGCCACCTACATCGTGGACCGCAACATCAACTACACGAACGTGTGCGTGGCCAACTGCTCTTTCTGCGCCTTCTACCGCAAGCCCGGCGACCCCGAGGGCTACGTCCTGCCCATGGAGGAGCTCCTGGGCAAGATCCGCGAGACCGTCGAGCTCGGCGGCACGGGGATCCTGCTCCAGGGAGGCCACAACCCCGCGCTTCCCTTCTCCTTCTACGAGGAGATGCTCCGCGGATTCAAGGCGTCCTATCCGCAGGTGCACATCCACGGGTTCTCCCCGCCCGAGATCACCTTCTTCCACAAGCTCTACAAGATGCCCCTCACCGAGGTCATCGGGCGCCTGAAGGAGGCGGGGCTCGGGAGCATCCCCGGCGGCGGTGCGGAGATCCTCTCCGACGACGTCCGCAGCAAGATGGCCCGCGGCAAGGCCACGGTGAAGGAGTGGCTCGAGGTCATGCGGACGGCCCACGGCCTGGGCCTGCGGACCACCGCCACGATGATGTTCGGCTCCATCGAGACGCCCCGCGACATCCTCATCCACCTCGACCACCTGCGGCGCCTCCAGGACGAGACGGGCGGGTTCACGGCCTTCATCCCATGGACCTTCCAGCCCGGCGAGAGCACGCCCCTCCAGGAGGCCACCGCGACGGGCGTGGACTACCTCCGCGTCCTGGCGCTCTCTCGCGTCTATCTGGACAACTTCGACAACGTCCAGGCGAGCTGGGTCACCCAGGGGCTCAAGATGGGCCAGGTGGCCCTCCACTTCGGCGCCAACGACATGGGCTCCATCATGATCGAGGAGAACGTGGTGGCCTC
>JBBIUU010000136.1:0-6754 GCA_037440125.1 Acidobacteriota bacterium
TCCGTGGCGCCCGTGTTCCTCATCACGGGCGTGGGAGCCCTCCTCACCGTCCTCACGAACCGCCTGGGGCGCATCGTGGACCGGGCCCGCAAGCTCGAGGCCATGCTCGCGCAGGAGGAGGAGGCCTCGGAGCGGGCCGACCTCAATCGGGACCTCGCCACCCACGCGAGGAGGGCCACGCTCGTCTACTGGGCCATCAGCCTCTGCACCACGTGCGCCCTGCTCGTCAGCAGCGTCATCGTGGCGCTCTTCGTGGGGGCCTTCCTCCAGACAAACGTCTTCAACTTCATCGTCCTCCTCTTCACGGCGGCCATGCTGTCCCTCATCGGGGGCCTCGTCCTATTCCTGCGGGAGATCTACGTGGGGATCACGGCCCTCCACATCGGCCCCCGGGAGGAGCTCAAGCTCGAGCGCCTGCCCGCGGCGAAGGGCGAGGAAGGCCAGGCGTAATCGGTCGCCTGCCCGGAACAAACGCGCTCCTCCCACCGTATTGTCTTGTCTGGCCCCCGGGCACTCCGGGGGCGTTAAGAAATCGCCTAGAGGAGCCTGCCCATGAAGAAATCGATGGTGGTGGTTCTGCTCGTGCTGTCCTGCGCCCTGTGGGCCCAGGCCCCCGCCAAGCACGCGGTGACCCCCGAGGATCTCGTCACCATGACCCGGATGAGCGGGATGGACATCTCCCCCGACGGCGCGCGGGTGCTCTACGGGGCCTCCCGCACCGACTACCCCAAGGCGGACAAGCCCGTGGGGCACCTCTACATGATCCCCGCCTCGGGCGGCACGCCGCGCCAGATGACCGCGAGCGAGGCCGGTGAATCCTCGCCCCTCTGGTCCCCCGACGGCGCGCGCTTCGCGTTCCTCTCGCGCCGCACCGGCTCGCCCCAGATCTTCGTCATGCCCGCCGACGGCGGCGAGGGTGTCCAATTGGGCAAGCTCAAGGTCGCGCCCCAGGGCCTCAAGTGGTCCCCCGACGGGAAGGCCCTCGCGTTCATGGCGGAGCCCGAGCCCTCGGAGGCCGAGAAGGCGCAGGACGAGGCGACCGGGGACGCCGAGATCATGGAGGCCCCCAAGGACATGACCCAGCTCTTCACCATCTCCTACCCGGAGGGCAAGGTGGAGAAGGTCACGCAGGGCGACTTCAACGTCTCCGATTACAGCTGGGCCCCCGACGCCAAGAGCTTCGCGCTCCTCACGGGCAAGACGCAGCTCCTCTACGACACCATGTGCCTGGCGTCGGTACGGGTCGTGGACCTCAAGGGCAAGACCCTCGCCGTGCTCTCGCCCAAAGAGGGCCCGCTCCAGGGCCCGCCGGTCTTCTCCCCCGACGGAACGAAGGTGGCCTGGCGCTTCCCCACCCAGGGCCAGAGCGACATGAACGGCGTGGCCGTCTGCGGCGCCGACGGCAAGGGATTCACGAACGCCGCCTCCAAGCTGGATCTCCACTTCGCCCAGATCGAGTGGCTGCCCGACGGCAAGTCCCTCCTCGCGCTGACCTACGAAGGCACCCGCGGGCTCCTCCGCAAGCTCTCGCTGCAGACGGGCGAAGCGCCGGTGATCTTCCAGCCCGCAGGCGTCATCGGGGCCTTCCGCCTCGACCGCACCGGCGATCGCCTCTGCATGAGCTACACGGATCCGGTCACGCCGAACTCGCCCTGGACCCTCAAGGCCGACGGCACGGGCGCGGTCCAGCTGGCCGACCTCAACCCGCAGGTGAAGGGCTGGCTCCTCCCGGAGGTCGAGAGGTTCACCGTCGAGACGGCCCCCGGCGTGCGTGTGGAGTCGCTCCTCTGGGCGCCGCCGCGGGCCAAAGGCGCCCCCGTGGCGCCCCTCATGGTCATGCCCCACGGCGGCCCCGACTGGATGGACCAGGAGGGTTTCGACACATGGGGCGCCTACCTCGCGGGCCAGGGCTACGCGGTCCTCAACGTGAACTTCCGCGGGAGCCTGGGGTACGGCCTTGCCTTCTACGCCGCGAACCGCGGCAAGGAGGGCTTCGTGGACTACGACGACATCATGGCCGTCCTGGACCACGTGGTGAAGGCCGGGAAGGCAGATCCCCAGAAGCTCGTCATCGGAGGGTGGTCCTACGGGGGGTGCATGACCGAGTGGGCCATCACGCGGACCGACCGCTTCAAGGCGGCCGTCGTGGGCGCGGGAGTTGCGAACTACTACTCCAACTATGCCCAGTCCGACATCAACCACGGCGTCTCGGGTGAGTGGGAGTTCCTCGGCAATCCCTACGACAACCCCGAGAATTACACCAAGGGCTCGGCGGTCTTCCACATCCGGAGCGTGAAGACGCCCGTCCTCATCCTCCACGGCAAGGACGACGACCGCGTGCCCTACGCGCAGGGCCTGGAGCTCTACCGCGCCCTCAAGACTACGGGCAAGGAGGTGGAGATGGTCTCCTACCCCGGCGAGGGCCACGGCTTCCGCAAACCCGTCCACAACGTGGACCGGCTCAAGCGCTGGACCGCCTTCTACGACAAGGCCCTCGGGATCAAGCGTGAGGACCCGAAGACGGAGGGGGCGCCGGAGGAGGGGAAGAAGCAGGGCATGAAAGGTTAGACGTGAGATGTGAGAAGTCAGACGTGAAACGCTAAGCCTCAGGCGAGGCGCTCGAGGCTAGCTTGTAGGCGAGGCGCCTCGCCGCGACATCGCCGGACTCTAAACTCTTCGCGCCGAGGGCGGCGCTCCTTCGGCGCCGCGTCCTGTCCGCCCTATTTGGGCGTCTGCGGCGGGATCTTGTGGATCGATGTGGCGTTGGGGTGGCCGGTCAGGCTGCCCTTGTCCTTACCCTGGCCGGCCTTCACGGCGCGTCCCGGGATGGACGGGTGCTGCTCGGGCCAGGGGCCGCTGTAGGGCTTGTGCTGGGGATATTTCCCGTGCTTCTTGCCTGGCATGGGTCTCCTCCTAAAGAGGGAAGGTGCCTGACCACAACATAGGGCGCTCCGGGGGGCCGCGCAACCCCACGGGCGCAGCCCGGGAACGTCGGGGGACGCAGAACTTTTTTGCGCGATCCTGCGTTATGAAATCCTTCGGGGACGTGTTCCCCACACAATTCGTGCGCCCATGGAGGGACCCTCATGCGCCTGATCCGAGCTCTCGTCGCCCTCGCCCTCGCCGCCTACCCCGCGGCACTAACCGCGCAGGTGGACGCCCGCCTCCTCCAGCAGCCCGCCGTCTCCTCGACGCACCTCGCCTTCGTCTACGCCGGGGACATCTGGATCGCCCCGAAGGACGGTGGCGTCGCCCAGCGTCTGACGACCGCCAAAGGGGACGAGCACTATCCCAAATTCTCCCCCGACGGCTCGCAGCTCGCCTTCACGGGCGACTACGAGGGGAACCCGGACATCTACGTGATGCCGGCCCTGGGCGGTGCGCCCATCCGCGTGACGCACCACCCCGGGCCCGACCGCGTCCTCGGCTGGACGCCCGATGGCAAGTCCCTGCTCTACGCGAGCCCCATGGCCTCCGGGACCGACCGCTTCTCCCAGCTCTACGAGGTTCCCGCCGCGGGCGGCCTGCCGAGGATGCTCCCTCTGCCCTACGGCGAGTTCGGGGCGCTCTCGCCGGACGGCGCCTGGCTCGCCTACATGCCCAACAGCCAGGACCTCCGGACGTGGAAGCGCTACCGGGGCGGCGACGTTTCGCGCATCTATCTCTTCGACCTCAAGACGCACCAGAGCAATCGCGTGGGGGACGACGGGGCGGGATACGCCCAGCCCATGTGGCACGGGAGCACGCTGTATTTCATCAGCGACCGCGACGCCAACAAGCGGTACAACCTCTACGCCTACGACACGACCACCTCGGCCATCCGCCAGCTCACGCGCTTCGAGACGTTCGACGTGCACTTCCCCTCCATCGGGCCGGCGGACCTCGTGTACGAAGCGGGAGGCCAGCTTTTCCTCATGGACCTCGCCACGGAGAAGGCCCGGCCCATCCAGATCCAGGTCGTGACCGACGAGGCGACCCTCCGGCCCCGAATCGAGAAGACCGCGGACCTCGTCCAGCATGCCGCCGTCTCGCCATCGGGCAAGCGGGTGGTGTTCGAGGCCCGGGGCGACGTCTTCTCCGTGCCCGCCGAGAACGGCCCGACCTACGACCTTACACGCACCTCCGGTGTGGCCGAGCGTTACCCGGCGCTCTCGCCCGACGGCAAGACCCTCGCGTATTGGAGCGACCGCACGGGAGACTATGAACTCACGACCCGCCCCGCGGACGGCTCGGGACAGGAGCGCACCGTCACGAAGCTGGGCCCCGGCTACCGCTACCGGATCTTCTGGTCCCCCGACGGCAAGCGGGTGGCCTTCGTGGACCAGGCCATGCGCATCCAGCTCTGCGACGTGGCCACGGGCGCCGTTACCCAGTTGGACAAGGGCAACTGGATGTTCGAAGAGGTCCAGGACGACGGCCACGAGAGCCTCGAGGGCTTCCGGGTGAGCTGGTCCGCCGACAGCAGGTGGGCCGCGTGGTCCCGCGAGCTCGACAACCGCCTCGGCGCGATCTACCTGTACGACACTCAGACAGGCAGGACCACCCAGGTCACCTCGGGCTTCTACTACGACGCCCGCCCCGTCTTCGACCCCGAGGGCAAGTACCTCCTCCTCCTGACCAAGCGCCACTTCCGGCCGGTCTACGGGAACATCGACCCCTCTTGGATTTACCCGAACCTGACGCAGGTCGCGGCCGTGCCCCTCCGCGCCGACGTGGCCTCGCCGCTCGCGCCGCGCGACGATAAGGAAGAGCTGGAGAGCAGGGGAGCTGGAGAGCTGGCGAAGGACAAGTCCAAGGACAAGGACAAGGAGAAGGACAAGGAGAAGGTGAAAACGGAGCCCGTGAGCATCGACCTGGCGGGCTTCGAGGAGCGCATGGTGATCCTCCCGACGAAGCCGGGAAACTACGACCAGCTCGCGGCGGTGTCCGGCAAGCTGCTCTATCGCAACCTCGGCCTCGCGGGAGCGCCCGAGGACGACAAGACGCCGCTCGTGATCTACGACCTCAAGGAGCGAGAGGAGAAGACCGTGCTCGACGACGTGGACGCCTTCCAGGTGGCCGCGGGCGGCGAGAAGCTCCTCGTCCTCCAGAAGAAGAGCTGGGCCATCGTGGAGCCCAAGCCCGACCAGAAGATGGGGAAGAAGCTCGACCTGACGGCCATGGAGATGACTGTGGACCCGCGCGCCGAGTGGCGGCAGATCTTCACCGACGCGTGGCGCTTCGAGCGCGACTTCTTCTACGACCCGGGCATGCACGGCGTGGACTGGGCCGCCATGCGGACGCGCTACGGCGCCCTCATCGACCAGTGCGCCACGCGCTCCGACGTCAACTTCGTCCTCGGCGAGCTCATCGCGGAGCTCAACTCCTCCCACACCTATCGCGGCGGCGGCGACGTGGAGCACCCCGCCAAGCGTTCCGTGGGCCTCCTCGGCTGCGACTACGCCCTGGAGGGCGGCGCGTACAAGATCGCCAAGATCTACGAGGGGGCGCCCTGGGACACGGAGGCGCGCTCGCCCCTCAAGGAGCCCGGCACGGCCGTGAAGGAGGGCGAGTTCCTCCTCGCCGTCAACGGAGTGCCCGTGGACGCGACGAAGGACCCGTGGGCGGCGCTCGACGGGATGGCCGGGGCGACCGTCTCCCTCACGATGGGCGGCACGGCGTCCACGACGGGCTCGAGGCAGGTCCTCGTCAAGCCCCTGGACGACGAGAGCCGGCTGCGCCACCTATCGTGGGCGCAGGCGAACCGGGAGAAGGTCGCCAGGGCCTCCGGCGGCCGCCTCGGCTACATCTACGTCCCCGACACGGGGACCGACGGCCAGAACGAGCTCTACCGGCAGTTCGTGGGCCAGTTCACCAAGGAAGGTCTGGTCATCGACGAGCGCTGGAACAGCGGCGGCCAGATCCCCGACCGTTTCGTGGAGCTGCTCAACCGACCCATCACGAACTACTGGCGCGTGAGGGACGGCAAGGACTGGCAGTGGCCGGAGTTCGCCAACGACGGGCCCAAGGTGATGCTCATCAACGGCTGGAGCGGCTCCGGCGGCGACTGTTTCCCGCTCTACTTCCGCATGGCCAAGCTGGGCCCGCTCGTGGGCCGGCGCACGTGGGGAGGGCTCATCGGCATCAGCGGATCGCCTTCCCTCGTGGACGGCGGCGTCGTGACCGTGCCCACCTTCGGCATGTATTCGGCGGACGGGAAGTGGCTCGTCGAGGGGCACGGGGTGGACCCCGACATCCCGGTGGACGATGACCCCTCGCTGATGGTGAACGGCGGCGACCCCCAGCTCGACCGCGCCATCCAGGAGGCCATGAACGCCCTGCAGCAGCATCCGCCGCAGGCGCCCAAGCGGCCCGCGTACGAGAACCGCTCGGGACGCTGACCACAGCCGAAACTCCAGTGGCAAACGGTCCCCCGTCTCCGTTCCAGGAGGCGGGGGATTTGTGTTGTCGTCGCTGCGCTCCCGCCCGGCCCTCAAGCTGTCATGCTGGCCAGCGCGGCGAGCACGAGATCGGATTCCGGACAAGCCGGAATGACCCCCTGGCCAGGCTCTGCCAGACCCCCCGTCGTCGTCATTCTGGCGAGCGGAGCGAGTCCAGAATCGGTTCTGCCCGCTCCCTGCTCCGGGCTCTCAAACAAAACGGGCGGGGATCGCTCCCCGCCCGCTGGGTCGGTGCATCGGTTCTGCGGAAGGGCTACTTCGCCGGGGCGGGCGCCGGGGCGGGCGCCGGGGCGGGGGCGGCGGGCTCGGCGGGC
>JBBIUU010000137.1:0-6726 GCA_037440125.1 Acidobacteriota bacterium
GGCTACCGCGACATCGGCGGCATCCGCATCTCCATGTACAACGCCGTCACCGTGGGCAACGTCGAGACGCTCGTGAGTTTCATGGACGAGTTCGTGAAAAAGAACGGGTAGAGGTTGGACGTGAGACGTGAGACGTTAGACGTGAGACGTTAGACGTGAGACGTGAGACGTGAGACGTGAGACGTGAGACGCGAGACGTCAGACGTCTGGATGCTGGAAGACGAGAGGGCGGGCCTCCGGGCCCGCCCTTTTCGTGTCAGGAGCGACGAAGGTAGGTTGCATCGGCCTCCGCGAGAACTATGTTATTCATAGGCCATCAACAGTCTTGGGGGGGGACATGCGAAACGTTCTTCGGTGGTTATGGGTTGCGGTCGCGAGCGCGGCGCTGTGCCTCCAGGCGGCGGGGAGGACGATCGAAGTGACCTCGCCGGCCGACGCGGGTCCCGGCTCCCTCAGGCAGGCCGTGGCCGAGGCGGGGACGGGGGACACCATCATCTTCTCCGCCGGGATCACCCGGGTCGAGCTGACAGGCGGCGAGATCCTCATCGTCCGGGATCTGCAGATCCTCGGGCCGGAGGCGCAGGGGCCCGAGGGCCAGCTCGTCATCGACGCCAACGGGACGTCGCGCGTCTTCCACGTGGCGGGCCCCGCGGGGGGTGTCCTGCCCAGGGTGCTCCTCAGCGACCTCGCCCTCACCGGAGGGCTGGCGCGCGGGGAGAACGGCGGTGGTCTCCTGAACGAGGGCGCCCTGAGGCTCATCCGCTGCTCCGTCTACGGGAATTCGGCCAGACCCGGCCCCGGAGGAGGCGGCAACGGCGGAGGCGGCAACGGCGGGGGCGTGTCCAACGCCGGCACGCTCTCGGTGGAAGCCTCCACGATCTACGGCAACAGGGCCTTCGCGGGCGTGCCCGACAGTGGGAACGGCGGCGGCATCCACAACGGGTGGGCGGGGAGGGCGCCCGTCGTCCCCCAGCTGACCCTCCTCAACGCCACCGTATCGGGCAACGAGGCAGGGGCCCCTCCGGCCGAGGGCGCCGGGGCCGGGCGCCCCTTGGGCTTCCTCGCGGCCGTGGAAGAGAAGACCGGGATGGGCGGGGGCATCTTCGCCGACATCGCACCTGCAGGGGGTGCATGGGGCGTGGACGCGTTCCCCGGGTGGATCGAGGTGGAGCACTCGACGATCACCGCCAACCGCGCGTGGACCGGCGGAGGCGTGACGAACTACCTCTTCTCGGAGAACGGCGAGAGCACCATCGGCGAGGTGGCGGGCGGGGCGCTGCTCCTCCGAGGCTCCATCCTGAGCGGAAACCTGGCGACCGCCCCCGACGGCGTGTCGGACCTCCAGGGCGACGGCCTCCCCTTCGGCTGCGTCCTCGGGAGCCATCTGGGGAACCTGGGGGGAAGCGGCAACATCACGAGCCTGGACCCGGGGCTCATGTCCTTGGCGGACAACGGGGGGCCGACGCTCACCCACGCCCCCAAGTCCTGGAGCCCCGCCGTGAACGCGGGCCCTAAGGACACCGAGCCCGCCACAGACCAGACCGGCGCCCCCCGCGTGGTGGCCGGGAGGGCCGACAGCGGCTCCGTGGAGGCGGCCGCGCCTCCCGTGGCCCTCGGCAACGGGGCCTCGGCGTCCTATTCGGACCGCGACGGGGACCCCGTCTCGATCGTCCTCAGCGGGCCCGGCCAGGGGTACGCCACCGTCGCCAACGGCGCGGACGCGGTGGACATCGTCCTGACGGGCACCAGGGGCTCGACGGAGCTCCAGATCGAGACGTCGGGGCAGACCACGATCCGGACCATCGACGTGACGGGGGACCTGAAGGCCATCCTGGCGCCGGGGGCCGACCTCCTCGGGTCGATCTCCGTAACGGGAGGCCTGGGCGCCCTTACGCTGCGCGATGTCGTGGGTCCCGCGGGGATCACCTTCGGAGCCGCGCCCGGCAAAGGGGCCAAGCTGCGGTTCAGGAACGTGCGTGACCTCGCGCTGATCACAGAGGGCAAGATCAAAGTGCTCACCGCCGCCGAGTGGGAGGGCACGGCGGATGGCGCCCACGACGTCGTGCGGGCGGAGCGCATCGGGGCGATCACGATCGCCGGCTGGGCCCGGAAACTCCGGATCGAATCGGCGGGCGACATCGACAGGGTCGAGGTCGGCGGCTTCCGGCAGTCCTACGCCTTCGCGGGCGTGTCCCAGGGACTGATCGGCCTGGCCGACCCCCGGACCGATTTCGTGGGGACCGCCAGGATCAGGGAGTTCGTGGTCACGGGCGCCGTCTCCGACGAGGAAGGGGATCAGTTCATCGACGGGGTCCTGTCGGCCAGAGTCATCGGGAAGGCCCTCCTCGGGCCCGTCGCCGACGAGGGCCCCGTACACGGCCTCTCGGCGGGCGCGATCCACCACCTCCGCTTCCGCGTCGGAGGGCAGGAATTCAACCGGCGGGACCTGCGCTCGGCGGGCGACTCCCTCAGGAACGGCTCCTTCACGGCTTCCCTCGACTCCACGGCGGATCTGGGGTTCACCTTCGGATCCACGGACGATACGCGGAGCGACCTCACCCTGCCCGGCATCGCCATCAACCACCTCGGCCTCATGTTCCAGTACGCGGCACAGGACCACTGCCGGTTCCTGCTCATGCCGGGGGACTTCGCGACGGGCTACATGGTGCTGTGCAGCAACGAGACCATCTGCGCGGCCTGGGATCCCGACGGCACCAAGTCCGTCCTCCTCTCCGACCTCCAGTACACGGAGCTCCTCACGCTCGCCGCCAAGTACGGCTACTTCATGGGCAAAAACCTCTTCCCGACGAGGGGCAACCACGAGTGCTACCTGCAGGGGGACGCCACGCGCACCCAGTGGACCAAGTACGTGGGCAAGGACCTCCCCCAGAACGGCCCGTCCCAGGGGATGGGGCCGGACCAGAACCCCGAGATGGACGAGAGGGGCTTCACTTACTCCTTCAAGTTCGGCAACAGCCTCTTCCTCGGCATCGACGAGTACGCGACGCTTCACGACAAGGACAACGGCCTGGCGCCCGCCCCCGCGACGGTGGTCCCCAGCGTCTTCTGCAACGGGTGGCTGTCGGAACAGATCGCGGCGTTCAAGTCGGACCCGAGCCTCGCCCACTGCTTCGCCTTCGGGCACTCCCCGCTCTACGAGGTCAAGATGAACACGAGCATGGACGCGACCGCCTCCACGCGGGCGGGGAGGGACGCCTTCGTCCAGAACGTCTCGGGCGCCGCGGAAATCTACTTCTGCGGCCACGAGCACTTCTACGACCACACGCTCATCGCGGACACGACGCTGCCGGGAGGCGCCGGGATCGACGGCCTCCATCAGGTGCTCGTCGGGACGGGCGGCGCGGAGATCGACAAGGTCACTCAGGACGACTGCACCTACAGCGCGAGCTACATCCGCGACCCCTCGAGGCAGTACTACCACAACCCGGAGGTCCCCACCTCGGGGACGCCGCGGGGGTACATCGGGTACAACCTCGTGACCGTCAGCGGCCCCGACGTCTCGTTCCTCTGGAAGGCCTGGGCGGTCCACAACCCCTGCTCGCTCCTGCCGTGCGGCCTCTGCCCCTCGTGCACCGTGGACAGCCAATCGATGGTGACGAACAGCTGGTCGTACACCGTGAACAAACAGTAGGCGCTTGCGCGAACGCCATGTGTCAAGTGGGCGGGCCCGGAGGCCCGCCCTTCGTGTTCACGGACGGGCAGGTCGGTGGGCCTCGCCTCGGCCTGGGAACATCCCCCCCACTTGCGGGCTCCCCAAAAGGTGAGTAACATGGTCACCTTTTGGGACCACAGTTGCAGCGGGGGTGGGAGCGTTCCGAACTTCCAGGGGGGACCGGGAAGAGGAGGTCGGCATGGCCAAGCGGGCGGCGTCGTGCGGCGTGGCGAGGTGGAGCATCGGACTGGGCGTGTGCCTCCTCTTGCTCTCCGGGGTATCTCCGGCCCGGGCCATCGGGCCGGTCGCCCAAGGTGACCCAAGGGTGGAAGCAGCGCCCTTCGCTGCGGACACTCCGGAGGACGTCGCCCTGCCCTCCACCATCCATCCCGAGATCGCCACCGTGGGCTTGGATTTCGTTTCGCGCCTCCTCTTTGGTCAGGCGAGGCCCCATGCCATCGCCCTGAACGGCAACTACGCCTACTTGGGCCTGGGACACTGCTTCGTCGTCCTCTACCTCGGCTCGGGGACCCAGCCCATCATGACAGGCTGGCTGCAGCTGGCCGGCGATTGCACTGCAGTTGATTACTGGTCGGGATCCTATGCCTACGTCACGGATTCGAGCGGCACCGTGTCGAAAGTGTCCATCGCAAACCCCACGGCGCCGTCCGTCTCGGCCACCTACGCGGCAGCCATCACGAACGACGTGGCCGTCTCCGGTACGAAAGTGTTTGTGGCCGCTGGTTCGGCGGGGCTGCTCGTCCTCGACGCGTCCACGATGGCCCTCTCCACGTCATACAACACCCCGGGCAGCGCGCCCGGGGTGGACGTGCTGGGCAACTACGCCTACGTGGCCGACGGCGGAACCCTGCAAATCCTCGACATCACCACCACCCCTCCGACTTTCAAGGGGAGTGTGGCCACCACGTCGTCCGTCGATGCCAAGGCCGTGGTTGTCGGTGCCAACACTCGCGTCTACGTGGCGGACAACGCGTCGGCCGCCGAACTCAGGATCATCGACGCGACGACGCCCACGGCGCCAAGCCAGCTAGGGGTCTTCGACGCGACGGGCGCCGGGGGCCCGCAGGGTGTGGATGCGAGCGGCACGACCGTCTACCTTGCCGACGGGACGCAGGGTCTCCGCGTGGTCGATGCCTCCACGCCTTCCGCCCCGGTTGAGACCAAGTCCTATACGACCTCGGACAACGTGGTCTCCGTCATCCTCTGGGGGGCGAAGCTGGTCCTCGGTGCGAGGGGCGCGGGCGTGCACGTCGTGGACCCGGCCCCGGTAACCCCCACCCTCTTGGGGGCTTATCGAAATACGGATTACTCCAACTGGGGCCTTGCAACTTCCGGCTCACGTGCCTACTGTCTCGTCCTCGGCAGCCTCCTGATCTTGGACGTAAGCATCCCCGCCCGGCCGTCCTTCCTCGGGTCGTTCAGCCTGAACACCGTCCCGAGGGCGATACGGGTTTTGGGCACCACGGCCTACGTGATCGACGGCTCGTCCTCCCTGAAGATCATCGACGCCAGCGTGCCGTCGGCTCCCTCGCTCGTGCGCAGCATTTCCGTGACCGGAGGGCAGGACCTAGATGTCGATGGTACCTACGCCTACGTGGCGAAGAGCACCGGGAGCTATGGGATCAGCGTTTACCGCCTCTCGGACGGTATCAACGTGGGAAACTTGACAGGCGACCTTGGCAGCGCCATCGAACTCCGCGACGGCATCGCCTACCTGGGAACGGGGACCGAGCTCGTCGCCGTGAACGTGGCGAATCCTGCTGCGCCGTCGGTTCTGGGGCGCGCGACGGTTCTGGGTGCGCCCGTGAGGATCCGCCTTTCCGGGAACTATGCGCTTGCGTGTTCGGCGGAGGGCGTGGAGTTCCTCGACGTCTCCACGCCGTCACTCCCGTTCTGGGTCGCCCTTACGCTCAGCACGGGCGCCAACGACGTGCTGGCCGTGAACGGCCTCGCTTACATCGGCGGAGGGTTGAATCACGAGCTCTCGGTTCAAGACATTGCACAGCCTTGGGCCGCGACCGAAGTGGCCTCCTATACGGGGAATTCGCAGTCTGCGGCGGGGGTGGGCCTCTGGAACGGCTACGCTCTCTTGATGATGTCCAACGACGGGGCGGTCATGGTCCATTACAGCGGGCAGTGCTACGACGCGTACGAGCCGAACGACCGCCTCGCGGACGCTGACGCCCTTTCGACTGGGGCTTACGTCGACGGCTTCATCTGCAACTCCGGAGACCAGGATTACTTCGCCGTGACGGCCCCTTCCGGCGGGACGCTCACCGCCGTCGTGGAGCCGCCGTCCACACTGAACTACGATCTCTACCTCTACGACTCCAGCGGGACCCTTCTCCAAGCCTCCCCGGCCGGCGTCGGCCAGCAGGAGACGGTCTCGAAGACCGTGACCTCGGCGGGAACCTACTACCTCCTCGTGAACGGGGCCAACGGAAACCAATACAGCCCTACCGTTTCCTACCGCCTCACGCCGTCCTTCGCGGCGTGCGTGGGGCCGTCGACGCCGCTCCTCATCTACAACGCGAGGCGCGACGTGAACAACTATGTCATCCTCGACATCCTAGATCCCAACCAGCCGTCCACTCGAACGGGGTACAACATCTACCGCGCGACCGCACCGTCCGGCCCATGGACCCTGATCGCGGGCAACGTGGTGGACATGGACGCCGGAACGGCCAACACGCAGTACGTGGACCAGGGCTCCACCGGCGGTCCCACGTTCTACTACAACGTCAGGGCGGTCAACGGGACTTGCGGCGCCGAAGGGCCGTAGGGAGGGGCGGGACGCCAGACCACGAGAAGGCGGGCCTCCGGGCCCGCCCTTCTTGCGTGTGGACGGAGCGAGCGTCGTTACCTCACTCGCAGAGCGCGGGGGAGTAAAGGTCGCTCCCGTAGTAGAGCTCCGTGATGCGGCCGTCGTTCTGCTGCATATTCACGCGCGCCTGTCCCTGGCTGCCGTCGGAGAACTGGAGGAGGACCACATTGCCCTGGACCCGGTAGCGGCCGCCGCCGCCAGGGCCGCC
>JBBIUU010000138.1:0-6547 GCA_037440125.1 Acidobacteriota bacterium
GCTCGAGGGGAAGGCCAAGGCCTTCTCGAGGTCGCTCCGGATCCCCTTCCCGAAGAGCACGGTGGTCATGGTCGTCTCCAAGCGGGACCGCGACAACGTGCCCCACCCGCTCCTCGTGAAGCGTTTCGACCCCGTGACCCAGTCGGTCCTCAGGGCGGTCCCCTCTTCCGAGGAGGAGGTCCTGGAGATTGCCAAGACGGGCGACCCCCACGAGCGCGTGGACCTGGCCTTCCTCGCCGAGGGGTACGCCAAGGCCGACCGCGCGAAGTTCGAGGCCGACGCGAAGCGCCTTTCGGCCGTCCTCTTCGGCCTCGAGCCCTACAAGAGCCTGAAGGATCGCTTCAACGTCTGGGGCGTCTTCCGGCCCTCCGCCGACGGCGGCGTGACCCAGCCCAAGCTGGGCCTCCAGAAGCGCACGGCCCTCGGGGCCTCCTTCGACACCTTCGGGACGGAGCGGTACCTCCTGACCGAGGACAACAAGGCCGTTCGGGAGATGGCCGCCCGCGTCCCTTACGACGCCATCGTCATCCTCGTCAACAGCGACCGCTACGGCGGCGGGGGCATCTACAACGACTACTGCATCACGACCGTGGACAACCCGCGAAGCCCCATGGTCCTCGTCCACGAGTTCGGCCACTCCTTCGCGGGCCTGGCGGACGAGTACTACCTCGCGGAGACGGCCTACAACGACCTCTACCCCAAGGGCGTGGAGCCCCTCGAGCCCAACATCACCGAGTACCTCGACCCCGCACGCCTCAAGTGGCGAGACCTGGTTTCGCCGGGGATCCCCCTCCCCACGCCGTGGGGCAAGGAGGAGATGGACAAGATCCAGGGCGAGATGGACAGGGTCCGCGTCGCCGAGCGAAAGGCCCTCGCAGAGGCCAAGGTGGCCAGGGCCTCGAAGGCCAAGCTCGACGCCATCCACAAGAAATACGCGAAGGAACTCGACGCTCCGAAGGACAAGCAGGCGGAGGTGCGGAAGCGCTTCCCCGGCCTGGAGGAGAAGGTGGGGCTCTTCGAGGGCGCGGCCTACACCTCCCAGGGCATGTACCGCTCCCAGATGTTCTGCCTCATGGGGAACACGCCCAAGGAGGAGTTCTGCAAGGTGTGCCAGCGGGCCATCGCGAGGACCATCGCCCTCCAGTCGGGGCCGTGAGCCCTCAGGCCCCCTCGGGCCTCTTCCGTCGCGGCGCCCGTGGCCCCTTGCCGCGGACCATGTCGTAGCTGATGTCGATCAGACACTTGGCGAGGTCGAGGGTGTCCCGGCCCGTCACGGTGACCGTCACCCAGCCGAAGCGGCCCACGTAGGAGGCCACCTCCACGGCGGGGTGCTGGGTGAGGACCGCCTGGTCCGCGGGGGTGCTCTTCACCGTGAAGGCGTTGCCGCCCAGGTCGCCGATGGCGAAAACCTTCCGGCCGACCTTCCACACCACGGCGCCCCAGGGGTAGTCCTCGACAGCGCCAGCCTTCCCCATGCAGTGGTCCCGGATCTGCTCGAAGACCTTCCCGCGGGCCATCACCATCGCATGCCCTCGCCGGCTGCATTCTCGCGCCGGCGCGAAGGGACGACAAGAATCCCGCCCTCGGCGCACCGGGGCGGGGCTGGGGAATGGCTCAGGCTGAGGCGGCGGGTGAGCTAGGGCTCTTCCTCGGGCTCGCTGGACTGTTCGCCGAGCGTGTCGTCGGGGGTCTCGTCCGACGGTTCCTCCGGGAGGACCCCTTCGGGCAGGACGGGACCTTCGAGGGGGAACTCGGGGACGCCATCGTCGGGATGGTGCTCCCCGGTCTTCCGCTCGATGCGCTTCAGTCGCTTTTCTTCCTGCTTCTGCAGGCGCTTCAGCTCTTTCTGTCGTTTGGTGCCGCGGTAGGCTCCCGGATGGGCCATGCGGTCCTCCTCTCCCCAGCGCCGAACGGTCCGGCCGTACGGCCCCATGTTACACCAACAGGCGCCCTGGAGGCACCCCGCCCCGCCTCGCCCTGGAAAGGTGACCGATTACGTGCTATTTTCGGCGGACCGCTCCCCAGCCAGGGCGGGCCGTCCCTCCGAGGTTGCGATGGACCCACGGCAGATCAACCACGACCCCGAACCCATCCGGCTCTTCGAGTCGGATTTCCTGGAGTTCTTCTCCCACATCACGCCCACGGCGGTGGTGATGGTCTGGCTCCCCGTGGTGGCGTTCTTCCTGTGGCGCTCCGTCATGGCCTGGATCGGGCTGGCCGGCCCGGAGAGCGTCTTCGGCGGGTTCCTCCTCGGCGTGTTCCTCTGGACGCTCTTGGAGTACACCCTCCACCGCTTCGTGTTCCACTTCGAGCCGTCGGGTCCCCGGGCCCAGCGGATCTTCTTCCTCTTCCACGGCGTCCACCACGCCCAGCCGCAGTGCAAGACCCGGCTCGTCATGCCGCCCGTGGTGAGCATCCCGCTCGCGGTAATCGTCTACGGGCTCGTCTACCTCGTCCTGAACGTCTACCTCAAACTGCCGCACTGGGTGGACCCCGTCATGGCGGGGATCATCTCGGGGTACCTCGCCTACGACCTGACCCACTACGCGACGCACCATCTCCCCATGCGCCGCGGCATCTTGAAGGCCCTCAAGCGCCACCACCTCAGGCATCACTACAACACCCCCGAGCAGCGCTTCGGCGTGAGCTCCGCGCTCTGGGACCTCGTCTTCGGGACCCTGCCGAAGGACTAGACCCAGGGGAGTCGGGACGCCGCTTTCTTCGCTCCGCTCCGAAAGCGAGCCCATCCCCGGTGGCGCCGTGAGCGGGAGGGGCACCTCCCTGCTCTTTTCCCGGCAGTGATACCATGCCCCGTTGAGGAGGGGGCCATGGCGCCGTCGGATCAGCACGCGGAGGGGGTGGATCGGCTCGAGGGGCTCAAGCACCTCGTGGGCAATACGCCCCTCCTCGAGATCGCCTTCGAGTGGGGAGGCCGGGACCGTGTGCTCTACGCGAAGGCCGAGCACCTCAACCTCACGGGCTCCATCAAGGATCGGATGGCCTTCCACATCCTCCGCCACGCCTACGAGGCGGGCGCGCTGAAGCCAGGGGACCGCATCGCGGAGGCCACGAGCGGCAACACGGGCATCGCCTTCGCCGCGGCGGGGCGCGCCCTCGGCCACCCCGTCACCATCTTCATGCCCGACTGGATGAGCCGCGAGCGCGTGGACCTCATCCGGAGCTACGGCGCCGAGATCGTTCCGGTCCGGCGCGACGAGGGGGGCTTCCTCGGGAGCATCCAGCGCACCGAGGAGCTCGCCGCCACGTGCCCGGGCGTCTTCCTGCCCCGCCAGTTCTCCAACGAGGCCAACGCCGAGGCCCATCGTCGGACCACGGGCCCCGAGATCTGGTCCCAGCTCCGGTTCCAAGGGAGGACCGTGGACGCTTTCGTGGCGGGCGTGGGCACGGGCGGCACCGTCATGGGCGTGGGCCAGTTCCTCCGCACTGTGAACCCCTCCGTGAGGGTCCACCCCCTCGAGCCCGAGAACTCCCCCACGCTCCGGACCGGTTGCAAGGTCGGGAAGCACCGCATCCAGGGCATCTCCGACGAGTTCATCCCCGCCATCGTGGACCTCGATTCCCTCGATCCGGTCGTGGACGCGGACGACGGGGACGCCATCCTCATGGCCCAGAAGCTCGCCGCCTCGTTGGGGCTCGCCGTGGGGATCTCGTCCGGGGCCAACTTCATCGGGGCCCTCAAGGTGCAGGAGATGCTCGGCCCCGACGCGGTGGTGGTGACGGTCTTCGCCGACGACAACAAGAAATACCTCAGCACCGACCTCCTGCGCGAGGAGCCGACCCGGAGCGGGTTCCTCTCCCCCGGCGTCGAGCTCAAAGGGGTCCGTGCCTTCCGCCGCGTCTGCGCCACGTGCTGCGACCCCGAGGAGTGCCGCGACGGCCTCCCCGCCGACTGCCCCTACGCGGAGGCCCTCAAGACCTCGCCCCCGGGTCACTGACCACGCTGGGTGGAATCACCCTCCCGGGCCCCCCATGCGGCCCAACGGGTTCTCCCTCAAGGGGTTCTTGACTACCATGGGATGTCTGAACCGTTCCCGTTCGGCGGGGACGCCGGGTGTCGCCCGTCCCGCCGGACCCTCCGAGGAGACCCCATGTCCACCATCACCTACAAAGACGGTAGCCTCGAGGTCAACGAGGAGGGTTTCCTCCTCCACCCCGAGCAGTGGGACGAGGATCTCGCGGGCTTCCTGGCCGAGCACGAGGAGCACCTGGACCAGCTCTCCGAGGACCACTGGAAGGTCATCCGGTACATCCGGGAGCACTTCCTCCAGCACCAGGCGGCGCCCATGGTCCGCTCCATCTGCAAGGACACCGGGGTGCCCCTGAAGAAGATCTACGAGCTCTTCCCGAGCGGGCCCGCGCGCGGCGCGTGCAAGCTCGCCGGCCTCCCCAAGCCCGACGGGTGCGTCTGACCCTCCTCGGGATTCCAGCGGGGCATCGCATGGAGATCAGAGACCCTCTCGCCCTCGGCGTGCTGGCCGCCCTCCTCTGGAGCGCGGCCGGCCTGGCCTTCGCGTGGCGGGGCGCTTCGGCCTTCGGGCCCAGGCGCTACCGCTCCAAGGCCGCCGCGGACCCGGGGCGGGGGGTGCTCTACGCGTTCGGCGCGGGAATGCTCCCCGGCGCCAAGGAGAGCGTCCGGACCCACCTGGGGTCTTGGGGCGCGGGCGTCCTTTTCCATCTCGGAACCTTCGCGGCCCTCGGGATCCTGATCGCCGTCCTGTGCGGCTCGGCCGGGCCGCGGCCGCTGATGATGGGCGTCGGCGCCCTGGCGCTGGCGGGCGCGGC
This sequence comes from Acidobacteriota bacterium, assembly GCA_037440125.1. Classification (GTDB taxonomy): domain Bacteria; phylum Acidobacteriota; class UBA4820; order UBA4820; family DSQY01; genus JAKAJA01. Next base: position 4,804 of record JBBIUU010000138.1, read on the forward strand.
GTGCGGCCTCGGCCTCCTCGTGAAACGGGCGGCGAGCCCCCACCTCCGGGCCTTCTCGGTCCCCGACGACTTCCTCTCGAACCTGCTGACGACGGGCTTCTCCGCGGTGGCCGGCCTCGTGGCGCTGGGCCTTCTGAAGGCCGCGGACGCGGAGGTGGCGGCCATCCTCCTGCTCCTCTACCTGCCCCTCGGGAAGATCCGCCACTGCGTGTTCTTTTTCCCCACGCGCTTCTTCTTCGGGACCTTCTTTGGGCGCCGGGGTGTCCTGCCTCCCGCGGGGAGGGACCTCCATGCCTGACGTGGGCGCCCTCCAGGCCAGGCTCGAAGCGCTCACGCCCGAGGACCTCGAGCGGGCCCTCGGCGTCTTCCGCGCCGGGCTCCGCGAGGCGGAGGCCTCGTACCTCAACACCTGCGTGCACTGCGGGCTCTGCGCCGAGAGCTGCCACTACTACCTCTCGGAGCGAGTCCCCGAGAACATCCCGGCCCACAAGCTCGAGCAGGTGGCCGCGGTCTTCCGGCGCCGCTTCACGGTGTCGGGGCGCCTCCTGCCCGCCCTCACGGGGGCGAAGGCCTGGGACCGCGCCATGGCCGCCGCCTGGATCGACGCCGCCTTCGGGCGGTGCTCCCTCTGCGGGCGGTGCAGCCTGAACTGCACGGTGGGCGTCCACATCCCCTCGATCCTCCGCGCCGCCCGGGCCGCCCTCACCTCGGCGGGCCTCATCCCCCAAGACCTCCAGTCCACGGTGGATCTGGCCCTGAGCACGGGCAACAACATGGGCGTCTCCCGGGACGACTTCGTGGAGACCGTTCAGTGGCTCGAGGAGGAGCTCCGGGGCGAGACGGGGGACCCCTCGGCGCGCATCCCCGTGGACGAACCGGGCGCCGAGTTCCTCTTCACCGTGAACCCGAGGGAGCCCAAGTTCTTCCCCCTCTCCCTCCTGGCGACCGCGCGGGTCTTCCACGCGGCCGGCGCGAGCTGGACCCTCCCCAGCGAGGGGTGGGACCTGACGAACTACGGCCTCTTCAGCGGCGACGCCCAGGCCGCCGGGGCGCTGGCCGACGCCATGTGGCGGGCCATGGCGCGCCTCGGGTGCAGGACCCTCGTGCTCGGGGAGTGCGGGCACGGCTTCGCCTCGGCGCGCTGGGAGGCGCCCGAGTGGCTCGGGAAGGAGCACCCCTTCCAGGTGGTCCACATCCTGGACCTCATGAACCGATGGCTGAGGGAGGGGCGCCTGAGGGTGGACCCCGCCCACGACCCCGGATCCCTGACCCTGCACGACCCCTGCAACCTCGTGCGGCACGGGGGGATCCGCGAGCCCCAGCGCCGCATCCTGCGCCGCCTCGCCCCGGCCTTCGTGGAGATGACCCCCCACGGCGAGGAGAACTTCTGCTGCGGCGGGGGCGGCGGCCAGCTCGCCATGGCGCAGTACCGCGACCGGCGCATGAAGGCCGGCGGCGTCAAGGCGGAGCAGATCCGCAGGACCCAGGCCAAGACCGTCGTGGCCCCCTGCCACAACTGCATCGACCAGCTCATGGAACTCAACAAGGACTACAAGCTCGGCGTCCAGATCAAGACCGTGGCGGAGGTGGTGGCCGATGCCCTCGCCCCGCCCGCACCCGACGAGGTGACCCCGTGACGAACAGCGCCCCCGCCAGCAGCCCCTACCTCGACCTGCCCGTGCCCTCCGAGCTCAAGATGATCTACCTGGACAACGGCGCCACCTCCTTCCCCAAGCCCGAGGAG
>JBBIUU010000139.1:0-6501 GCA_037440125.1 Acidobacteriota bacterium
CCGCACCCCTTCGTGTCCTGTTGCGCCGCCCCAACTTATTCGCCGAACCGCTGTTGCAGGACACTAGGGCCTGTTCACACAACGGTTGACGCTGGACTCGCTTTCGGAGCGCAGCGGAGAAGGCGGCGTCCCGACGCCGTTGGGCCTTATGCAAGGAAGGCGAGCGGCACGGGGCCGACGCGTACTGGGATGTACTCGGAGCGCCCCGGGCCGCGAAGTCTGACACAGCAGAAGGTCCGGCGCCGTCGGCGCGCTATGGCAAAGGGGGATGGTGTCATGCGGCCACTGATGAGGGCGGCTGGCCGCAGGCCAGCGGCGGGCGAAGGCAGGGAGGCGGCGAAGGCTTGCCTTCAGAGCCGACCTGCCGATGTCCGCCAAGCGGCGTCCGCAGGACGCGGCCACCCTTGGCTTGGTCGAGACGTCAGCCTGTCGAACGGCCGAACCGGAGGAGGCGCAGGACGAGCGCGCCGACCATGCAGGGGATGTGGATGACGAGGACGTATTTCGCGGGGAAGGGGTCGTGGAGCGCGTACCGCGCCACGAGGTAGGGCACCCAGACGAGCACGCCCACGGTGACGAGGACCATCCTGAGCACGGCCCAACGGTCCGGTGTCGACACGCGGCCTCCCTCTCTCCCCGCCCCCGACCTCAGCCCCTCTTCGGCACCTCTATGCCCAGCCGCTTCATCACCGCCCGGATATCGGTCCAGACCTCCTTCTTCGCCGAGGGGTTCCTCAGCAGGTAGGAGGGGTGGAAGGTGGGCATGAGCGGCGTGCCCTTGAAGTTGGTCCACTCGCCGCGGAACTTCGTGATCTGGACCTTCACACCGAGGAGCCCCTGCACGGCCGTGGCGCCGAGCGCCACGATGACCTCGGGGCGGATGGCCTCGACCTGGGCCTCCAGGAAGGGGATGCACGCGGCCATCTCGTCGGGCTCGGGCACGCGGTTCTCCGGCGGCCGGCACTTCACGACGTTGGCGATGTAGACGTCGGTGCGCTTCAGGCTCATGCCCTTGGTGATGATGTCCGTGAGGAGCTGTCCGGCGCGTCCCACGAAGGGCTCGCCCTGCTTGTCCTCCTCGGCGCCCGGTCCCTCGCCCACGAACATGACGCGGGCCTTCGGGCTGCCCACCCCGAAGACGATCTGGGTGCGCCTCTCGCAGAGCCTGCACCGGCGGCAGTCGCCGATGCGCTCGCGGATTGCCTTCAGGCTCGCGGCGGGGTCCTCGCCTCCGCCCCTCGGCGGGGGCGGTGCAACCTCGGAGGCGGAGCGTGGGGGCGCCGGCGTCGCTTTCGGCGTCTGTGCCTCCGGGCGGTCCATGGCGTAGTCCAGGCCATTCTCCCTCAGGAGGGCGGCGCGAAGCGCGAGCTGCTCCCGGAAGGTGCTACGCGCCATGCCGGGCCTCCACGATGGCGTCCCAGAGGGCCTTGGCGCAACGCGCCTTGGAGGCTTCGGGCACGCGCTCCTCCGAGCCGTCGGGCCATAGGAGCGTCAGGGCGTTGCGGTCCGTGTCGAAGCCGATGTCCTCGCGGGACACGTCGTTTGCGGCGATGAGGTCCAGGCCCTTCTCGGCGAGCTTCTTCCTCGCATTGGCCTTCACGTTTTCGGTCTCCGCCGCGAAGCCGCAGAGGAACTGACCTTTCTTTTTGAGCTTCTTGAGTCCCGCCAGGATGTCGGGCGTGGGCGCGAGGTCCACCTTCCATGAGCCACCCGTCCGCTTGTGCTTTCCGGCCAGCGGCTTCGCGACCCGGTAGTCGGCCACGGCGGCGGCCATGACGAGCACGTGGGCCTTCGCGAAGTGCTCGCGCACCGCGACCTCCATCTCGGCCGCGGTGGTCACGCGCACCACCTCGGCGCCGTGGGGTACATCCAGCGCCACGGGCCCCGAGACGAGCGTCACCTCAGCGCCCCGGCGCACGGCCTCCCTCGCCACGGCGAAACCCATCTTCCCGGAGCTGCGGTTGCTCAGGTAGCGCACGGGGTCCACGGCCTCCCGCGTGGGGCCCGCGGTCACGAGGACGCGCACGCCCGCCAGGTCGCCGGGCCGCTCAAGGATCATGAGGGCCTCGTCGGCGATGGACGCGGGCTCGGGGAGGCGGCCGTCGTCCACGTCGCCGCACGCCAGGCTCCCGCGCCCCGGCTGGAGGACCACGTGCCCCCGACCCTCGAGGACCCTGAGGTTCTCATGGACCGCGGGGTGGCGCCACATGTTGCCGTTCATCGCGGGCGCCAGGAGGACGGGCGATGTGCTGGCCAGGTAGTGCGTGGAGAGGAAGTCGTCGGCGATGCCCCGCGCGAATTTGCCGATGACGTTGGCCGTGGCCGGAGCCACGACGAGGAGCTCCTCCCACTTGGCGAGCTCCACGTGGGCGATTGATGGGTCTCCCGCGCCCGCGAAGAGGTCCGTGATGACGGCCTGGCCCGAGAGCGCCTGGAAGGTGACCGGGGCGATCATCTGCGCGGCGTGCGGGGTCATGACCACTCGGACCTCGCAACCCCTTTCTCGCAGGCGCCGGACGAGGTCGCAGGCCTTGTAGATGCTGATGCCCGCGCTCACCCCGAGGGTGACGCGGCGGGAGACCGGGGAGGGAGACGTGCTTTTCGCGGTGGTCATGGGCGGATCTCTCCTTAGGGCGTCGGGTGGAGGGCCCATGGAGAATTATGGCATCGCCCCGGGGGCCTCGCCAGAGGGACAGGCTCTCGGGGAGCCGCGCCCGGGGCACCGGTTCGCTGATACAATATATTCGGATGGCCGGCCCGCGCAGGCGGATCGCCGTGGGGGACGACGGCCCCATCTCCGGCCCCGCGGGGCCCGAAAGGAAACCATGAAGCATGCGCTCGCCGCCCTGGCCGTCGTCGCGTTCCTCGTCGCGGGCCTTGCCTGTGCCACCACCTCGACCAAGATCACGGAGTCCTGGGTGAACCCGGACTTCCACGGCCCCTTGAGCTACGACAAGATCTTCGTCCTGTTCGTGGGTCCCAACAAGGACGTGCGCGACGCCATCGAGGGCGCCATCGCGGCGCGCCTCCAACAGCGGGGCGTGACGGGCGTGCCCGCCTACCTCTCCGTGCCCGACTCGGTCCTCCAGGACATCCCGAGGCTCAAGGAACAGCTCGCCCAGATCCACGTGGACGCCGTCGTGGTCACCCGCTTTCTCGGCAAGAGCGAGCGGACCCAGTACGTGGCCACCGACCCGCTCTACTGGGGCGCCTACCCGACCTTCTGGGGTTATTACAACATGGTCTATCCGACGGTGTTCTCGCCCGGCTTCTACGAGACCGACACCTTCTATAAGGCCGAGACGCGCATCTACGACCTGAAGTCGGGCAGGCTCATCTGGGGTGGCATGAGCCGCAGCATGAACCCGACGGACGCGCAGAAGGTGGCGCTGGAGCTGGCGCAATCGGTCCGGGAGGACCTCGAGGCGGCCGGCCTGGTGAAGTAGGCCGCCTGGCGGAAGGGCCGCGGAATCGATTGATCAGTGAGCACGGATGAGGGCCCGCACGGGATCCCACGAATCGTCCGGAGGGAGTTCGCCATGTCGCGCACGCTGAAGATGTCCGCCCTCGTCCTCGCGCTTCTCGCTCTCGCGTCCTGCGCCAACACCCAGCTCGTCAACGTCTGGACCGACCCCCAGGCCAGGGGAGCGTTCAGGCTGACGAACGTCATGGCCCTCGTCATGACCAAGGAGGACGTGGTCCGGCGCCTCGGGGAGGACCAGCTCGTGGCGTCCCTCGCCCCCACCCGCGCCATCGCGGCCTACAAGATCCTCAGCGACGCCGAGGTCAAGGACAGGGCCCGGGCCGACCAGGCCCTCAAGGCCATCGGCGTGGACGGCGTCGTCACCATGCGCATGGTGGCGGCCACGGAGCAGCCCGTGTGGGGCCCCTACGCCTACCCCACCTTCTGGGGCTACTACGGATACGCCTACCCGATGGTCTACGGGGGGCCGGCCTACATGTATACGAACACCATCGTCCGCCTCGAGACCAAGGTCTACTCGCTGAAGGACGACAAGCTCATCTACGGCGCCACGAGCGACACCTTCAACCCCGTCAACGCCCAGGCCCTAGTGGCCGAGGTGGCCCAGGTGGTCGTGGGCGACCTTCGCAAGAACGGGTTCGTCCAGTAGCGCCTCGGGTTCCCTCCTGGAAAGAAAAGGCCCGGCGTCCGCCGGGCCTTTTTCGTCACCAAGATCTGGCGGCGCCTGCTACTTCTTCGGCGGGTACTGAGACATCATCGTGCCGATGATGCGCTTCAGGGTGTCCAGGGACTCGGGGCTGACCACGGCGCTCTTGAGGGTCTCGGTGGCGGCGACGCGCCACACGACCACGCCTGTCTTGGCGTCTACCAGGTCGATCACGAGCGTGCCGACCTTGGCCCACTTTTCGGTGATGTTCCGGTTCTCGAGCTTGAACTTCCCTTCGTCCCAGTCGGTGATCTTCACATCGTCCTGCTGCTTCACGTGGTAGTGGACGTAGAGGTCCGGCGTCCCATCGACCTTCTTCAGCCCCTTCGCGGCCAGGGCCTCGTCGATGTCCCCCACGATGGCGGCGTTGACGGCGGCGTCGGGAGAGGGCGTCCCACCCTTCCAGGCGTAAGTCTTGAACGCCGAGAAGTCCACGCTCCTGTCCGTATCGATGGAGATCTCCGCGGCGACGGCGGCGACGGCCGCGAGGGCCACGCCGAGCACGAGCATCTTGGTCAGGGTCCTCATGGCAGTCTCCTCCTCCCCGGCATCATTCGCGGGGTTTCATGTCGATGGCGATGGACAGCTCCCTGAGCTGCTTCTCCTCCACGCCGCCCGGCGACCCCGTCATGAGGCAGAGCCCCGAGGTGGTCTTCGGGAAGGGGATCACGTCCCGGATCGACTCGCACCCCAGCAGGAGCATGACGAGGCGGTCGAAGCCGAAGGCGATGCCGCCGTGGGGCGGCGTGCCGTAGCGGAAGGCGTCGAGGAGGAAACCGAACTTCTCCTGGGCCTGCTCCTCCGTAAACCCGAGGGCGCCGAAGACCTTGCGCTGGATGTCCCCGCGGTGGATGCGGATGGAGCCGCCGCCGATCTCGCTGCCGTCGAGGACGAGGTCGTACGCGAGCGCCTCCACCTGCCCGAGGGAGGAGGCGGCACTGTGGGGGTCGCCGTCGAGGAGGGGGTGGTGCTCGGGCCGGGGCATGGTGAAGGGGTGGTGGCGGGCCACCCAGCGGCTATCGTCGGGGCTCCACTCGAACATGGGGAAGCGGTGCACCCAGAGGAGCGCGTGCTGGCCAGGGCCCACGAGGTCGAGGGCCTTCGCGAAGTGCAGGCGGAGCGCGCTCAGGCACGCGCAGGCGGTGTCGTAGGTGTCCGCCACGAAGAGGCCCAGGTCGCCCTCGCCCGCGCCCACGGCGTCGAGGAGCGCCGCCGCGGGTCCCTCGCCGATGTGCTTCAGGGCCGCCCCCGCGAGCTGGCCGCCCTTGCGCATGAGGGACACCACACCCTTCCCGCCGAAGGGTTTGACCACGCCGTTGAGGTCGTCGAGGCCCTTGCGGGAGATCGCGCCCTGCCCCGGAACGCAGAGGCCGCGCACCACGCCGCCCGCCTCGAGGCATCCCTTGAAGACGCCGAAGGAGGTGCCTGCGGCGATCTCCGACACGGTCCTGAGCTCGAGCCCGAAGCGCGTGTCGGGTTTGTCGCATCCGTAGCGGTCCATGGACTCCGCGTAGGTCAAGCGCGGCACGTCCTCGGGGGCCGTCACGCCGGACTGCGCGAAGAGCTCGAGCGTGAGGCGCTCGGCGAGGGACATGATGAGGTCCTCCGTGGGGAAGGACATCTCGATGTCGATCTGCGTGAACTCGAGCTGGCGGTCCGCGCGCAGGTCCTCGTCGCGGAAGCACTTCACGATCTGGAAGTAGCGGTCGAAGCCCGCCACCATGCAGAGCTGCTTGAAGAGCTGGGGCGACTGCGGGAGCGCGTAGAAGCTCCCCGGCCTCAGGCGCGAGGGCACGAGGAAGTCGCGGGCGCCCTCGGGCGTGCTCTTGGTGAGGAAGGGCGTCTCGATCTCGAGGAAGCCCTCGTCGCTGAGGAAGGCGCGCGTGCGCTGGGCGAGCTTGTGGCGCGCCACGATGCGCGCGTTCTGGAAGGGGCGGCGCAGGTCCAGGTAGCGGTACTGGAGGCGCATCTCCTCGCTCACGAGGGCGTCGTCCTCCACGGCGAAGGGCGGCGTCTCGGCCTGGGCGAGGACCTCGAGCTCGGACACCTCCACCTCGAGGGCCCCCGTGGCCATGTGGGGGTTCACGTCCTTGGGCGTGCGGTTCTCCACGCGGCCGCGGACGGCGATGACGAACTCGGGGCGGAGGTCCTTGGCGGAGGAGAAGACCTCCGGGTGCCGGTCCTCCGAGAAGACGAGCTGGACGATGCCCTCCCGGTCGCGCAGGTCCACGAAAACGAGGCTTCCCAGGTCGCGGCGGCGGCGAACCCATCCCTTCAGAACGACCTCCCGGCCCAGGTCCTCCTTGGCGAC
>JBBIUU010000140.1:0-2870 GCA_037440125.1 Acidobacteriota bacterium
CAGTACGTCTACGAGAAGACCAACCCCAACGCCAAGGGCAAGCTCATCTCCCTGGCCACCGAGACGGACCGCACCCTCTTCTTCGACTTCCTGCCCCTCGATCTCGGCACCGTGCGCGGCTTCAAGACGCGATTCCACCTCTACACGGTCCCCGGCCAGGTCTTCTACGACGCGAGCCGGAAGCTCATCCTGAAGGGCGTGGACGGCGTGGTCTTCGTGGCCGACTCGCAGGAACCCCGCATGGACGCCAACATGGAGTCCATCGAGAACCTCAAGTCCAACCTGGTGGAGCACGGCTTCGACCTGAACACCATCCCCTACGTCCTACAGCTCAACAAGCGGGACCTGCCCACGGCGGTGCCGCTGGAAGAGATGTTGCGCGCCCTGCGCATCAAGAACGAGCCCTACTACGAGGCGGTGGCCGTGAAGGGCATCGGCGTCTTCGACACCCTCAAGGCCTGCGCCAAGCAGGTGCTCCTCGAGCTCTCCAAGAAATAGCCCCGTTCCCTCCCAACTCCTCAAGTGCTGTGTCCTGTGTTTGGTGACTTGTGTTTCGTGTCTCACGCCTCACGCCTCACGCCTCGCGCCTCGCGCCTCGCGCCTCACGCCTCGCGCCTCGCGCCTCACTTCACCTCGCTCCACCGCCTCCTCCACCACCGGTAGCACCGGATCCTTCCGTCGAGGCCCGTCACGCGGAAGGCCCACGCCTCGTCTCCCGAGGTGTTCCGCAGGTAGAGAGAGCCGGGCGTGCTCGTGCCCGCAGGGCTGAAGCTCAGGATGTCGCCCCGCCCGAAGCGAACGGGGTCGTCGTCGGGGATGCGCGCGCCAGTAGGATCGGTGGTCACGCCCGAGGGCAGCCCGAGGTAGGCCCGGCCCTCCTTCAGGTAAGTTCGTGCGCCCAGCGCGCGGTCCGCGCCCCGGGCCATGTCCTCGTGCGTCACGCCGTCCCAGTCCCCGTCCTCCACGAGCTGCGCCGTGGCGCCTCGCTCGTCCCGCTCGAAGACGATGCCCACATAGGCGCGGCCCGCCACAGCCCGCGTGGCCGATTCGTTCACGAGACCCCTCACCACCTGGGCCAGCGCCCGGGTTGAGGACTGCGCCGCGAGCCGGCTCACGCTCCCGATTCCCACGACGCTCAGCAGCCCCATCAGGGACACGGTCGCGAGCACCTCCAGGAGGCTGAACCCGCGAGCGGTGGCGCTCGAAGCACCGGAGTCCTTCTTCATGGCATCCTCCCAAGAAAAGGGGCGGCGGCCCGAGCCGCCGCCCCGAGTCCTCTCCCCCCGTCCCTCACACAGCCACGTAGGGCCGGATGCCGTCGAGCATCTTGGCGCCGACGCCCTTCACGTTCCTCAGCTCGTCCACGGTCTTGAAGGTCTTGTGCTGGGTCCGGTAGTCCACGATGCGCTGGGCGAGCTTGGCGCCGACCTTGGGGAGGGCCGTCAGCTCGGCCACCGTGGCCGTGTTGAGGTTGATGGTCTTGCCCGAGGCCTTGAGCCTGTCGGCCTTGTTGGCCTTCGGGGCCTTGGCCTTCTTGGCGGTCTTGGAGGCCACCTGGGCCTGGTCCCCCGTCGGGGAGGGCTGGCTCTGGGGAGCCGCCGCCATCGTCATCACGCCCGCCACGAGGAGGGCGCCCACCACCACCGCGATCTTCCTGAAGCTCTTTCCGACCATCTCCGTCTCCTTCCCTTGCGGCGCTGCCGCGTCATCGCGTCCCGTCGCTCTCGGCCCATCCGGATCGCCCGGGACGACTCCAGATGCGCACGGGGTGTGCCAAGAGATCGAGAAGGATGCATTTGCTATATATATGATTGTTGTTTCCAGAATGTACCCAGATCTGTCTTGGAGCGTCCGCGCCAAGAATTTTGACCGCGGAAGATAAGTCCTGTTCTTTCAGTGATTTGCCAAGTCAACACGAATTGACGCGGCGGGGTGGGCTTGCGCCGTCGGGAGCGGCCATCGTATCTGACTGAATTATCATGACTTATCTGATTTCGCTCCCGGAATGCCTCCGGTCCTCCTCCTGAAGAGAGGTGGAACCCTCCTTGCCTCCGGCAGAGGGCAGGAGGTGCACGATGATTGGACAGTCACTGGGAATCAAGGAGATGCCGGAGGTGGAACGGCCCAGGGAGCGTTGCCTGAGCCGCGGCCCGGGGGCGCTGAGCACGACGGAGCTCCTCGCCATCCTGCTCCGAACCGGCTCGAAGGGGCGTTCGGCCGTGACGATGGCCGGGGAGCTCCTCTCGCGCTGCGGCTCGCTCCGGGGCGTGAGCGCGCTCGAGCCCAAGGAGCTCGTCGCCGTGGCGGGGCTGGGCCCGGCCCGCGCGGCTCAGGTGGCCGCAGCGCTGGAGCTTGCGCGGCGGTTCACGGAGGAAGAGGTGCACCTCGCCGAGACCCTGAGCGGCGCGGAGGAGGCCTACCGCTTCCTCCGTCCCCGCCTGAGGGACCTGCCGCACGAGGTCTTCTCCGTCATCTTCCTCAACCAGAAGCACGGCGTGCTCGCCTACCGGGAGCTCTTCAGGGGTTCCATCCACGCAAGCTCCGTGCACCCGCGCGAGGTCGTCAAGGCGGTGCTCAAGGAGAATGCCGCCGCGGTCATCCTCGCGCACAACCACCCGAGCGGCCACACGAGCCCGAGCCCCGACGACCTCCGCCTCACGGAGGACCTCAAGGCGCTCCTCGGCCACCTCGACGTGCGCGTGGTGGACCACCTCGTCATCGGCGGGAACGGCTACTTCAGCTTCGCACGGGAGGGGCTTTTGAAGTGAATGGTGAATGGTGAATTGTGAATGGTGAATGAAGAAAAAGAACGGGCGGCCTCGCGGCCGCCCTTCGTTTTCGTCCTACTCATGCCTCGCGCCTCATGCCTC
>JBBIUU010000140.1:2970-6480 GCA_037440125.1 Acidobacteriota bacterium
CTCATGCCTCGCGCCTCATGCCTCACGCCTTGAAAGCCTCCTGCGCGGCGTGGATCGTGGCGTCAACGTCGGCGCCGGTGTGCGCGGTGGACATGAAGCCCGTCTCGAACTGGCTCGGGGCGAGGTAGACGCCCCGGTCGAGCATGGCGCGGAAGAAGGCGCCGAACCGCGCCGTGTCGCACGTCCTCGCGGAGGCGTCGTCGTCGATGGGGCTCTTGGCGAAGAAGGCCGTGAACATGGAGCCCTGGCGGTTGATGGTGACGGGAACGCCCGCCGCGTCGGCGGCGGCCTTCACGCCCGCGCCCAGCCTCGCGGCAAGGGCGTCGAGGCGCGGGTAGATGGTGGAGCGGTCCCGGTCGAGGATCTTCACGAGGGTCAGGCCCGCGGTCATGGCGAGGGGGTTCCCGCTGAGGGTCCCCGCCTGGTAGATGGGGCCGCTGGGCGACACCTGCCTCATGAGCTCGGCCTTGCCACCGTAGGCGCCCACGGGCAGGCCACCCCCGATGATCTTGCCGTAGGTCACGAGGTCGGGCACCACGCCGGAGACCTCCACCATGCCGCCGAAGGCCACGCGGAACCCGCTCATGACCTCGTCGAAGATGAGGACCACGCCGTGCTTCCGGGTGAGCTCGCGGACCGCCTCCAGGTAGCCCGGCTTGGGGAGGAGCGTGCCCACGTTGCCCGGCAGGGGCTCCACGATGAAGCACGCGACCTGGTCCTTGTTGGCCTCGAGGATCCGCTCGAGGGCCGGGGCGTCGTTGTAAGGGATGACGAGGGTGTCGGCAGCGAGGCCTTTGGGAACGCCCGGGCTCGAGGGCGTTCCGAAGGTCAGGGCGCCCGAGCCGGCCTCCACGAGGAGGGAGTCGCCGTGGCCGTGGTAGCAGCACGCGACCTTCACGATTTTGTCACGCCCGGTGGCGCCGCGGGCCACGCGGATCGCGGACATGGTGGCCTCGGTGCCCGAGTTCACCATGCGCACCATCTCGAGGTGCGGGAGGCGGTCGCAGAGGAACTCGGCCATCTCCACCTCGAGGCGGGTGGGGGCACCGAAGGAGGTGCCGTTCCCGAGCGCCCGGGCGAGGGCCTCGCGGACCTCGGGGTGGTTGTGCCCGAGGATCATGGGGCCCCAGGAGCCCACGTAGTCGATGAAGCGGTTGCCGTCCTCGTCGTAGAGGTACGGCCCGTCGGCCTTCATGATGAAGAGGGGCTCGCCCCCCACGGAGCGGAAGGCGCGGACGGGGGAGTTGACGCCCCCGGGAATCCGCTTCGTGGCCCGTTGCAGGAGGTCTTTGCTGATGTCGGTGTTCACGTGGGTGCTCCTAAATGAGCGAGCTGAGGAGCTGGGGAGCTGAGGAGCTGGAGAAGAATTCGGTCTCTCTCCCCCCAGCTCTCCAGCTCTCCGGCTCTCCAGCTCATTCTTCCGTGGCCGGCGCGGCGGCGGCGACGCCGCCGACCTTCTCGCGGATCTTGGCCTCGATCTCGTCCATGAGTTTGGGGTTGTCCACGAGGTACTGGCGCGCGTTCTCCTTGCCCTGGCCCAGGCGCAGGTCGCCGTAGCCGTACCACGTCCCCGACTTGTCCACGATCTTGTGCTCCACGCCCAGATCGAGGATGTCGCCGGCCTTCGAGATGCCCACGCCGTAAAGGATGTCGAACTCGGCCTGACGGAAGGGCGCGGCCAGCTTGTTCTTGGCCACCTTCACCTTCACACGCCCGCCGATGACCTCGCCGCTGCTGGCCTGCAGGTTGGCGATCTTCCGAATGTCCAGGCGCACGGAGGCGTAGAACTTGAGCGCGCGGCCGCCCGTGGTCGTCTCGGGGTTGCCGAACATGACGCCGATCTTCTCGCGGAGCTGGTTGATGAAGATGATCGTCGTGTTGCTCTTGCTCACGATGCCCGTGAGCTTCCTCAGGGCCTGGGACATAAGGCGGGCCTGGAGGCCCACGTGGCTGTCGCCCATGTCGCCCTCGAGCTCGGCCTTGGGCACGAGCGCGGCCACCGAGTCCACCACGATGAGGTCGATGGCGCCGCTGCGCACGAGGGCCTCGGCGATCTCGAGGGACTGCTCGCCCGTGTCGGGCTGGGAGATGAGGAGGTTGTCCACCATGACGCCCAGCCGCTTGGCGTACTCGGGGTCGAGGGCGTGCTCGGCGTCGATGAAGGCCGCCATGCCGCCCTGCTTATGGATCTCCGCGATGGCCTGGAGGGCCAGCGTGGTCTTGCCCGAGGACTCGGGCCCGTAGATCTCGATCACGCGGCCCCTGGGGAGGCCTCCGATGCCCAGGGCGAGGTCGAGGGCCAGGCTCCCCGTGGGGATGACCGGAACCTTCACCTTGGCGCCCCTCTCGCCGAGGCTCATGATCGAGCCCTTCCCGAACTGGCGCTCGATCTGCTGGACCGCCGCCTCGATCGCCTTCTTCCGCTCCTTGGAGATTTCCATCACCGCCTCCGTTTCTTCAGTGGCCCATTGTGGGCTAACGCCGCCTCCCGTTCAACCTTCCGACGGCCCATCACCTACAAGTCCCGTGCCAAGCCGCGCTGATAGAGACGGGGCGGCCCTTTCGAGCCGCCCCGGGAGGTTCAGGATCGGGTCTTCCCGCTCAGTCCAACTCGCCTTCCGCAACCATCAGGCGGAGGATCACCGCCTTCTGGGCGTGGAGCCGGTTCTCGGCCTCGTCGAAGACCACCGACTGCCAGGACTCGATGACCTCGTCGGTGACCTCTTCGCCGCGGTGCGCGGGAAGGCAGTGCAGGAAGATGGCGTCCTCCTTGGCCTTGGCCATGAGGGCGGCGTTGATCTGGTAGGGCATGAAGATGGCCTTGCGGGCCTCCGCCTCGGCCTCCTGGCCCATGGAAGCCCAGACGTCCGTGTAGACGGCGTCGGCGCCCTTCACGCCCTCGTCGATGTCGTTCGTGACGGTGATGCCGGCGCCGGTCTCCTTGGCGTCCTCGATGGCCAGCGCCAGGACCTCGGCCTTGGGCTCGTAACCCTTGGGGCAGACGATGCGGACGTTCACGCCCGTCTTGGCGCCCATGAACATGAGGGAGTGCGCCACGTTGTTGCCGTCGCCCACGTAGGCGAGCGTGAAGCCCTTGATTTCGCCCTTCTTCTCCGTGATGGTCTGGAAGTCGGCGAGCGCCTGGCACGGGTGGGAGTAGTCGCTGAGGCCGTTGATGACGGGCGCCTCGGCGTACTCGGCGAGCGTCAGGACGCTCTGGTGGGCGAAGGTGCGGGCCATGATGATGTCCACCATACGGTCGAGGGTGCGCGCGATGTCGGGCACGCTCTCGCGCTTGCCGAGGGAGATGTCGCTGGGCCCGAGGTAGATGGCGTGGCCGCCGAGCTGGGTCATGCCCGTCTCGAAGCTCACGCGGGTGCGCAGGGAGGGCTTCTCGAAGATCATGGCCATGGTGCAGCCCTCGAGGAAGTCCGCGTAGTCCTCGGGGTTCGCCTTCACCTTGATGGCCGTGTCCAGGATCGCCGCCACCTGGTCCACCGTCAGGTCGTG
>JBBIUU010000141.1:0-4641 GCA_037440125.1 Acidobacteriota bacterium
CCACCCCGCACGCGCCTCCTCGTGGTGGATCTGGCCGCCCAGGTAGGCGGTCCGGCCCATGGTGGCCATGACGAAGAGCCCGAGCGCCAGCAGGACGGCCGCGAACCGCTTGGGGTAGACGCCTCGTTTCCAGCGGGCCCAGAGCCCGAAGAGGGCCCACAGCCCGGCGACTTCGGCCCAGGAGAGGGTGAACACCGCCGCCTTCTGGTGTTCGGAGATCCGCCCCGTGGCGATGCCGGGGAGGTCCTGGAGGAGGTCCTCGGCGGCGTCGCCGGCGACGAAGACGGGGATCGCCGCGAGGGCCACGAGCACCCAGAGAACCAGGCTCGCCCATCTGAGGTCGTCGCTTCGCCTCCAGGCCGCAAGGGTCGTCAGGAAGAGCGCGCCGGCGGCCCCGATGACGGGGACGTGATTGAGGATCAGGTGAAGGTGGGCGGCGTTCATGGTCTTGCCTCCCTGGGCGGCGCGGTGCGGAGGGCGCCTACTCCCGAACAACCTGTCCGGGCGTCGGGGCATTCCCGTTGGAGGGATGCTTTGGAGAAATTCGACGGATTCAGCGTGCGGCGGTTAGCCCGCCGAGGAACTCCCCGAGTTCCCGCTGGGCATCGGGGCTGGCGACGAGGCAGCCTCCGTTGTGGCCCCCTCGGAGATCCAGGAAGCGCTTGGGGCCGGGGGCGGCTTCGAGGAGGAGGACCGACCAGCCGAGGTCGTGCAGGAGGCGAGCCTTGTCAAGCGGGTTGCTCCGCCGCCTGCCGGGCGGTGCGACATGTTCCCGCCGTTGCCGTGCGCCAGGACCACGGCGCCGAGCGCCTCCGGGGAGGGGATCCACCAGGCGGCGATCTCCGTCCCGTCGGCGGCCCTCAGCCGGAGGCCCTCGAAGGGCATCCCGAGGTCGGCCGGGGAGGCGTCGTAGGCGCGCTCGGGAAAATAGACGAAGGAGGCCTGGTTCAGGAACATGGCGGCGCACACCCCGAGATAGCGGGTGGTGAGGAGGAGCGCGAGGACGACACCGGTGCGGACGCTGTGCCTCACGGGGCCCTCCCACCTGCCCCGAGTTTAACAGAGCGCTCTGCCCGGAATTCTGCTAGACTATTTTCCCGAACAGAACGAGGGGGAGTGGCATGGCTGCAGAGGACAAGGACCGTCGGCGCTACCCGCGCATCCCGAGCAAGGTCGACGTCAACGTGCGCCTGGCGGAGGAGAGCCGGGCGATCCCCGCGGTCTCCACGGTGGGCGACGTGGGGCACGGCGGGTGCCGGTTCGTGAGCAGGGAGTCGTGGCCCGTGGGGTCGGTCCTGTGGCTCACGATCCTGCCGAAGCGGAGCATCGTCGAGGCCAAGGCGCGCGTCGTCTACGAGAAACCCCAGAAGGGCGGCACCTTCGAGATCGGCGCCGAGTTCGTCGAGATCTCCGCGAGGGACAAGGCCCGTCTCGAAGAGGTCCTGAAGACGGTGGTCCAGCCCGTCGGCTAGGGTCCTCGCCCCGCCGGCCGACGAGCCCGCGCCGATTTGGGTCTCCCCCGCCGCCCGCGCGGTGGAGGAAGCATGCGATTCTCGATCGTCATCCCCGCGCGCGACGAGGAGAGGCACCTTCCCGCCTGCCTGGACGCCGTCGCCGCCGCGGCGCGCCCCTACCCCGGCGAGGTGGAGGTCATCGTCGTCCTCAACCGGTGCACCGACGGCACGGAGGCCGTGGCGCGCGCCCGGGGCGCGCGGATCGTCCGCGAGGACGCGCGGTGCATGGCGGCCATCCGGAACGCGGGGGCGAGGGCCGCGACCGGCGAGTTCCTCCTCACCGTCGATGCGGACAGCCGGATGTCCGCGAACATGCTGCAGGTCATCGACCGCGGGCTGTCTTCGGGGAAGTTCATCGGCGGCGGCGTGGCCATCCTGCCCGAGCGCTGGTCCCTGGGCATCGTCGCGAGCGCCCTCCTCCTGATCCCCCTGGCCGTCCGCCACCGGATCACCGGCGGGCTTTTCTGGACGAGGCGGGAGGACTTCGAGGCCGTCGGCGGCTTCGACGAGAGTTTCGTCAGCGTGGAGGACGTGGACTTCGCCAGGCGGCTGAAAGCCTACGGACGGGCGAAGGGCAAGCGCTTCGGCCACATCCTCTCCGCACACATCGTGACCTCGTGCCGGAAGTGGGACGAATTCGGGGACTGGTACATGGTCACCCACCCGCGCTTCGTCTGGCGCATCCTCTCGGGCCACGACCGCGAGGCGGCGGACCGCCTCTACTACGACTTCAAGCGCTGATCGCCTGCGCCAGACGCGACGAGGGGCGCCCTCGCGAGCGCCCCTCGTGTGGTCACATTCGGGCCGGACCGCTACTTCTTCGCGGGCTCCGGGGGCGGCACGTGGAAGGAGAGGTCGGGACGCCACGAGCCCGGTCGCGCTTCCACCTTGCGGCAGATGGCGAGGACCTTGGCGAAGAGGGCCTGCGCCTCGTTGCCCAGCGCGATGGTGTCCTTCTTGTCCCACTCCGCGAAATCCAGGGCGTCCTTCGCGTCGTGGCCCACCACGAAGAGGGGCAGGCTGTCCCCCATGACGATTTGGTAGAGGTTCCAGCCGTTGCTGATGCCCTTGCTCTTGTCCAGTGCGGCGTACTGCTTGGCGAGCTCCTTGAACTCCGACTCCTTGCCGGGCATGACGTAGTAGTAGTAGTCCACGAAGTAGGGCATCTCGGAGGCCTTGAGCCTCGGGGCGGCGGGGATGTAGCTGAGGGCCGGCAGGTACTCCACCACCATCTCGGTGAACCCGTCGGTGGTGGGGGCGTTGGCCTGCATGATCTTCTTCCAGCGCTCCTTCCCGATCTTCTCGGAAATCTTCATCCAGTCCGATTCCATGCCGTCCAGGGCCGCGAGGTTCGGGATGGGCGTCAGGTAGCAGTAGGTGGCGAAGTCTTCGTAGGCGAAGGCCATCATCTCGAAGTTGGGGGACGACGCCTGGGCCTCGGCCAGGGCCTTGTTCATGTCCTTGATGGAGGCCTCGTAGGCGTCCCCCATGGACGGCTTCACGTGGTCCTCGTAGAGCAGGAAGAACTGGCGCTGGGGCTGCTGGGCGCCGAGCGCCACCGACAGGGCGCCCATCATCAGGGCCGCAATCCAAATCCATCGTCTCGAACTCATGGCAGACCTCCCTCTGTTCGCCTGGGTTCACGGGCCGTCCGTCGCGGGCGCATCAGCCTCTGTCCGGGCCGTTCACCGGGTTCCTTCCCAATCCTAGATTCTTGACACCATCCCCCTAACCGGGGGCGACCGAACCGTATTCCTAGGTGAGGAAGGGAGCGCCCGCCGGACCGGCCCCCTGAGGCATGGAGGACCGGTCCGGCGGGGCAGGGGGAGGGCTAGTAGTCCCCGCAGGCGGCGTCGGCGGAGAGGGTCTCGCCGAGGCCGTCGCGGCCGAGGGGCCCCTCGGTGCCGGGGCCGTTGTCACCCGAGACGAGGACGTAGAGAACGTTCGTGGCGCCGGTGATGCCCGAGGCGAGGTCGGCGCCCTGAAGGATCAGGCGCCCGCCCGACGAGAGGAGCCCCGAGAGCGCGCAGGATTTCCTCCCGCCGGAGGCGTTCAGGACCTTGAGGGGGTGCCCCGAGGGGCTCTTGGAGACGTAGAGGTTGTACCTCGCCGCGCCGGCGTCCTCGAAGCTCACGTCGGTGAGGGAGCCCGACTTCGTCAGAATCAGCGGCGCGGTGGCTCCGGCGGAGACCTCGGGCGCCTCGGGGGCCGTGCCCATGCCCACGCAGAGGCCGTAGCCGAAGGAGGTGACCCACACGCGCCCCGCCTGATACGGGTCGTAGAGGACGCGGATGGGATGCTGGAAGGGGTACCCGGCGACCTGAGAGAAGTTGGGGGAGAGGGCCGTGAGGTTGGAGGTCATCCAGAGCCCCTCGGTTTCGGTCGTGACGTACATCTCGGAGGAGCTCGCCGGGCTGATCGTGCACGACTCCACGCGGTCGAGGGTGTGGATCCGGCTCCAGTGGGCGCCCCGGTCGATGGTCTTGTAGAGGCCGCCGAGGCCGTTGGGGGGGCCGCCCCAGCCGCTGAAGACGCCTACGTACCAGGTGTTCTGCGAGGCGTCCCGCGGGTCCACCACGAGGTCCTTCGTCCAGTAGTGCATCCCGGCGTCGCTGCGGTCGGTCCAGCTCGAGCCGCCGTTGGCGCTGATGAACACGCCCGAGCTGTCGGTGAACGCCCCGCCCGAGTCGCGCCGTCCCGAGTAGACGACCACCAGGGTGCCGTCGTTCAAGACCGAGAGCGTGTACGGATGCCCCTGCGTGCGGGTCGGGTTGGCGGCGACCTTGGCCCACGTGGAGCTCGCCCCGAGGTTGATGTTGCTCGAGACGTAGACGCCGCCCGCCGTGCTGTGGGCCACGCACGCGTAGAGGCGGTTGGCGTCGTTCGGGTCGAGGGCCACCCAGCACACGACGTGGCCGAAGTTGTGGAGCGTCTGCCACGTTTTGCCCTTGTCTGAAGAGAAGAGGACGAGCCCCGCGCCGCCGTCGATGCGTGCGTCGGTGAGGTAGGTGCTCTGGTAGAGGTCGTGCACGCTGGAGGTGGCCGCGTAGAGCACGCCCGTGGAGGGGTGCTTCACACACCGGTACATGGTGTTCTGCGTGTGCCCCGTGTAGTCGAAGGACCACGT
>JBBIUU010000141.1:4741-6331 GCA_037440125.1 Acidobacteriota bacterium
TCGGGTCCACGGGCGACACGGCGAAGCCCAGGGCGTACTCGCCGTAGCCCCAGCTCCGCGCGCCCCCCGCGCCGCTCCAGCCCGTGAAGACGTTCTGGTTGTTCGTCGTGAGGAGGACCTGCGTCCAGTGCGCGCCGCCGTCGGCGGTCCTGTAGACGACGGGCACGCCGGCGTCGCTCCCGCCCGCCAGGTAGGCCGTGGAGATGTCTCCCCGGCTCGTCCCCGCGAAGAAGGGGTGGTCGCCCCCGGCGATGCCCGTCGTCCGGCTCACCCAAGTTCCCCCCCAGTCGAGCGTGTAGACCGAGACGTAGTTGGCGTGGTCGGCGCCCGTTACGCCCGGGTAAACGTCGGCCGATCCGAGGGTGACGCAGTAGAATCTCGTCGCGCCGTTCTGCTTCGCCCCCGAGAAGGAGACGATGGCCTGCCCCGAGCCGATCCCCGCGGGGACGCTCAGCGCGAAAGTGCTCCCCCCGTTGGTCGAGAGCAGGACGCCCTGGTCGGTTCCCACGTAGATCGTGTTGCCGTCGAAGAACGCCCCCGCCACATAGCACCCATTGCCGTTGGAGTACTTGGAGGCAAAGGTCGCCCCGCCGTCGCCCGAAAAGTAGAGCGTGTTGTAATCGGTCACGAGGAGGCGGTCGGTCCGGGCCGGGTCCGCCGCGATGGCGTAGGCGCCGCCGTAGGTCGGGTCGGCCGCGAGCTGTGCCCACGTCGTCCCCCCGTCCGAGCTCTTGCTCGGCACCGCCGCGTCATTGCTGTAGTCGATGGCGTAGAGGATGTGAGGGTCGGACGTGAACTGCACCTGGCATCCCTGGCCCGAGCCCCGGATCTCGCGAAAGTCGAGGAGGGACCACGAGGCTCCCCCGTCGGTGCTGCGGTAGAGGCCGCCCATGTCGCACGACAGGAAGGCCTCCGCACCCTGGTGGGGGCTGAGGGTGGGCGAGTAGAGGGCGCCGCCACCTCCGGGCCCGCGCGAGACCCACGCCGATGGCTGGGCCTGGAGCGCGAAGGTCGCGGCGAGGGCGAGAGCGGTTCCGGCGATCGTCCGCACCACCCGGGCCCTCACCATCACCTGGGCCCCGACCCGCAGGCGTTGACCGCCGTCACCTGGTAATACCTCAGGCCCGAGGGCGTGGCGACGGTCAGGCCGGTGGTCCCGTCGGTGGCGGTCCCCGTCTGAGTCGTGAAGGTCCCATTGGGTGAGGCGTCCTCGTTCACGACGTAGCTCGTGGCGCCCGAGGTGTTGGGCCACGTGAGCTTCAGGCTCGCCCCGCCGGAGACCTTGGCGAGGGTCACGCCGCCCACGGCGGCGGGGACGGAGCACGGCGTGGTGGTGCCGACGGCGAGGCGCGCCGAACGGCCCGGCATGCTCACCGTGAAGACGCCGCCCGACTGGCCCGCGGTCCCCATGGAGGAGAGGCGGTGGCTCGCGTCGAAGCCGTAGAGCGCGACGGCGCTCCCGCCCAGGCCTCCCGCCACGGTGACGGTGACGGTCTGGTTCGTGGTGGCTTTGTTGAAGAGGAGGACGTAGGCCTGGCCCGACGCGCCCCGCACTGCGTACGCGCCCACCGTGTCCACGCTCGAGGAGGT
>JBBIUU010000142.1:0-6230 GCA_037440125.1 Acidobacteriota bacterium
CCGGACCGCCTACCTGGGCGGCCAGATCCACCACGAGGAGGCGCGTGCGGGGTGGTATCCCCCGGCGGAGCCGACGGGAGGACGCTGAGGGGGCCGGCCGGGCAGCCCAAGGCGCCATGGGCCCCTCAGCCTCAAGGAACCCCGGTGCGATAGGATAGGCCGGCCCCCGGATCCGCGGAGGCGCCTCCTCACGCGGGCCAGGGGAGGCGGGCGGCGGCGTCCGAGGGTCGCAAGACGAGGCGGATGGCCCCACTCGCGCAGGTGGTCCGGCAGAGCCCGCAGCCGTAGCAGCGGCGGGGATCGGCCTGGGACTTGCCGCGCTCGGAGGACACGGCGCCGAAGGGGCAGTGCCGCTCGCAGGCCGAGCACCCCGAGCACAGGTCGGGGTCCATCGTCGCCACGTATTCCCCCGCGGCGAGGACGTCCACGCCCCCGAGGAGGAAGCGCAGGGCCGAGCACGTCCGAGGGTCGCAGTTGCAGAGCCCGCCGACGAAGGGCGTCTGGAAGGTCCAGAGGGTGTGCACGAGGCCCTCGTGCTCGAACTTCTCCAGCATGGCGAGGGTCTCTCCGGGCGTGAGCTTCTCGACGCTGCGGATCTCGGGGACCGAGAAGAGGCCCGCCGAAGCGTCCGCGTCGATGACGGCCCGGCAGGTCTCCTCCCACGCGCCGGGCGCCGCCGTGAGCGCCATGCAGTACGCGGGGCCGTCCCCGGTAGACCCCTTCCTGCAGACGCAGGGCAGGCGCACCACGCTCGTGACCACGGTGCTCAGGAGCTTCCGGAGGTCCTCGAGGGGCACGACCTGCCCGTGGTGCCGCCGCTCCAGATCCCACGCCGTGTAGCTGTTGACGAGCCACCGGAGGGAGCGCGGCGCGCGCTGAAACTTCCGGATCATCTCGTCGTATCTCGGGCCGTCCTCAAGCGCGGTTCGGGTCACGCGCTTCAGCGCTTTGAGGACCCTCGGGTCGCGGCCCAGCTCCTCCGAGTAGTTCTTGGCCTGCAGATACCAGGTCTTCCCCGCGCCGTGCTTGTGACAGAAGGTGCACATGGGAACCCTCCGGACAGACCCTGAAAAATAATATCGGTCTCCCCTCCTCGCTGTGCAACGTCGCCCACGGGGAAAAGCCCGGGGCGGCAGGGCGCCGCCCCGGGCACGCGCGGGAGGAGGGACGGAGGTCAGTAGACGATGTTCGGCCCCTCCGGGCGGGGACGGCGGCGGCGGATGCGCGTCTGCCCCGTGCCGCACCCGGGCCCCGCGGAGGCGGCCTCCATCACGAACGCCAGGAGGTGGACGACGCGGTCGCGTGCCACGAGCCCGGCACCCGACAGGTTCCCGTGGGCGAAGCGCGCGTCACTCCCCTCTCCCAGCGACGGGTGGAGGCTCACCGGCGCCTCGCGCACCCGGTCGAGGAGGGCGGCGGCGTCCATGGCGGCCGGGGGCCGCGGGGCGCGCTTGCGGGGCGCGAGCGTCTCTAGCGCGTCGAGCGCGTAGCTGCCGATGAGCTTGGGCAGGGCTTTCGCGAGCGTGGTCTGCGCGTCGAAGAGCTCCAGGCCGGCCACCTTCCCGTCGATGGCGAAGATGGCGCCGCACTGGCCCGGATGGGGCGCGAGCGCGTCCACGTACTCCTCCACGCCGTGGCTCCTGGCCTCGAAGAGGTCGGACATGGCCCCCGTGCTGGAGCTCACGGCCATCCGCTCCATCTTGACGGCGATCTCCTCCCAGACCTGACCCTGGTCGGCGACCGGCGCACCGCTCGCGCGGAGGTTTTCAGTCACGCGCGCGACCTTCTCGGCCCGTCCCTTCTTGAAGAAGGCGCGGCCCGAGGGCGCGAAGCGATCGGATCGGTAGCTCCAGCGCCCCTGCTCCACGCACGAGACGGGGATCTTCACCGAAGCCCCTGCGGACACGAGGATGGTGAGGTTTAGGACGCGGTTCTGCTTGGCGCCCACGAGCTCCTCGCCGTCGAGGAGCAGGACGGCCTCCTTCCCCTCGTTCACGAAGCTCAGCTCGGGCACGCTGCCGCCCGCCGAGACCTCGGTCACGCGGGCCGTGCCCGCGGCCGCGGCCTCGTCCAGCGTGGCGTAGCCGGGCAGGCCGTCCAGGCCGCCCAGGAGCGGGAAGACCGCCAGGTTCCGGTGCGCGACCGCCTCGCAGAGCTTCAGGTCCTCGAGAAATCCTGACAGGGTGTCCATGGTCCCTCCTTGTGCATCCAAGGTGGGACATGAAAGTGCACCAGATGTGCACTCGGCGCGCCCGCGAAACGGAAGCGCCGCCCCCTCGCGGGAGCGGCGCCCGTCCGACCCGAAGGCCGGTCCATCACGCCGTTTCGGCTGCTACCAACTCCAGGTGGTGGTGGATTCTCCGCCGTCGGGGTTGAGGAATCGGAAGGTGTGGGTCGTGCCCTTCGGCACAGCGGCCTTCAGGTTCGCCCCGCCCGTGAGCTGGATTTTCGTGGATTTCTTGCGGACGACCCCCGTCCATTCCGCGCCGTCGATGAACGCGCGGACGCCTGTCTGGAAGTTGGTCCCCGTTGCGACGATCTTGAAGGGGGGTGCCACCTTCTTCATGGCCGCCGCGGCGGGCGGGGGGAGGAGCGCCATGCCGAAGGCCCCTCCGGCCTGGATGCCCCAGATGCCGCTGAGCCCGGGGACCTGGGCGGGCGCAGTCCCGTTCGCCGTGGTCCCGTTGCCGAGCTGGCCCTGGCTGTTATCTCCCCAGGACCACACCGTGCCGTCCGCCCTCAGGGCCATGCCGAAGTAGAAGCCGGCCGCCGCGGCCACGACGTTTGTCAAGTTCCCGATCTGCACGGGGCTCATGCGGTTGGTCGTGGTCCCGTCGCCCAGCTCGTGGCTCGAGTTGCGGCCCCAGCCCCACAGGGTGCCGTCGTTCTTGAGCACCAGCGCGTAGTAGCCGAGGCCCGCGAAGATGGTTTTCACGCCGGTCAGGCCCTGGACCTGCACCGGCGTCGAGCTCGAGGTCGTGTTTCCGACGCCGAGCTGTCCGTAGGCGTTGTCGCCCCAGGCCCAGACCGTCCCGTCCGACTTGAGGGCGTACCCCGAGGAGTCCCCCGCGGCGATCTGGGCCACACCCATCAGGCCGAGCACGGGGACGGGGCTGTGCCGCTCGGTCTGGGTGCCGTCGCCGAGCTGGCCGTGGTAGTTGTAGCCCCAGGACCAGACGGTGCCGTCGCCCTTCAAGGCGAGGGTGAAGTAGTAGTAGCCGCCGGCGACCTGTTTGACGTCGGAGATCCCCTGCGCCTGGACCGGGGAATGCCGTTCGGTCGTCGTGCCGTCGCCGATCTGCCCCAAGGAGTTGTTGCCCCATCCCCAAAGGGTGCCGTCCGACCGGACCGCCATGGAGGTGGTCGTCGCGGCGACGTCCGTGATGCCCGAGAGCCCTTGGACCTGCTCGGGCGTCGTGTGCGGAAGGGTCGTCCCGTCGCCGAGGTTGCCGTAGGTGTTGGTGCCCCACGACCAGACGGTGCCGTTCGCGAGGAGCGCGAGGCCGTAAATGTAGCCACCGCCGAGCCTGGCGATCCCGCTCAGTCCCCCGAAGGAGGCCGGGCTGGTGCGAGCGAGGGTCGAGCCATCGCCGAAGTCGCCGTAGGCGTTGGAGCCCCAGACGTAGAGGTCGCCCGCATCGGTCACGGCGGCGGTCGCCGAGGACATGGACGCGAGGCTCGCAACGCCGCTCAGACCCGTGGCCTGAACGGGAGAGGTGCGGTTCGTCGTGGACCCGTCTCCCAACTGGCCGTTGCTATTCATCCCCCAGCCCCATACCGTCCCATCGGTCTTGCGGACCACGGTGGTGGTGTAGCCGCAGTCCACCCCGGCCACGCCCGAGATCGAGGTCACCTGCTGGGGCGTGTTGAAGCGGAAGCCGGGGATGCCCAGCTGGCCGTAGCCGTCGTCGCCCCAGGCCCAGAGCGTGCCGTCCGCCTTCACCGCCATGCTGTACATGCCACCCGCCGCGATGGCCACCACGTCGGCGAGCCCGGAGACCTGGACGGGCGTGTGCCGGTCGGTGGTGGACCCGTCGCCGACCTGGCCGTAAGCGTTGAATCCCCAGGCCCACACCGTCCCGTCGCTCTCAAGCGCCAGCGAGTGGTAGTAGCCCGAGGAGGCCGCGACCACCCCGGCAAGCCCGGAGACCTGGACGGGCGAGGGCGAGTCCGACGTCGCGCCGTTGCCGAGCTGCCCGTATTCGTTGTAGCCCCAGGCCCACAGGGTCCCGTCGCCCTTCACCGCGAAGCTAGACTGGGCCCGGTTGCCCGAACCCACGCGGACGACGCCCGAGAGGCCGGGCACCTGGACGGGCGAGGGCCTGTCGGTGGTGGTTCCGTCCCCGAGCTGGCCGTTGCCGTTGTAGCCCCAGGCCCAGACAGAGCCGTCGTTCTTCACCGCCAGGACGTGGTCCGACCCGCCCGCCGCCTGCACCACTCCCGTGAGCCCGGGTACCGGGCCGAGGGTGGTGCGGGAATCGGTGCTGCCGTCGCCCGCCTGGCCGTTGTAGTTGTACCCGCAGGTCCAGACCGTCCCGTCGCTCTTCAGGGCCACCAGCAGGAGGTAGCTCCCCGTCACCGAGACGAAGCCCGGACCCGCCACGTGGACCGGGGTGGTGGAGAGCACGGTCCGCCCGTCGCCGAGTTGGCCGTAGGTGTTGTCTCCCCAGATCAGGGGCACGCCGCCCGTTTGGGCCAGGGCGGCCGTCCCCAGGGCCAGGCCCAGGAGAAGGCCGAAACCGCGCCCGAACCAAGTACGCCAGGACCTACGAGAGAACGAACGACCCATCGGGATTCTCCTTCCTGCTCCTGGAAGCCGGGACCGACCAGAACGAGGTGCGCCGAACGCTCTATATGATTCTGTATAGCACACTCGCGCCGGAACCGCAGTGACGGGCGTCACATCGGCCGGGTTCGCCGGACCGACGGAGGGTGGAGCGGCGTAATTCATGCCTAGGGAGCCAGGGGGACGGGCGCGAGATTCCTTGGCGCTCACCCCCTCGCCCCGCGCATGTTCGTATCTGCTCCGGGTCGCCTGCCCGGGCCGCCGGTGGTATGCTCTTCCCATCTCCTTCGGAGCGACGATGGACGAGGAGCGCAGGAGGTCGCCCGGCGACCGCCGGAGCCGTCATCAGGCGGAGGAGGACCTCCGGAAAGTGGTGCCCATGCGGCGCGCCACCGACTGGATGGAGCGCGCCTTCGACGCCATGCCGGATCTCGTGGCCGTCTTTGATGGGAGGCGGCGCCTCGTCCGCGCGAACCGCGCCATGCGCGAGCAGTTCGGCCCCGGGGTCCTGGGGTCCGTGTGCTTCGAGTGCTTCGGGAGGAGCGGCCGGCGCGAGGAGGGCTGTCCGCTCTCCGGAATGGCCGAGGGCCGGGCGGAGCACGCCGAGGACGTGCGCGTTCCCGAGACGGACCGCACCTTCCGGATCACCATCTCCCCGGTCTACGATGCCCAGGGAGGTCTCGAGGGGTGCGTCCACGTGGCCCAGGACGTGACCGAGCGCAAGCTCGCCGAGCAAGCCAACCAGGAGACCCAGCTCCGCCTCAGCCAGTGGGTCCAGGACCTCGACCGGCGGAGCCGGGAGATCAGCCTCCTGAGCGAGATGGGGCGCCTCCTCCAGACCTGCGAGAGCGTAGAAAAGTTGGCCCTCCCCGTCACGTGGTTCGCCGAGAAGCTCTTCCTCGAGGAGTCGGGGGAGCTCCACCTCCTCGCCCCCGACGGCCATGCTACGGTGCTCCTCCTGAGCTGGGGCGAGCCCCCGGTGCCGGCGGCACCCTTCCAGCGGGACGAATGCTGGGCACTCGGCCGCGCTGCCGCCCACGTGGCCGATGTCTCGGGCGCATCGCCTCTCTGCCGCCACCATGAGGCCCTTCCGCGAGAGATCCTCGCGAGCCTGTGCGTTCCCATCACCCTCAGGGACGAGGTGATGGGAGTCCTCTGCATTCGCCGCATGGCCCCCTCGGAGGACGCCATACCCATCCCCGGCGTCGTGGAAACGGGCCCGCCCTACTTCCCCGATGATCGTCAGCGCCTCGCCACGGCCTTCGTGGAGCGCGTGGCGCTCGCCGTGTCGAACCTCAGGTTGCGAGCGGAGCTCCACGAGCAGTCGATCCGTGACCCCCTGACGGGCCTCTTCAACCGGCGGTTCATGGACGAGTTCCTGGAGCGCGAGCTCGCCCGCGCGTCCCGAGCGGGGGCACCCGTCGCCGTGGTCATGATGGACATC
>JBBIUU010000143.1:0-6178 GCA_037440125.1 Acidobacteriota bacterium
TCTGGGACATGAACTTCGATTCCGATGCCAACGTCGTGGATGTGGCCGTCCGGCGGCTCCGTCGGAAGGTGGATGACCCTTTCGCCGTGAAGCTCATCCGTACCGTTCGGGGTTCTGGATACGCCTTGGACGCGCCGAGGGAACAGCCGTGAGTCCCCTCCGCGAACTGCTCCCGCTGAGGTCCCTGTCGGCGAGGCTTGCGGCGCTGTTCTGCGGCGCCACCGTCCTCCTCCTGACCGCGACTGCGGGTGCCATGTATCTGGTGCTCCAGCGGAACCTCGACCGGCAAGCCGAACTGTTCGTCTCCGACAAGATCGAGGTGCTCAGGGCCATCCTCGAACGGCAGCCCGGCCAGATAGGCCCATTGAAGGAAGAGGTCCAGTGGGAGGCTGCGACGCGTCAGGAGTCGCGCTATTTCAGCCGCGTGGTGCTCGGTGGCGGCGGCTCTCTGGAGACGCCCGGCATGGCGGATGCCCTCGGCGCCGCGCCTTTCCCCCCTCCGACGCCGGCGGGTCGCCCCTGGAGGGGCGGGAGGTTGTGGGACGCCGGCGGCGAGCGCTACTTCCTTCTCGGGTCCGCCCTGGCCGCACAGGGCACCCTCGGGGATCAACGGCCTCTGATCCAAGTGGCTCTCGACGTCTCGCGGGAGATGGACGTGCTGGAGGACTACCGGACCAGCATGGCCATCGCGCTCCTTGCGGGCGCCGTCCTCTCGGCCGCCGCGGGGCTCTGGGTCGCGAGGCGCGGGCTCAGGCCCATCCAGTCGATGACGCGCGCCGTGTGTGCGGTAACCCCCGACCGGCTCCAGACCCGGGTGAGCGCGGGGGATTGGCCCGCCGAGCTGAAGGACCTCGCATCGGCGTTCGACGACATGCTGGTCAGGCTCGAGGAGGCATTTCAGCGCCTCTCCACGTTCTCGGCAGACCTTGCTCACGACCTCCGGACTCCCCTCGGCAACTGCATCGGAGAAGTGGAGGTCGCCCTCGCCAAGCCTCGGGATGAGGCGGAGTACCGCCGTGTCCTAGAATCGTCCATGGAGGACCTGGGACGGCTGGCCCGCATGGTGGACAGCCTGCTCTTTCTCGCCCGTGCCCAGAGCGCGGAGGCCAGGCCCTCCTGCGTCTGGATCGACGCCGCGGCCGTGACGGGCGAGGTGGCGGACCTCTTCGACGCCCTGGCCGAGGAGGGGGGCGTATCGCTGACCACCTCCGGGACGGGACAGGTCTGGGCCGATCCCACGCTCCTCAGAAGGGCCGTGAGCAACCTGCTGGCCAACGCAATCGCGCACACACCCCGGGATGGGAGCGTGGAGGTCCGCCTCGAGGCCGCTTCCGCCGGCTCGCTGCGGCTGACCGTCGAAGACACTGGCTCCGGAATTCCACCGGAGGAGGTCCAGCGCCTCTTCGATCGCTTTTACAGGGGAGTCTCGTCGCGGATCCGACATCCCCAGGGGCTCGGCCTGGGGCTGGCCATCGTGAAGTCCATCATGGATATGCACGGAGGCACGGTGGACGTCGCGAGCACCCCCGGGAAGGGCACCCAGGTGAGTCTCGCCTTTCCTCCCCCCGCCTGACCTCCTGTCATCCTCCCGTCATCTTCAAGCGCTAGGCTCCCTTCCTGTGAGGAGGGTCCCCGGTGATTCCTCGCTGGTGCTTGCTCGTCATGACGCTGGCCTCATTGGGCTGCATCGCCTACAAGCCCGCCCCCGTGGACCTGCAGGCGCAGGCCGAGTCCCTCCAGGCCCGGCGCCTCTCGGATCCCGGTCTGCGGGCCTATCTCGAGGGAACCTCAGGAAAGCCTATCGTTCCGTGGCCCCAAGGGAAGTGGGACTTCCAAGGCCTCACGGCCGCAGCGCTCTACTTCAGCCCCGTTTTGGCCCAGGCGCGAGCCGACGAGGCCCGAACCGAGGCGGACGCACTGGCCGCGGGCCTGCGCCCCGACCCAGTTCTCTCCCTCACCAACCAGTACCAGAGCAACACCACGGCGGGACTCTCTCCCTGGACCGCCGGGCCTTCCCTCGATATCACCTTCACGACGGCGGGCAAGCGCCGCATCCGCCAGGCCCAGGCCGCCGAAAGGCTGAGGGAGAGCCACCTCCGAGGGGAGGGCGTACGCTGGCAAGTCCGTAGTTCGCTCCGGTCGGCCCTCGCGGGCTGGCAGTACGCGTCGTCCCGGGCAGCCGCCACTGCGCGTCTCGCCGGAGCGCGGGACGAAGCCCTCTCGGCGGTGGACGCCGCGTTGAAGGCAGGCGAGGTGTCGCGCCCCGACCTCGATGCCGCGCGCGCCGATGCGGAGGGGGCGCACCTTGCACTGTCATCGGCCCGCCAGGCCGAGGCCTCGGCCCGGGCGAATCTCGCCGGAGCCCTCGGCCTACCCGAAGCGGCTCTGGAGGGAATCACCATCGAGTCACTCGACGTTCCGCCACCGACGCCGCCGGAGGGCGCAGATGCTCTATCACAGGCCCTCACGGGGCGCTCGGACGTCCTCGCCGCCTTAGCCGCCTACGCCGCCGCCGATCAGGCGTACCGACTGGCCATCGCGGAGCAGTACCCCGACATTCATCTCCAGCCCGGGTATCTTTGGGACCAGGGCGCCGTTCGCTGGGAGCTCGGCCTCGCCCTGCTCCTGCCCATGGTCAACCGTAACCGGGGCGCCATCGCCCAGGCCGAGGCCGACCGCGCGGTGGCCGGAGCGCGCCTCCTGTCCGTTCAGGCCTCCGTCCTTCGGGAGGTGGAGGGGGCCGAGGCCGGTTACGGCGCCGCACGGGAGTCCCTCGAGCGCGCGCTCGCGCAGGCTTCGGCCCGGCGCGCCGCCCTCTCTTCGGCCCGCGCCGCCCTCGCCGCCGGGGAGGCGGACCGCCTCGCGGTCGCCCTAGCCTCGGCCGGCTCGGGGGCGGCAGACCTCGACGCCCTCACCGCCGAACAGGATTTCCAGGTGTCGCTGGGGCGGCTCGAGGACGCTCTCGAGCGACCCCTCTCACCCGCATCACCCCTCCCGCCCGTCTCGCCCGTTTCGCCTAAGGAGTCTCCATGAAGGCCGCCCAATTCGTCCTGCGCGCCGCCCTGCTCGCGGCCTTGCTGCTCGCCGACGCCTGCGGTGCCGACCGGGACGAACCCAAGAAGCCCGAGGCCGGAGCTGCTGCGGTCCCAGCGGGGACGGTCTTCCTCTCCGAATCGCAGACTACCGCCTCGGGGATTCAGACGCGGACGCTCGCGGCCGCGCACGCGGCGGGAGAACGGACTGCCTGGGGACGCGTCCTCTCGGTCCAGGACTTGGCCTCGGCTCGCCAGGCCACCGTCGCTGCGGCCTCGGCCGCGGCGACGGCCAGCGCGCAGCGGGAGCAGGCCGATCAGGAGCTCGCGCGAACGGAGGCCCTATACGCCCAGAACGCCACCCTCTCGAAGAAGGCTCTGGAGGTGGCGAGCGCCACCGCCGAAGGCGCTCGTGCCGCCGCCAGCGCCGCCCAGGCCGCTCTCGCTGCCCAGAGAGCCGCAGCGAGTCAGGCGTGGGGTGCGCGTCTCGCCGCCGAGCTGGAGAGGGGCGGCCCGGACTTGACCGACCTGCTGGCGCTCCGCAAAGTGCCGCTGCTGGTCACGCCTGGGGACCTCGAGATGAAACCGCCCCAGACCCTCTCACTCGTACTCGGGGGGACGACGCTTTCGGCCGCGCTTCTCGGCGTCGCCCCGCGCGGTGACGGCGTCCTGCAGGGTCCCGGCTGGCTCTACGCCGCCGAACCCGGCGAAGGTGCCCTCGCCGCGGGCCAGAACGTGGAGGTCCGGATTCCCGTCGGAGCGTCGCGCGAAGGCGTTCTCGTGCCCCGGGAGGCGGGAATCTGGTGGCGGGGAACCCTGTGGGCTTACCGGCGGGAAGCGCCTGGGCGTTACCTGCGCGTGCCCCTCATCGGGCCCGAACCCACGGCCGAAGGCTGGCTCGTCGCGAGCGGGCTCGTCCCTGGCGACGCCCTGGTGGTCCAAGGCGCCCAGCTCCTCTTCTCCGAGGAGATGAAATCCCTCACCCCCGCGTCGGAGGACTGAGCCCGTGCTGAGCGCCATCGTCGCCTTCTCCCTCCGGTTCAGAGGGGTCGTGCTGGCCCTCGCGCTGGCCCTGGTCATCTACGGGGCCGTGGGGTTGGGCCGCGCCTCCTACGACGTCTTCCCGGAGTTCGCCCCCCCCGAGGTGGTGGTTCAGACCGAGGCGTCGGGCCTCTCTCCCGAGCAGGTGGAGTCGCTCGTGACGCGGCCGGTAGAGAACGCCCTCGCCGGGATCCCCGGCCTCAGAGCGGTCCGATCCTATTCCATCCAGGGCGTCTCGGTCGTGACCTTGCTCTTCTCGGCTGGCCAGGACATCTACCTCGACCGCCAGCTCGTGGCCGAGCATGTGGCAGGGGTGACCGGGCGCCTTCCGAGAGGTGTGGAGCCCCCGTCGCTCGTGCCCCTGACCTCCTCAACGGGGGACCTGATGGTGGTGGGCCTCACCTCCGATACCCTCGGTCCCATGGCGCTGAGGACCGTGGCTGACTGGACCGTCACCCCGCGCCTGCTCGCCGTTCCCGGCGTGGCCAAGGTGGGGACCTACGGCGGGGAGGTGCGCCAGATCCAGGTCCAACTGCGCCCCGAATCGCTCCTCCGCTTCGGAGTGGGGGCGGAGGAGGTGGCCGCCGCTGCTTCGAAGGCAACGGGGGTGGAAGGGGCGGGTTTCATCGACACCCCGAACCAGCGGCTGGTGGTGGCTACGCAGGGCCAGTCGCTCAACGCGGCCGCGCTCGGGCGGGTCGTGTTGCGCCACGGGGTTTCGGGGAACGTGACCTTGGCCGACGTGGCCACCGTTGCCGATGGCCCAGCCCCGCAGGTGAGCTACGCCAGCGTCAACGGCAAGCCGGCGGTGGTTCTCAACCTCTGGGCCCAATACCGCGCCAACACGGTAGAGGTGACCCGCCGTTTGGACCGGGCCCTCGAAGAGCTCGCCCCCGCTTTAAAGACCCAGGGCGTGGAGATGGACCCCACGCTCTTTCGCGCCGCCTCCTTCATCGACACGGCTACAGCCAACGTGCGCAACTCGCTCCTCCTGGGTGCAGGGCTCGTGGTGGTGGTCCTCTTCCTCCTGCTCTACGACGCCAGGGCGGCGATGGTATCGTGCACCGCCATCCCGCTTTCGCTCCTGACCGCCCTCGCCGTGCTCGACGCCTTCGGGGCCACCCTCAATACCATGACGCTGGGAGGGCTCGCCATCGCCATCGGCGAGGTGGTCGACGACGCCATCATCGACGTGGAGAACATCCTCCGGCGCCTGCGCCTCAACCGCGCGAAGGCGTCCCCCGCGCCGCCTATGCAGGTGGTGTGGGAAGCCTCGCTCGAGGTGCGCGGCGCGGTCGTCTACGCGAGCCTTGCGGTGATGCTGGTCTTCCTGCCCATCCTCACCCTCTCCGGGCTCGCGGGACGCCTCTTCGCCCCTCTCGGTGCGGCCTACGTCCTGGCAGTCTCGGCTTCCCTGGTCGTGGCCTTAACCGTCACGCCCGCCCTCAGCTCGCTCCTGCTCGCCGGGCGACAAGGAGAGGAGCGGCACGGTTCGCCTCTCGCGGCGCACTTGCGGGAGCGCTACCTGCGCCTGCTCGCGCGCGTGGAGGCCCACCCGCGCATCCTGTTCGGGGCCGTCGTCGGACTGACGGTGGCGGGCCTGGCCCTCCTGCCCTTCCTTCGCGAGGAGTTCCTACCAGCTTTTCGCGAGGGCCACTTCATCGTCCACGTGGCCGCCGCCCCCGGCACCTCGCTTGAGGAGTCCAGGCGCTCGGGCCTCGCCGTCACGCGCGCCCTCCTGGCGCTGCCAGAGGTCCGGCGAGTGGCCCAGCGCGCCGGGCGCGCGGCCGCGGACGACACCTACGGCCCGCACTACAGCGAGTTTGAGGTGGACTTGAAACCGCTTACGGGCAAATCCCTGGCCTCGGCGCGCGAACGCCTGCGAGAAGCCGCCTCCGTGGTGCCCGGGCTCCGCGTGTCTGTTAACTCCTTCCTGACGGAGCGTATCGAGGAGACCCTCTCGGGTTACACGGCCCCCGTCGTCGTGAAGGTGGTGGGGCCCGACCTCGACGCCATCGAGCGCAAGGCCCGCGAGGTCGAGGCCCTTCTACGGAAGCTGCCGGGGGCGGTGGACGTGTCGGTGGCCGCGCCGCCCGGCACGCCCC
>JBBIUU010000144.1:0-6077 GCA_037440125.1 Acidobacteriota bacterium
GCCTCGAAGT
Source organism: Acidobacteriota bacterium (assembly GCA_037440125.1). Lineage (GTDB taxonomy): Bacteria > Acidobacteriota > UBA4820 > UBA4820 > DSQY01 > JAKAJA01. The sequence continues at coordinate 11 of JBBIUU010000144.1, forward strand.
GGCGGGCGAGCGCGGGCCACAGGCGGGGCTCGTCGCGGCCCTCCTCCTCGAGGAGCTCGCCGACCCTCAGGTGGAAGGCCCGCTTCACGGAGAAATTGAGCGATTCGTAGAGCGCGTCCCGCAGGAGCGTGTCCGCGAAGGTGGCGTAGGGCCGGGCGCCCCAGGTGTCCATCCGAATGATCCCGCGCCCCTCGAGGGACAGGACGCTCTCCACGAGGAGCGACTGCGGCTGGTCCAGGAGCGTCTGGAGGAGGTTGAGCGAGAAGGACGGCCCGAGCACCGACGCCGCCTTGAGCAGGGTGCGCTCCCCCTCGGGAAGGGCGTCCACGCGAGCCAGGAGGAGGCCTTCGAGGGTGTCGGGGAAGGAGGCCGACGCGAGGCGGTCCTCGTCCACCTCCAGGAGGCCCGACGGCCCTGGCGCGGCGAGGCCGTCCCGGCGCATCGCCGCGAGGATCTGCTCGAGGAACTTCGGGTTGCCGCCCGTCTTGCGCTGGAGGAAGTCCACCACCGTGTCGGAGGACACCGCCATCCCCGCCACGTGCACCATGTATTCCGCCGTCTCCTCCTTCGCGAAGGGCGCGACGGGGATGCTCCGCAGGGAGGCCAGCACGCCCATGAGCCCTTCGGGCGCCGGCGATCGGTGCGACACCACCACCTTGAGGGGGCGGTCCCCCGCTTCGCCGAGGACCGCCTGGAGCAGCTCGAGCGAGGCGGGGTCGGCGAAGTCCAGGGGGTCGAAGAAGAGGCCGTAGGGACCCGTCTGCACCTGGGCCATGACGAGCCGTGTGAGCATGGCGAAGAGGACGTCTTTGCGGTCCTTCGCCGAGAGCGCCTCCGTGGCCTCGCCCTCGGGAAGGTCCAGCTCGAGGAGGGCGTTGAAGAGCGGGAGGTACGCCTCGTCCTCCTGCGCCATGGCGAGGCGGAGGGCGCCCTCGCGGATGTGGCGCGGGGCGGCGCGGGAGACGCCGAGGCAGGAGAAGAGGACGGGGCGCCACGCGGCGAGGTGGCTCTGGACGCTGTGCGCCACGAGGGGCACCGAGATGCGTCGGATGCCGGCGTCGTCGAGGGCGTGCCCGAGGTGGTGGAGGAGCGCTGTTTTCCCCACGCCCGCGTCCCCCGCGAGGGCGAGCGTCACGGGCATCGTCGGGGAGATGAGGGCCGGCACTTCGGCCGCAAGGATGTCGGCGCGGCCCACGAAGCGGCTCCTCTCCCCGGACGCCTCCTCCTTCTCGCCCTCGGGCCGGAAGATCGCCACCTTCTCGGCCTTCCCCTTGACAAAGATGGGGTCGAGCTTGCGGAAGCTCAGCTCGGGCGACTGCTCCATGACCTCGCGGCTGCACAGGACGCGCCACGGGTGGGCGTTGGCCATGAGGCGCGCGGCCATGTTGATGCCGTCCCCCATGACCGTGTACTCGCGGCGCTCCTCGCTCCCCACGTAGGCGGCGAAGAGGGGCGCGACGGTGATGCCGACACGGAGGTCCGCGAGGTTGGCCCGCAGGTGCGCGCTCTCGAGGATGGCGAGGGCCGTGCGGCAGGCCCGCTCCTCCTGGTGCTCGAGGGCCCGGGGCGCGCCGAAGAGCACGATGGCCTTGCTGCCCTTGTCGCCCATGTCCAGCTTGTTGATCCATCCGCCCTGGCGCCCCGCCTCGCGGGCGATCTCCGCGTAGACGGCGCCCACCTTCTCGGGCGCCGAGTCGTCCCCGTCGTAGTCGATCCCCGAGAAGGTCAGGAAGAGGACCGTCGTCCGGCGGTGCTCCGCGAGCATGACGCCGTGTGAGGCGCGCGCCATTTCGGCGACGAAGGCCGGGAGGAAGGCCGCGAGGGCCTCGAGGGGCGGTTCGGCCGGCAGCTCCGACCCGCGGGAGGCCTTCGCGGGCGGGAGCCGGAAGCGCGAGGGGTCCGCGACCACGACGAAACCGTCCGGCAACAGTTCGACGCCGGGCGTGTTGCCCGGCAGATGGAGCGCACAGGTCGGGCAGAGGGCGAACTGCCCGCGGGAGGCGTGGTGCTCGGCCTCCGCGCTGAGGTCGAGGCAGCGCCCCGCGGCGAAGTAGTCCCGCCCGATCTCGCCGTCGCCCACCGTCCCGAGGAGGAGGGTGCCCGACGAGATGCCGATCTTCATCCCCAGCGAGAAGGTCCCCGCGCGAGTGGGGATGGACTCGAAGGTCTTGGCGGCCTCCTGCATCCGGACGGCGGCCCGGAGCGCGGCCGCGGCGCCCTCGGGGAAGAAGACGGTCATGGCGTCGCCGGCGAAGCGCAGGACGTCGCCGCCCTCCCCGTGCACGACGTCCACCATGGCCGAGAAGAACCCGTTCAGGATGCGCGTGAGCTCCTCCGCGCCCTCCTTGCCGATCTTCGCGAGGCTCTCGGTGAGCGGGGTGAACCCCGCCACGTCGGCGAAGAGCGCCCCGCCCTCGAGGCGCAGGCTCCCGCCCGCTCCGGCCAGCGTGGGCCAGAGGGTCCTGGGGACGAAGGCCGAGAGCGTGCTCCGGAGCTCCTGGTCTTCCATCGGGCCTCCGAGATGGTTTTACCTTAACACAGAGAGTGGAAATCGTCCTTCACAAGCTCTAGATTGGGAGCAAAGCATGGGGGTGCGGCATGAGAACTGAAGCGTTCAGCCAAGAGATTTCCCTCCGTAACGGCGTGACGGTCACCATCCGCAGCCCCCGGGCGGGCGACGAGGGGCCCCTCCTCAAGTTCTTCCGGGGGCTGCCGGAGGAGGACCGCCTCTACCTTGGCGACGACGTCACCACCCCCGATTTCGTCACGCGCTACCTCACGCAGGGGCAATCGGGCCGCATGCTGCCGATCGTCGCCGAATCGGGCGGAGAGATCGTCGGCAACGCCGCGCTGTACCGCCGCCTGCATGGCTGGACGACGCACGTGGCGCAGATCCGCGTGGCCGTCGCCAGGAACTTTCAGAGGCGGGGCCTCGGCAAAGAGCTCGCGCGGTGCCTCGTCCAGATCGCTATGCAGCAGGGCGTGGACAAGCTCGTCGCCGAGGTGGCCGACAACCAGACCGGAGCCAAGAAGGCCTTCGAGGGCCTCGGATTCAAGCAGGAGGCGCTCCTGAAGGCCCAGGTGAAGGACGCCCTCGGCCACAAGCGCGACCTGTGCATCCTCGCCAACGACGTCTCCCAGATCTGGGAGGCCATGGAGGCGCTCTCCGCCCAGTTTGAAGGCACCATGGACGAGTAGGGGCGCCGCCCCGGCGCGATTGCGGGAGCGCCGCACGCGAACCTGTTGAAAATTTTCGGGTTCCCCCCCCGATTCGTTGACAGAATCACCATCCCCGTGCGATACTTCCGTCTTTTTGGGGCGCCTGGGTTAACCGCGACAACAGCAGTCTTCTCAGGGGGTTAGCAGTGAAAGTCCACGAATATCAGGCCAAGGAAATCCTTCAGCGGTACAAGGTGGCCGTCCCCAAGGGGCGCGTGGCGTTCAGCGCCGACGAGGCCAAGGCCATCGCCAACGAGCTGGGCGGCACCGTGGTCGTGAAGTCCCAGATCCACGCCGGAGGTCGCGGCAAGGGCACCTTCTCGGACGGGTTCAAGGGCGGCGTCAAGCTGGCCAAGAACGCCGACGAGGCCGCCGACCTCGCCGCGAAGATGCTGGGCAACGTCCTGGTCACCCACCAGACCGGCCCCCACGGCAAGCAGGTGCAGAAGGTCTACGTGACCGAATGCAGCTCCATCGCGAAGGAGTACTACCTCGGCATCGTCCTCGACCGCGCGAAGCAGATGAACGTCATCATGTCCTCCACCGAGGGCGGTGTCGAGATCGAGAAGGTGGCCGCCGAGACCCCCGAGAAGATCCTGAAGACCTGGGTGGACCCGCTCGTCGGGATCCAGCCCTACCACGCCCGCGAGGTCGCCTTCGGCCTGGGCTTCACCGGAGACGCCTTCAAGGAATGCGTCAAGCTCGTCACGGCGCTCTACAAGGCCCATGAGGACACGGACTCCACGCTCACCGAGATCAACCCCCTCATCATCACCGAGGATGGGCACGTGGTGGCCCTCGACGCCAAGATGGCCTTCGATGACAACGCCCTCTTCCGCCACCCCGACATCCTCGAGATGCGCGACGTCACCGAGGAGGATCCCCTCGAGGTGGAGGCCAGCAAGTTCGACCTGAACTACATCAAGCTCGACGGCTCCATCGGATGCATGGTGAACGGCGCAGGCCTCGCCATGGCCACGATGGACGTCATCAAGCTCGAGGGCGGCGAGCCTGCCAACTTCCTCGACGTGGGCGGCGGCGCCACCACCGAGCGCGTCAAGAACGCCTTCCGCATCCTCCTCTCGGACAAGAACGTGAAGGCGGTCCTCATCAACATCTTCGGCGGCATCGTCCGCTGCGACGTCATCGCCGAGGGCGTCATCGCCGCGGCGAAGGAGATCGGCGTGAGCCTGCCCGTGGTGGTGCGCCTGCAGGGCACCAACGTGGACAAGGGCAAGGCGCTTCTGAGCGAATCCGGCCTGAAGTTCGCCGTGGCCGACAACCTCAAACAGGCGGCCCAGATGGCCGTGGCTTCGGTGAAGTGAGGGGGACGCCATGAGCATACTCGTCAACAGGGACACGCGCGTCGTGGTTCAGGGCATCACCGGCAAAGAGGGCTCCTTCCACGCGAAGCAGAGCCTGGAGTACGGCACGAAGGTCGTGGCCGGCGTGACCCCCGGCAAGGGCGGCAGCACCTGGGAGAATAGAGTCCCCGTGTTCAACACGGTGGCCGACGCGGTGAAGGCCAAGGGCGCCAACGCCGCCCTCATCTTCGTGCCGCCGGCCTTCTCGGCGGACGCCATCCTCGAGGCCGCGGACGCCGGCGTGGGCGTCATCGTCTGCATCACCGAGGGGATTCCCGCCCGCGACGAGGCCCGCGTGAAGGCCGCCCTGAGCACCACGGGGGCCCGCCTCATCGGCCCCAACTGCCCCGGCATCATCACCCCCGGGGAGTGCAAGATGGGCATCATGCCCGGCTACATCCACAAGCCCGGCCGCGTGGGCGTCATCTCCCGCTCGGGGACGTTGACCTACGAGGCGGTGTGGCAGCTCACCGAGTGCGGCCTGGGCGAGTCCACGTGCATCGGCATCGGGGGCGATCCCGTCCCCGGCACGAGCCACCTCGACGCGCTCAAGCTCTTCAACGCCGACCCGAAGACCGAGGGCGTGGTCCTCATCGGCGAGATCGGCGGCACCTCCGAGGAGGAGGCCGCCGCGTACATCCGGGCCGAGATGAAGAAGCCGGTGGTGGCCTTCATCGCGGGCCAGACGGCCCCTCCGGGACGCCGGATGGGTCACGCGGGCGCCATCATCGCGGGCGGCAAGGGCACCGCCGCCGAGAAGATGAAGGCCCTGACCGAGGCCGGCGCCACGGTGGTGAAGTCCCCCACCGAGCTGGGCGCCGCCATGATGGAGAGGCTGAAGGGCTAGGACAGAGGGTCGACCGATCGGACGCGGGGGCAGGCGGAGGGCCGCTTGCCCCTGTGCCTTTAGAGTGCCGGGAGGGCGAGCCCCCCGGTGAGACAGGAGCCGGATCCATGAGCACCCCTACGGAGCCGCGCAGCGGCGTTCGACAAGAGGGAGAGGCCGTCGGTTCTCCCCGCCTCGCCCAGGTCAAGAAGGGCAAGGTGGCCACGGCGGGGCACGGGCAGAAGGTCAAGAAGGACGTGGTGATTACGGTCATCCCGGGCCACTGCAAGGGCACCCTGTGCAACATCTGCGTGGCCTACTGCCCCGAGAAAGTCCTGTCCATGGGCTTCAAGAACGTCGAGGTGGTGAACGTGGACGCCTGCACGAAGTGCATGCTCTGCGAGATCCGCTGCCCCGACTTCGCGATCTTCGTGGATTGAGGGAGGCGACACGATGACCCAGAACGTGAAGTTCCTCGCCGGGAACGAGGCCTGCGTCGAAGGCGCGCTGGCCGCCGGCTGCCGCTTCTTCGCCGGCTATCCCATCTCGCCCTCCTCGGAGATCGCCGAGAAGATGTCGGCGCGCCTGCCCAAGCTGGGCGGCAAGTTCATCCAGATGGAGGACGAGATCGCCTCCATGGGCGCCATCATCGGCGCGA
>JBBIUU010000145.1:0-5967 GCA_037440125.1 Acidobacteriota bacterium
CCAGGGAGATGAGCTTGCCCTTGGCGTTGGGGTTGGTCTTCTCGTAGACGTACTGCAGGTTGGTGGTCTTGCCGCACAGCCCCGGGCCGTAGTAGACGAGCTTGACGTTGATCTCGCGGGACGCGTAGTTGATGAAGGACATGCGTGCGCTTCCCCCGGCTCCAGCCCTTACTCGTTAAACAGCGCGTCGATGTCTTCGTCCGTGATCTCGGCGAAGGGCGACTGGAAGAAGGACTCCCCGGAGGCCCGCTCGCGCTCGGTCTTGTCCATGATCTGCTGGAAGACCTTGTTGAGCTCGTCGGAGCAGCGCTTCACGCGCAGGCGCACGAGGCCCAGGGAGGAGCGTTCGTCGAAGATGACGACGAGGATGACCTTGCCGCCCACGATGGAGATGTGGATGTTGTCCTTCTCGCCCTCGTGGAAGAGGACCGAGAACTCCCTCTCGCCGATGAGCTTGGCGAGGCCGTCCGTGGCGGCGACGTTGCCCGCGGTGAGGGAGGCGAGGGAGGTGGTGTCCAGCCGTTCGATATCCCCCGTGGCGGCGATCTGCTGGCCGTTCTTATCCACGAGGAAGACGACGGTGGCGTTGGCGTCGACCTTGAGCTTGGAGATGATCTCCTTGATCTTCTGGAACTCTTCCTCATACATGATGAGGTCGGACGCGCCCATGAGTCTCTCCTCTGACCTCCGATGTATAGCACAGCGGACTCTACCCGCGCAACCTAGTGCAAGGCTTGAGGAAACTTCTGTGAACCCCTGCTCCCTGCCAGGCCCTAGGAAAACTCCTTGCGCCCCGAGAGGGACCGCCCCAGGGTCTGGGCGTCCACGAACTGGAAATCCGCGCCCACGGGCATCCCAAAGGCGATGCGCGTGATGCGGACTCCCTTTCCTTTCAAGAGGTTGGCGAGGTAGGAGGCGGTGGCCTCCCCCTCCGCCGTGGGGGGCGTGGCGAGGATGGCCTCCCGAAGTTGCCCCTCGGAGACCCGCGACTCCAGGGCCTCCATCCCCAGGTGCTCGGGCCTCACCCCCCGCATGGGCGAGAGGAGCCCGTGAAGGACGTGGTACATCCCGGCATACTCCCCTGTGGCCTCGATGAGGAGGACGTCCGCGGCCGTCTCCACGACACAGAGGAGGCCCGAGTCGCGCCGCGGGTCCTCGCACAGCCCGCAGGGCACGCCGCGCTCGCGGTAGGCGCGGCACGTGGGGCAGCGCTCCACGGTGGCGGCGACGCCCTCCAGGGCCTGCGCCAGCGAGGGTGCGCCGTCGGGCCCGCGGTCCAGGAGCGCGAAGAGGATACGCTGGGCCGACTTGGGGCCGATCCCGGGGAGCTTCTGGAGCTCCTCGAGGCAGCGGCGCAGGGGTGCGGGGAAGGCGTCCGCCGGCATACTACATGCCCGGGAAGCCGAGGCCGCCGCCGAGGCCGCCCATCTTGGATTGGAGCGTCTCGTCGATCTTCTGGGACGCCAGGTTGACGGCGGCCACGAGGAGGTCCTCGAGCATCTCCTTCTCGCCGGGCGCCAGGAGGGAGGGGTCGATGCTCACGGCGATGAGGTTTTTCTGGCCGCCCATCTTGACCGTGACCATGCCGCCCCCCGCGGAGGTCTCCACCTGCAGGGTTTCCATCTCCTGCTGGATCTGTTCCTGCATCTTCTGCGCCTGCTTGAGGAGCTTATTCAGGTTCGCCATGGGGGCCTCCGTTGTCGGGTTCGGGGGTGGGCGGGGCGGTCACGCGGAGGACGCGGCCTCCGAGGATGCGGAGGACGTTGTCGACGGCTGCGTTGCTCCGAGGGGATGCGGCGGGATCCGGGCCGGGGCCCGTGGGGACCTGGGACGGTTCGGGCTCCCTCGCCGCGACGCGGACGTCCACTTTGCCCGCCAGGCCCGATTCCCGGGCCACCGCCTCGAGGGCCTCCCGCCGTTCGCGGTTGCCGAGAAGGGTCGCCCCCGCGGTGTCCGAGGCGGCGAGGGAAACGTGGAGGACGCCGTCGGGGTCGACCGAGAGGACGGCGCCCTTGAGCGTCTCCTGGAGGAGCGGGAGCCTCCGCGCCGCGTTCTCGCGGAAGCGCTTGATGCGCTCGTCATCCTGCTCCTCGTACGCCTTGGCTTCCGTCTCGTCCATCCGCTTGAAGGCGATGAGCGATTTGAACCGGAGCCCCCCGCCCCCCGGTGGGTCATAGGCGGGCGGCTCCTCCGCCGACTGCACGGGCGGCGGATTCTCCGGCGCCGAAGGTTTCGGCGGGGCGACGGGCGCGGCGGGCGGCGCCGGTGCGACCGCACGCTCGCGGGAGGCCTGCGCCTCGGGGGGCGGCTCGGGCTGGACCGCGACACCCTCGGGCACGCGTCCCAGCAGGCGGTCCAGGGGCAGGATCTTCGGCAGCAGGGCCGCCTTCACGAGCTGGAGTTCCAGGAGGGCGTCGGCGTCGGGCGCGCCCTTGAGTCTCTGCTGCGTGGCGAGCAGGAGGTCCCAGAGGCGCAGGAGGTCCTCCTCGGAGAACCGGCCCGCGCAGGCCGCCAGGGCCTTGTCCTCCTCCGCGGGTTGCGCGCCCGTCTTGAGGCGCACCATGTCGCGCACGAGGCCCACGAGGTCGGAGAGAAACCGCTCCAGGCTCTGGCCCCGCTCGAGGAGCCGGTCCACGAAGGAGGGCACACCCGAGGCGTCGCCGGAGGCCAGGACGCCGAGGAGTCCCAGTAGGGCTTCGCGCCCCATGACACCCAGGACCTCCACCGCATCGGCCTCGGTGACGGGGCCGTCCGCGTAGGCGCGGATGCGGTCCAGGAGCGTGAGGCTGTCGCGCACGGACCCCTCGCCCGAGCGCGCGATGAGGGCCAAGGCGGCGGGTTCCGCGGCGACCTCCTCCTTCTGGCAGACGTCGGTTAGGTAGGCGGCGACGAGGTGTTCGGGCACGCGGCGGAACTGGAAGTGCTGGGCCCGGCTGTGGATCGTCTCGGGGATTTTGTGGGCCTCCGTCGTGGCCAGGAGGAAGATGGCGTGGGGCGGGGGCTCCTCGAGGGTCTTGAGGAGCGCGTTGAAGGACGAGGTCGAAAGCATGTGGACCTCGTCCACGATGAACACCCGGAAGCGGTCACGGGCCGGCGTGTACCGGGCGGCGTCGATGATGTCCCGGATCTTTTCCACCTGCGTGTTGGTGGCGGCATCGATCTCGAGGACGTCCATGGAGGCCGCTCGCTTGATCTCGACGCAGGAGGGGCACTCGCCGCAGGGGTGGGCCGTCGGGCCCTTCGCGCAGTTGAGGCCCTTGGCGAAGAGGCGGGCCGCGGTGGTCTTGCCCACGCCCCGGATGCCCGAGAAGATGTAGGCGGGGTGGATCTTGTGCGTGGTGAGCGCGTTCTGGAGGGTCTTCACGACCGCGCCCTGGCCCACCATGTCCTCGAAGGTCTGGGGGCGGTACTTCCTCGCGAGGGCCTCGTGCGCCATGGTCATCGGTCCTTCGGAGATCATCGCGCCGGCACGAGGTCCGTATCGGACGCGAGCTCCAGAAAAAATTGATGGGGTTCAAGCGACCTGCGGCACACGAGCGGGCTGCTTACCGTTGCTCCCTTCCGGGCCTGGCGGGGTTCACAGGGCTCGTTGCACAGGGCTCAAACCCCACACGTCGGACGGGAGTAGGACCCGTCCACCCGCATAGTATAGCCCATGAGCCCCGGCGAAGGGAACGGGCGACAGGGCTCCACAGAGTTAGGCCAAGGGCGGCCTCGTCCTTCGGACTTCGGCCGGCTGGCTTTGGCAGGCCGGCTCTGGAAGGCAAGCCTTCCTCGCCTCCCTGCCTGCGCCAGCCGCTGGCCGTTGGCCAGCCGCCCAGGGCCCTCATTCCAAGACCAGCCCGCCCCACCCCCCTTCTATCGGGGGCGCCGACGGGTCGAGGGGGTGCGGGGGAACGGGGAGGCTCCCCCGCTCAGCGGACTTCCCGCACGAGGGCAGGGAGGAGCATCGGAGCCGGGCGCAACCCGGCGAAGCGCCGAGGAGGGCCGGCGGAGGCCCTCCTTGGGGAGCGCTTCAGCGCGACGCGTCGTAACGCCGCGATCCGGCACAAGACCGCCGGAACGCCATCCCCTCACCGGGCGAAATGGCAAGCTCGAAAGGTCAACGGAGACTCTGCGGCCGAGCGACTCCGGAGCGGATATTGGAATGCCGCCCGGATCGGGCCAGATGCTAGGAAGCCGAAGCGACCAGCCCGGAGGCGTACCCGGAGGGTACGTTGAGGACATGGGCGCTGAAGGCTGACACCGCAGATGGCCCGAGACTGGCGGCGCCTGTCCCCGGCGGCGCTATAAAAGCCCGTTCGCCTTCATCCACTCGTCGTTAAACACCGTGCTCAGATACCGCACCGCCCCGTCGGGGAAGATGGTGACGACGCGGGCGGTCTCGGGCAGGTCCCTGGCCACCTGGCGGACGGCCCATAGGGCGGCGCCGCTGGAGCCGCCGGCGAGGACGCCCTCGCGCTTGACGAGCTCTCTGGCTGTATGGAAAGCGTCGCGGTCGCTCACGCGCACCATGTCATCGAGGACGGTGAAGTCCGCGGTGCCGATGACGAACTCGTCGCCGAGGCCCTCCACGAGATAGGGCTTGGGCTCGACGCGCTGGCCCGTCCGGAAGTAGTCGTAGAAGATGGAGCCCTCGGGGTCCACGGCGACCACGCGGATCTTGGGGTCCTTCTCCTTCAGAAACTTGCCCGTCCCGCCGATGGTGCCCCCCGTGCCCATCCCCGCGACGAGATAGTCGATGCGCCCCTCCATCTGCTCCCAGATCTCGGGGCCCGTGGTCATGTAGTGGGCCTCGTTGTTGTCGCGGTTGTTGTGCTGGTCCGGGAAGAAGCAGCCGGGGGTCTCGCGCGCCAGGCGCGGCGTGATGTTGTTGTAGCTGTCGGGGTGCTCGGGCGGCAGCGTGCTGTCCACCTTGAGAACGTCGATGCCCAAGGCGGCGAGCTGGCCGGCCTTCTCGGGGCTGATGCGGTCGCGGACGACGACCTTCAGACGATAGCCCTTCTGGATGGCCATGAGCGCCAGGCCGAGGGCCGTGCTGCCGGAGGAGTTCTCGAGGATGAGGTCACCGGGGTTAAGGCGCCCCTCGCGCTCGGCCTTCTCGATCATGTAGCGGGCGATGCGGTCCTTCACGCTCCCCATGGGGTTGAGGAACTCGAGCTTGGCCCAGACCTCCGCGCGCAGGCCCTCCGTGACCTTGTTCAGGCGGACGAGCGGCGTCCAGCCGATGGCGTCGGTGACGCTCTCGAAACGGTGAAGACCCCTCATCGGCTCCCCGACGCGCGTTCACGCAGAAGGCGGCCGGCCGCCGCGGACTCTCCGGGCGACCGGCCACGGGGACGATTGTACTCTCGCCGGACCGGGGGAGGAAACGCGCGGGATGTTGCGGTGCTTGGTCCCACTTAGCAGCCAATCGGAAATTCAAAAGAAAGAGGGATCTTGGCGGAGAGACGGGGATTCGAACGCAAGGGCCGCGGCAGCCTCGCGCCTCGCGGGTCTCGGCGCTGCGTTGCACGCGCGCCCCAGCATTCCCGGCCCCAGCCTCTCCCCTGGGGTCGCGGCTTTCGATCGCTCCCTCTTCGGTTGCGCTCTCGCTCGCGGACCCTCAGGGTCCCCTCTGGGGCTTCTCATCCCCGTCGAACTACGTCCTTTGTGGGAAGTCTTCGCAAGAAAAAGCTGGCGGAGAGACGGGGATTCAACCCTACGCGCCGTAGCGTGCTCGCTCGGGTCGGAGTCCCCTCGCTTGCGCGCGCAACGGCGCCTACGGGTTCCGGGGCGGGTCTCTCCCTTGGCGGCGTAACTTCGGGCGCTTGCTCTTCGCGCGCGCCCTCGTAACCGCCGCCAGCGGGCATCCCGCCCTTCTCATCCCCGTCCAATGACGTCCTCCGTGGGATTTCTTCGCAAAAGAAAGCTGGCGGAGAGACGGGGATTCGAACCCCGGTTACCCTTTCGGGTAAACACGCTTTC
>JBBIUU010000146.1:0-5965 GCA_037440125.1 Acidobacteriota bacterium
CAGCTCTCGGGCGGCCAGCGCCAGCAGATCGCCATCGCGAGGGCCCTCGTGAACAGGCCCTCCATCATCCTCGCGGACGAGCCCACGGGCAACCTGGACAGCGTCACGAGCGAGAAGATCATGTCCCAGCTCGTGCAGCTCAACTCCATGGGAAACACGCTCATCCTCGTGACGCACGAGCCCGACATCGCCGCCTATGCCCCGCGCCAGGTGCGCATCAAGGATGGCCTCATCGTGAGCGACGAGGTGACGCGATGAGCTCGCGAGACCGCAGGGCGAGCGTTGATCATCCGTCATCCCGAGGGTTCCTCGCAGCGGGCTTCCCCGGAGGGATCTCCAGCGTAGTCCGTGCAGGATCATCGCCTGAGATCCTTCAGGGGCGCGGCTTCGAAGGAGCCTTCAGAACGACAGTTTCGGGAGGCCTCTCATGACCGCCGCCCTGAGCAAGGAACAGATCTACGGCTTCTGGGGCACGGTCGGCGAGCTCCTGCGCATCGCCCTGCAGGCCATCCTCGCGAGCAAGATGCGGTCCTTCCTCACGGTGCTCGGCATCATCATCGGCGTCCTGAGCGTGGTGGCCGTGGTCTCCATCATGCAGGGCGTCTTCGCGGCGTTCTTCGCGGAGTTCAACCAACTCGGCGCCGACACCATGTTCATCCGGCCCAACTACGAGATGTTCAAGAGCCACACGGAGGGCGTGAAGCGCCTCAAGATGACCTACGAGGACGCCGTCGCCATCAAGGAGGGCGCGCCCCAGGTCAAGGACGTGGCGCCCTTCCTCATGCGCGGGGACACCATCGCCTACCGCGGCCGGCGCGACAGCACCCAGATCTTCGGCACCACCGAGCCCTACCTCACGATCAACAACCTCAACCTCTCCGAGGGCCGCTTCCTCGGGCCCATGGACGTGGCCTCCCGCCGCAAGGTGTGCGTGATCGGGCAGGACATCCTGGACAAGCTCGCCCTGCCGAGCCAGTGCCTGGGCGAGGAGATCCAGATCGGCCGCGGCACCTACACGATCGTGGGCATCAAGGAGAAGCAGGGCGGGTCCTTCGGGCAGAGCCAGGACGATCAGATCTTCATCCCGCTCACCACCGCCATCCAGCAGTACGGCCAGGAGGCGGCGAACTCGGTCTTCATCGTGGCCCAGGTGCGCGACGCCACGAGGCTGGACGACGCGGTGGACCGCATCTCCCAGGTCCTGAGGCGGGTCCACGCGCTGAGGTTCGGCCAGCAGGACGACTTCCGCATCTTCACCGTGGAGCAGGTGAAGAAGATCATCGACCAGTTCACGGGCATCTCCACGCTCGTCGTCACGGCCATCGTCTGCATCACCCTCATCGTGGGCGGCATCGGCATCATGAACATCATGCTCGTGTCGGTCACGGAGAGGACGCGGGAGATCGGCATCCGGATGGCCGTGGGCGCCAAGCGCGTCCACATCCTCTACCAGTTCCTCATCGAGTCGGTGACGCTCTCCACGCTGGGCGGCGTCCTCGGGCTGGCCCTGGGGTGGGGCATCGCCCACCTGACCGTCGTCATCCTCCGGAAGACCGTGGCGGAGAGCTTCCCGCCGGCCTACGTCCCGTTCTGGGTGGTCCTGCTGAGCCTGGGCTTCGCGGCCTTGACCGGCGCGGCCTTCGGGGTCTACCCGGCGGTCAAGGCGAGCCGCCTCGACCCCATCGACGCCCTGCGCTACGAGTAGCGCTCCATTCCCCCGAGGCAAGACCGGTGGGTGCGGACTTCCGTCCGCACCCGCCTCGAGGTTCCAACTGCCTTGCTTATGATGGCAACAGGGGCTTACCTTAGCTCTAGACGGGGGGCTCGATGGACCCAGAGGTCGACGAGGGCAAGGTCCTGCTCACCTGGTACCTGGAGGGGGTCCTCCAGGGCGGGAAGCGCTGGATCATCCCCCTCGACCCCCTGCCCTTCTCGGTCGGACGGGTGCCCACCTGCAACCTGGTCCTCTCCGCGAAAAGCGTTTCGCGCACCCACGCGGACCTCTTCCTCAAGGGCGACGAGCTCTGGGTGCGCGACCTGCAGAGCCGCAACGGCACCTACATCAACCGGAAGCGCGCCCGAGGCCCGGCGGCGGTGCAGGCCGGCGACGTCCTCCACTTCGGGACGGTCGAGTTCCGCATCGGGCGCCGCGAGGAGGCCTCCAACGTGGACGAGACCACGACGGGCCTCAACCGCATTTCGGACCTCTCCAACCTCTTCAAGAGCTTCGAGGGCGACCTGCGTAGGCTCATCGAGCGGCGCGAGGTCCTCGCGCTCTTCCAGCCCATCGTCCACCTCGAGGGGCGTTCTCTCTTCGGCTACGAGGTCACGGCGCGCGGCACCCTCGAGGGCCTTCCCACCGGCCCCGAGGAGCTCTTCAGCGTAGCGGCGGGCATCGGCGCCGAGGCGGAGCTGAGCCGGCTCTTCTGGACGGAGGGCCTCAAGACCGGCGCCCGCCTCCCCGGCGCGCCCGTCCTCTTCATCAACCTGCACCCTTCGGAGATCTCCGACCCGAACCTCATCCCCGCCATCGGGGCGTTGCGCGAGGGGCTCCCCGAGATCCAGGTGGTGGCGGAGGTGAGCGAGAAGGCCGTGACGAACCTCGCGCGCATGTCCAGGCTGAGGGCCGAGCTCGTCGGCCTGGGGGTGCGGCTGGCGTACGACGACTTCGGGGCGGGGCAGACTCGGCTCCTCGAGCTCGTGGACGTGCCCCCGCACTTCCTGAAGTTCGACCACAGCCTCGTCCGCGACATCCACCAGAGACCGAGGCGCCTCTTCCAGGTGGTGAAAGCCCTCGTGTCGATGGCTCAGGAGCTGGGGATCGCGTGCATCGCCGAGGGGGTCGAATCGGCGGCCGAGGGCGAGGCGTGCGGGCACGCGGGGTTCCAGTACGCTCAAGGCTATTTTTACGGGCGCCCCGCGCAGCTCGGCCTGCCGGGCGATTAGGGGAGATCGCCGCATGGCCCGGTTCGAAGACGCGGACAGCAGGGAGATCAAGCGCAGGCTCGACGCGGGCGAGCGTCTCGTCCTCCTGGACATCCGGGAGCGCGACGAATGGGAGCTCTGCAGGATCGAGGGCGCCCGGCTCGTGCCGCTCTCCGAGATCGACCGTTGGGAGCACCAGCTGGACCCGGCGGGTGGGCCCTACGTCCTCTACTGCCACCACGGCGTGCGCTCGCGCTTCGCGTGTGCCAGGCTCGCCGGCGCCGGACTGCGCGGCCTCGTGAACCTCCAGGGCGGCATCGACGCCTGGTCCCGCACCGTCGACCCCAGCGTGCCGACGTACTGAAACCCCGCATCAATAGGGGCCCAGAATCCAAGGCCAAGGGCGTGTTGATCTGCGGGCATCTATCCGCTCGCCAAGGGCGGCGCTGCCCTTCGGGCATCGCTCGGCGGGGCCTACAGGCCGACTCTGGAATGCAAGCATTTCGCCGTCGCCCTTCCCGCCCCACCGCTGGCCTCATGGCCAGCCACCCTTGGTGCCGACGGACCTGACCACTCCACCCCCCTTGCTGACCCGCGCCGTCGGCGTCGGACCTCTGGCGGCGTCAGCCATCGCGGCCTTGGGCGCTCCAAGTACACCAGTACGTGTCGGCCCAGGCCGCTCGGCTTTCTGGCTAGGGGCCTGGCCTCGGGAGGATCTCTGGCGCGACGCCTGCGCCCCGGGATGCGGCGCGAGGCGGGGCGAGGAAGCCAGGGTGGTGCCCTGGTGACGAGCCCCAACAGGGCGGAGCGCCCGGGCCGCGGCGTCCCGGAGGGTTGCGGCAGGGCCGGCCATCTCCTTTGTCGCCGCTCGTCGCCGTGCTCCCGGCACGGTCTCCTCGCGTCTTCGCGGATCTGGTCCGGTCCTGAGGGCAACGCGCCGAGAGCCCTCCCGGGGGCCAGGCCCCCAGGCCCAACGGCGTCGGGACGCCGCGTTCCGGCAACAGGACGCCGGAACGCGAGTCTCTCTTCCTACGAATCGCGTTTACGGTAGTCCAAAGGGCAAGCAGCGCTCGAATGGTAGAGCCAGGACCCACACGGATGCTGGAATGTCGCCCGGACTGGGCCAACAGGAGGCGACAGGCGGACCTCTACCTCGCTCCGTCCTGCGTTCCGCCGCGACTGGGGCAGATCCGCGAAAGACGAGGCAGACGCACCGGAGGTGTACCCGGAGGGTACATTGAGGATGCGGGTGCCGAGTCTGACAAAGGAGATGCCCCGGTCCCGGCGGCGCAAAAAATTGGGCGGTGCCGCGACGGCACCGCCCTTGGGAGTCGCGGGGGGACGGGGACCCCCCGCGGGAAACGGGCAACTCGGAACCGGCGACGGCTCCCCGGCCGTCACCGGCGATGCACGCCTAGGACTTCTGCTTCCGGATGAAGGGCGGCGTCTGGTACTCCTCGTAGTTCTTCTCGCCCGGGATGTTCGGCGTGGCGAAGATGTCGGGCGAGGTGGGGGTGAAGAGGTCCTTCGTGCGGCGGAAGAACCCGCCGGTGGAGGCCTGAGCCTGCGCCTGGGCGGCGGGGGCGGCGACGGAGGGCGGCGGCAGCGGCGAATCGACGCCGGGCACGGCGCCCATGACGAGGGAGGTGTCGGGCACCGCCACCTGGGCGGGCTGGAAGGCGGGGCGCTTCAAGACCTTGAGCTCGGTCTCGAAGGAGGCCGCCACGACCGCCACGCGGAGCTCGTCGCCGAGGCTCTCGTCGAGGCTCGTGCCGAAGATGACGTTCACGTCGGGGTGCGCCTTCTCGCGGACGAACTCGCACGCGCGCTGGACTTCGCGGAGGCCCAGGCGCCGGTCGCCCGTGAAGTTGATGAGGATGGATTTGGCGCCCGTGATGGAGCCGTCCTGGAGGAGCGGGTTGTTGGCCGCCTTCTCCGCGGCGAGGAGCGCGCGCTCGGCGCCCATGGCCGTGCCCATGCCCATGACGGCGCGGCCGCCCGCAGCGAGCACGGAGCGGGCGTCCTCGAAGTCCAGGTTGATGACGCCCGGGCGGAGGATCAGGTCGGAGATGCCCTGGACGCCCTGGCGCAGCACGTCGTCGGCGGTGAGGAAGGCCTCCTCCATGCTCACGTCCTCGGGGAGGATGGCGAGCAGGTTGTCGTTGGGGATGACGATGAGGGTCGCGGCGGCTTCGGTGAGCTGGTCGAGGCCCGCCTTGGAGTTCGCCTCCCGCTGCTTGCCCTCCCAGCCGAAGGGCCGCGTGACCACCGCCACCGTCAGGGCGCCCGTCTCGGCCGCCAGGCGCGCCACCACGGGGGCCGCGCCGGTGCCCGTGCCGCCGCCCATGCCCGCGGCGATGAAGATGAGGTCCGCGCCCTGGAGGTGCTCCATGATGGCGCTCGTGTCCTCGATGGCCGCCTTCTCGCCGCGCTCGCGCACGCCGCCGGTGCCGAGGCCGCGCGTGAGCTTCTGGCCGATGGGCACCTTGGCCGCGGCCTTGGACTTCTCGAGGTCCTGGAAGTCCGTGTTCACGGCGATGAACTCCACGCCGCTCAGCCCGGAGGCGATCATGCGGTTCACGGCGTTGCCGCCAGCGCCGCCCACGCCCACCACCTTGATGCCCACCTTCTTCCTGTCCCGTCCGGTCGTCTGGTCCATGTCCGCCTCGCTCATCGTGAACCGCAACCCGCTTCCTTGGTCCATGCTGAACCTCCCTTTTTCCGAACCGCCCGGCGCGCCTGTTGCGCCCGGCGGATAATCCCTAGAAGACGTCCTTGAGGCCCCCGAAGATCGACCCGAAGAAACCGCGCTTCTTCTTGCCTCCGCCGTCGCGCCCCTCGAGGCGCGCGCCGTAGATGACCAAACCCACCGCGGTGGCGAACATGGGGTCCGCCACGATGTTCGTGAGCCCTACCACACCGCGCGGCTCGCCCACGCGGACCTGGTGGTCGAAGATGCCCTCCGCAACCTCCGGGAGGCCCGCCAGGCTCGCGTTGCCGCCCGTGAGGACGACGCCCGCGTTGATGGTCTTGTCGAGGC
>JBBIUU010000147.1:0-5922 GCA_037440125.1 Acidobacteriota bacterium
GCGGGATGAGCGTAGATCGCCTCGGCGTAGTCTGACTCGAGGGGCCCGAGCGGCACGCCGTAGGTGAGGAACCGGAGGGCCACGGGCGCGAAGACGATGTCGGCCACCGAGAAGGCGCCGAACAGCCAGTCGCCCCCCGAAGCGTAGGCCGCGCGGCAGTCTCTCCAGACGGCCTGGACCCGCTCCGCGTCTTCCATCGCCTGGGGCGAGAAGCGGAGCCCATACAGCTTCGCGCGGCAGTTGAAGGGCATCTCCTCGCGCATGTGGGTGAAGCCCGCGTGCATCTCGGCGGTGACGGAGCGCGCGGCGGCTCGCGCCCCTTGCTCCTCAGGCCAGCCCACGGAACCGGGGTAGGTCTCGGCCATGTACTCGCCGATGGCGAGGGAGTCCCAGACCACGATGCCGCCGTCCCTCAGCACGGGGACGCGGCCCGAGGGCGAGAGCCCGCCGATGCGCCTCTCCCACTGCTCCGTGTACATGGGGATGCGCACTTCGGTGAAGGGGCGTCCGCTGAGCTTCACGGCGAGCCATCCCCGCAGGGACCAGGAGGAGTAGGCCTTGTTGCCGATGACGATCTCGAGAGACGACATGGGGTCCTCCTAGAGGCGTTCTCGTATGGCGAGTGTACCACTGCGGCCCCGGCCGCAACCCGCGAGGCCCGCCCTGCGTACCATCGGTCAAGGGAGTCTGCCATGAGCGACGAATCGACCCAGCCCGGAGACGCGGCCCTTCCGGCCGCCGCCCCGCCCGACGCACCCCCGACGCCGACCACGACACCGCCTCCGCCCCCAAATCTGGAGCCGCCCAAGCCCAACGACGGGCGGAACTGGGCCGCCATGGCCCATCTCTCGGCCTTCCTCGGCTACGCGAGCATCCCCTTCGGGTTCCTCCTCGGTCCCCTCATCGTGTGGGCCGCGCTGAAGGACAAGTACGCCTTCGTGGACGAGCAGGGCAAGGAGGCCCTGAACTTCCAGCTGTCGGTCCTCATCTACACGCTCGCCTCCATCCCGCTCATCTGCCTCTGCGTCGGCCTGATGCTGCTGGTCCTCATCAGCGTCATGAACTTCGTCTTCATCATCGTCGCCGCCGTCCGCGCCGCCAACGGCGAGCACTACCGCTATCCCCTGGCTATCCGGTTTCTGAAATGAGAAGGGCCCCGGCGAACCGGGGCCCTTCGGATCACCGCGCTTCGTCCCAGGCTACTTCAGCCGGCTCAGGTCCACGGGGATCTCGTGGATCTCCGCGCCTTTGTCCTCCGACTCCACGATGACCAGCTTCAGTTCCTTGGCGCCTTTGACCTGGTCCATGTCGAAGGTGAACTGCTTGGTGCTGTAGTAGAAGGGTTCGGCGTAGAAGCCCACGCTCCGGAGCTCGGTGGTGATGAGGGAGCTCTGGAGCGGGTGCACGGGTTTCCCGTCCACGAGGAGGGAGACCTCCACGGCGCCCGCCTTGTCCACGTTCCGATGGAACACGTTGAGATCGATAATGAGACGGAAGGGGTCGAAGATCTTGGCGACCTGCTCCGGAGTGACCTTCTTGCCCTCTTTCGTCGTGGCCGTCACGAAGGACGCCGCGCGTACCATGGGCGTCTGGATGTGGATGACTTCGTCGTAGGCGCGGCAGCGGTGGGTGAGACGGTAGGGCTCCTTGTCGGGCTTGATCTTCTGGATCTGTTCGAGGGCGGAAGGCCATCCGCCCGCAGGCACTTCGGTCACGAGGCTCTGCGCGAGCCCTTCGAGACCCCAGGACGCGGTGGCGCCCACGGCGACAATCGCCGCAATCAACGACTTGCGAGCCCAATTCATCGTCATACCCCTTGGTGTGTTTGCCGGAGCGATCTTTGGTCGTAACCCCTCAGGAGGCGCGGACCCCGACCGGTCTCCCGCATTCCGTATTCAAATGTAAACGAAAGACAGATCGATGTCCACCTCTGGCCGCAGGCTCTGCTTCACGGGACACGCCCGGGCCGTGGCCTCGAGCTTGCGCCTCGAGACGGCGTCCAGGTGCGCGGGCATCCTCACCTCGGCCTCCAGTCGACCGACGCGCCGTTCGGGATCGGCGACCATGTGCTTGCCGACCCTCACGGTCACGCCCGACAGGTCGATGCCCTCCCGTTCCGCCACGATGCCCATGACGGTGGCCATACAGCATCCGAACGCCGTCGCCACGAGGTCCGTGGGCGAGAACGCCTCGCCCTTGCCGTGGTTGTCCACGGGCGCGTCGGTGATGAGCGTGGCGCCGCTGGGGCCGTGGGTGGCCCTGCAGCGCAGCCCCGTGAGGTACTCGACCGAGATCTCGACCATGGCGTCCCTCTCCTACTTCAGGCCCAGGAGCCCTTCGAGCTCGCCGCGCCGGTCCAGCTCCATCAGGTCGTCGCAGCCCCCGAGGTGCCTCCCGTCCACGAAGACCTGGGGGACCGAATCGCGACCGCTCCTCGCCACCATCTCGCGGTACCTCGCCGTGGGCAGGACCCAGGCGAACAGCAACCATACCTGGTACTGGGTGAAGCCGACACCCTTGGAGCGCAGGAGGCGCTTGGCCCTCACACAATAGGGGCAGTTCCAGGCGGAGTAGACCTCGACGAGGGGCTGGCTCAAGAGATCACCTCAGCCGGGCTCGACCGGAGGTGGCGGAGGTTCCGGCGGCGACGCCTCCGGAGGGCCAGCCTCACCCGCCGGGGGTCCAGGATCGTCCGCCGCGGGCGGCGTCGGTCCGAGCGCCGGGGCCTCGACGGCGACGAGCGGCGCCAGGGCTCCCTCGGGAGGCAGGAGCGTCCATTCGGGCGCGACCTGCTGCAGGAAGGTCAGAGAATAGCAGCGGAAGAAGACGAAGACCGGCAGGAACACCACGCTGCTCAGGTACGGGAGGGCGGCGACGCAGCACGTGATGCACATGCCGATGACCATGAGGATCCCGGCCGCGATCGAGAGGACGATGAACATGCCGTAGAAGAGAAGGAAGGACCCCACCCGCCCCCGCAAAACCTCGTCCCGGAACGCCATGAGGGCGGCGGTGGCGGGCGCACCGCGCCTGTACATGATGGGGACGACGAAGTCGCGGATCGCGAGCTGCAGCAGCAGGAAGGCAAACGCCAGGGGCACCAGGACGCACGCCCCGAACACCACCGCCGCCACGGCCCTCCCCGTGAAGGCCTCGCTCCGGATGGCGGGCCAGGCCAGCACGAGGGTCGCGGCGAGGACGAGCAGGAACGCGCCCAGGCCGATCAGGCCGATGACGAAACGGAGTTTGAAGAGGTCGTTCCCGGGGTCTCTGTAGCGGTTCCACGGCTCGGAGACGGCGCCGCGGTTCTTGAGCACGCCCTCGAGGAACATGAACTCGCCGCGGCTCCCTAGCCAGAGAAAGAGCGCCCAGAGAGCCGTCCCGAGGACGAGGACGACGGCGAAGATACCCAGGACGAGGACCAGGTGCGACGTCACCCAGGGCACCCACCGGTCGGTCACGTCGCTCCGGGTCGAACCGCCGAAGGGGTTGCCTCCGGTGGTGCCTCCGCCCTGTCCGAGCGCCGCCAGGAAGGCGCAGAACCCCAGCGTGAACCACTTGTTGACGTCGAAGGGGCCGAAGCAGATGCGTTTGGTGTGGGCCAGGGCCGAGTCGATGGCGTCGAGGACGGAAGGCGCGCTCCCAATCTCGCTCATGAGATGAGCCTACCCCCGCCTCACCCGACCCGCAAGGCGCGCCCCCCTCCGGCCTGTTAAAATGGGGCACCCCGCGCACCATCGGGGAGGGGAGAAAGACTGCCATGACGCCGTTCCTCCGGTCCCGCCCCGCCCTCGTCCTGCTCGCCCTTTCCCTTGCCGCGAACGCCGCAACCCCCGCTCCAGCACCGAGGCCTCCGGAGCCCTCTCGGAGGGCCGTGATCATCTCCTGGGACGGGGCGAAACCGGAGGTCCTCCGGGCGCTCATGGCCCAGGGGCACCTCCCGACGGTGAAGAGCGTCGAGGACGAAGGCTGCTGGACCATGGACGCCCATACCATCGTCCCGAGCCTGACCCTGCCCTCCCACGTGTCCATGACGACGGGACTCCTCCCCACGGCCCACGGCGTCACCTGGAACAGCGACAGGCCCGAGAAGGGGCCCCTCAAGGTACCCACGGTCTTCACCCTCGCCCGCGAGGCGGGGCTCAAGGCGGCGCTCGTCGTGGGAAAGACGAAGCTCGCGCTCCTCGCCGGCCCGGGCGGACCCGGCTGCGTCGTCCTGAAGGAGGGCGGGCCCGAAGAGGTGGTGAAGCGGGCGGCCCAGACGCTGAAAGAGAGGGACCTGGACCTTCTCTTCGTCCACTTCGCCGCCCCCGACGCCGACGGCCACGACTTCGGCTGGGGCGACACGGCGGCGGGGCAACCGCCTTCGGCCGAGTACCAGGCCGCGCTGTGCGCCTGCGACGCCGCCACGGGGCACCTCCTGGCGACCCTGAAGGCGGACCCGCGCTGGGCGCAGACGATCGTCATCCTCACGGCGGATCACGGCGGAAAGGGCAAGGACCACGGCGGGGAGGACCCCCAGGAGACGACCATCCCCTGGCTCGCCACCGGAGGTCTCGTGGCCGCCCATGGCGCCCTCAAGGTGCCCGTCCACACCACCGACACCGCGGCCACCGCCCTCGCGGCGCTGGGCCTGCCCGTCCCTTCGGGGTGGGCGGGGCGGCCCGTCCCGGGCGTGCTCGCCGAGAGCGCCCCCGCGGCGCGGCTGAAGCCCGCCGCATAGCCTCTCCGGCGCGGCCCCTGAGGGATCGCGCCCCCTCCGCGGACCGCCCTTGATTCTCCTGCCCTCCCATCGCGCCGGGGCGGCGCTCCTACAAACGCATGCAGGACGGATCGGAATCCTGTGAGAGCGGCGCCCCCGGCGATCGAGATCGGTGTCGGCCTTCACCTGAAGCCGGGCGGATCCCCGCGGTATAATGAGAATCTACCGGCGTCCCAGGTCCGGGGCGCATAGGAAGGGGGATTTCATGACAGCGTTCCGTCGTGTTGCGGGCGCGGCCCTCGCGGCCGCTCTCATGTTCGGTGTGTCGGCGTGGGCCGTCGACCGGGCGAGCGTTCCCGAAAAGTACACCTGGAACCAGCAGGACCTCTACGCCACGAAAGACGCCTGGCAGGCGGACCGTGACGCCGTGTCGAAGCGCATCCCCGAGATGGCGGCCTTCAAGGGGCACCTCGGCGACTCGGCGGAGGAGCTCCTCAAGGCCCTGCAGACCTCCGACGACATCGACAAGCAGCTCTCCCGCGTGTACCTCTACGCCTCCATGAGCGTGGACGTGGACACGCGCAACACGGACGCCCAGGCCATGCGCCAGTCGGTCGAGAAGATCGCCACGGACCTGAGCACGGCCTCCTCCTTCATGGAGCCCGAGATCCTCACCATCGACCTGGCCAAGATCGAGGCCTTCTACGCCGCCGAGCCGGGCCTCAAGCCCTACAAGCCTGTGCTCGACAACATTCTCCGCACCAAGGCGCACACCCTGAGCCCCGCGGAGGAGAAGATCGTGGCCCGGATGAGCTCCATGGGCTCCGCGCCGAGCGCCGTCTACACCATCTTCACGAACGCCGAGATGCCCTACCCCGAAGTGACCCTCTCCACCGGCGAGAAAGTACGGCTCGACGCCGCGGCCTACACCAAATACCGCGCCTCCACGAACCGCGAGGACCGGGAGAAGGTCTTCAAGGCCTTCTGGGGCGACTACGCGGACTTCAAGCGCACCTTCGGCACGACCATGTACTCCAAGGTCAAGAACCACATGGCGATCAAGGACGTGCGGAACTACGACTCCTGCCTCGCCATGGCCCTGGACAACTACAACATCCCCGTGGCCGTCTACAAGCAGCTCATCGCGGACGTCCACACGAACCTCCCCACGCTCCAGCGCTACCTCAAGCTCCGCCAGCGCATGATGGGCGTGGACCAGC
>JBBIUU010000148.1:0-5904 GCA_037440125.1 Acidobacteriota bacterium
CGGTCGGTGCCGCGCGGCGCGGCGAAGAGGGGCCCGTAGCCCGGGCCGCTGGTCGGGTACGGGTACATCTTGTTCAGGGGCCGCCCCGTCTGGATGTGGAGGTTGGCGCCCAGGGCGAGCCCGAAGTCGAACCGGTAGCCGGCCTGCGCGTTGAAGACCTGGCGGACGTCCTGCGGGAGGTAGCCGTACCGGTTGTTGTTGTAGATCGCCTGCGGGAAGTCGTAGAAGCTGCTGATGTTCGGCGCGAGCCCCGTCATGCTGTAGCCGCCCGAGCCGCCCTCGTAGTTGCCCCTGAGGAAGCTGTACGTGTAGTTGGCGTTCAGGTACCAGCGGTCGGCGTACCGCTTGGTGACGGTCAGCGTGTACGCGGTGTAGTTCCGGATGGGGTGGGCGAAGGGCTCGTAGTCGGGGAAGACCGTCGCCCAGCGGTTCATGACGGCGGGCCACTGCCCCGTACCGGGGTTCATGAGGTAGTAGCTGATGCCGCCCTGGTCGTTGATGTAGCCGACGTCCTCGAGCACGTCCCCCAGGCTGCGGGAGAGGAAGCTGAAGCCCACGGTGAAGTCGGGCGCGAACTGGTACTCCACGCCGGCGAGGTACTCGTCGTTGTACTGGTTGCCCGTGCCGGCGAGGACCTTCTCCGGGGTCGCCCCGTAGACGTAGTGGTTCACGAGGTTCCCGAGGTAGTACGTGTCGTAGGTGCGGGCGTGGCCCGGGTCCATGAGGTAGGCCGGGGCCACGGGCACGCGCTCGTAGTAGCGGCCGTAGTTGAAGTAGGCCTTCGACTTGCCGTTGTGCGCGAAGTCCCACGTCAGGCCGATGCGCGGCGACCAGGAGTCGAGGCTCGCGCTCGGCGCCTGCGACGGGTCGAGGGTGTTCTGCTCCCAGCGCACGCCGTACGCGAGGTTGATGAAGTCGGTGATGGACCAGTTGTCCTGCGCGAAGAGCGCGAGGTACTGGCCGTACGCCTTCCAGTGGGGGTTCTGGAGCGTGGCCGCGGTCACCACGGCATAGTCCCTGAGGTGGGAGGAGAAGGGGTTCGTGACGAACGGGTAGAGGCCCTGGACCGTGTACTGGACGCCGCCCGTGTAGCCGTTGTAGGCGTCCCACTTCTGGTCCTCCCACTGCACGCCGAACTTGATCTCGTGACGGCTCGTGAGCCAGGTCACCTTGGAGTCGATCTGCGTGCTGTACCGGTTGTCCCAGTCCATGATGCCCGGCCCGTGGCCGACGCTCACGTTGGGGGCCCAGTCGTAGCTGATGATCTGCGGCTGGCCGTAGGCCTCCTGCGTCCAGGGGAGGACCTGCCCGACGGCCTGGATGCGGGCGATGCTCGTCTCCATGTAGAAGTTCTGCTGCCAGTTGGCGTACCACTTCAAGCCCGCGGACCACCCCGACTGGTAGCGGCGGGTCTGCCGTGCCATGGGGTCTATCGTCGGAACGAGGGGCGCGCCCCCGAGGAAGTTCCCCACGCCCTCGTTGAGCCAGGCGTGCTGGGGGCTCGTGAGGACGGTGAACTCGAGCTGGTGGTCCTTGTTGAGCTGCCAGGTGAGCTTGGCCATCCCGACCCAGTTCTTCACGGAGCTCTCGTAGTCGTAGGGGATGCGGGCCTGGATCGACGGCACGTAGGCGTTGGTGAGGATGGAGTCTCCCGCGAACTGCCGCGAGTAGAAGCTGGGGTTGTAGCCCACGAAGAACCAGAGCCTGTCCCTGACGATGGGCCCGCCCACGTCGAAGCCGTAGTCGTAGCTCTTGTAGGGCTGGTTCGTCCGCGCCGAGGGATCCACGGAGTCGGCGTTGGCCGTGAAGGACTGGTCCGTGTAGTACCCGAAGACCTCGCCGTGGAACTCGTTCGACCCCGACTTGGTGATGAGGTTGAAGAGGCCGCCCGTGGAGGAGCCGACGTCCGCGTTGAGCCCCGCCGTGTTCACCTGGATCTCGCGGATGAAGTTGTAGTTGAAGGCCGAGGCGAGGATGCCGCCCACGGGGTCGGTGAGGTTCATGCCGTTGATGACGTAGATGTTCTCGCCGCCCGTCGAGCCCTTCACGCCGGGGTTGCTGATGCCCAGCGCGGCCACCGCGCTGAGGCCCGAGTCCACCACCATGGGCGCGAGGTAGAAGGCGTTCTCCACCTGGCGGGCCACGGGCACGATCTCGAGGTCGCCCTGCGTCAGGTTGGTGCTCACCTTCGTGTTGCGGGAGTCGAGGAGGGGCGACGCCGCGCTGACCTCGTAGACCGACTGCCCCGTCTTGGCGACGCTGAAGGAGAGGGTGATGGTGCTGCCCAGGAACACGGAGATCTTGGATTGCACCACCTTGGTGAAGCCGGGCGCCTCCACCGTGATCGCGTACCCGTCGCCCGGCGGGAGGTACGGGAGGAGGAACTCGCCGTCCGCGTCCGTGGCCTGCGAACGCCCGCCCTGCAGGAGCGGCGAGGCCGCGCTCACCATGGCCCCGGCCACGGGCTGGCCCTTGTCGTCGGTCACCTTTCCCGCGATGGCGCCCCCGCCCGTCTGGGCCAGGAGGGCCGTCGCCACCAGGATGAAGCACGCCGCCATCAGAAGCGCCGAAGCCCTTCTTCCTCTCATCGCCGATTCCTCCCTCTACCGATTCCCCCAACAGCTGAATGGAGATGCCGGATACGGCGGTCCCTGAAGAACCTGTTATGGCCCTCATGGTAATGACGAAGCCGACGGCGCGCAAGGTCGGCCGGAGGAGGCACCGGCTGAAAGGTCTGCTCGACGGGGCTCAGCGCCCGGAGGCCGGCGCCCCCGCGAGCCCTTCCACCCGTGCCCTGACGACCTCGAAGAAGGGGTTGCACATGAGGCGCATGAACTGGCTCTCGGGGACCGTGAGGACCCCGCGCTCGCCGCGGGGGGCGATGGCCCCGAGCCCCTGGCCGAGGCCGTAGACGGCGTCGTCGGGGGGCACGGGGACGGCGAGGTGCGAGAGGGAGTAGACCTGGGAGGGCCAGGAGAGGCCCAGGGGGCGAACCTCGGGCCGGGTCGAACCCCCGGGGGCGGAGCGCTCCACCACCTCCATGGTGCCGGGCCGCTCGTTCATCACGGCCGTCAACCGGAAGCGCCTCCCCGAGTCCTGCATCAGCGTCACGAGGCGGGCGTGCTCGGAGTCCTTCACGAAGGGCCCCACGTTGGCGCCGTCGTTCAGGTCGAAGACCACGAGTTCGTCCTCCCGGCCTGCAGGAAGCCGCGCGTAGAGGCTCTGCACCACGGCGCTCGTGCTCACCGTGTCGTCCACCACCGACATGAAGCCCAGGACGGGCGGCAGCTTGCCGATGAGACCCCCCGTCTCGAGTCGCTCGAGTTGCCCTTGCACGACCTTCGTGAGCCGGAAGCTCTCGTGCCCCGCGCGCACGGGGAAGGAGCTGTACTTGAAGGGGATGTACTCGGGCATCACGTCGAGCCAGCGGGCCTTCTCGAAGGGCTGGAACCGACCCATCCACCCCACCACGGGCGCCAGGCGGCCGAAGGGCGACACGCCGATCATGGGCGAGAGGAGCACGAGCCGGTCCGGGGCCGGCTCCCCCGAACCCTCGACGCACTCCATGGCGTACTGCAGGGCGAGGGCCCCGCCGTTGGAGTAGCCCACCACGTGGAAGGGCACGCCCGCCCCCACGCGGGCCCGGACGGCCCGCGCCCCCACCTTCACGGCGGCGCGCCAGTCACGCCACCCCATGTCGAGGAGGGCCGCGGGGATGGTGCCGTGGCCCGGCACTCTCAGCACGAGCGCGTACCACCCCGCCCGCCGGTAGATCTCGGCCAGGTGCCTCACGGTGTAGGGGGCGTCGGTGAGGCCGTGGAGGAGGAGGACGCCGCCCCTGGCAGGGCCTTCGGGGACGAGCTCCTGGGTGCGGTTCCAGTCCCTCCCGCCGCCGGCGTCGAGCCGGCCCTCGCGCCCAGCTTCGTAGTAGCGGATCCAGGGCAGGCGGTCCTCGGGAGCCATGGGCTGGACGACCTTGGCGTCCACCTCGGCGAAGAGCGCGTCCTCCCGTCTGAGGTAGTCCTGAAGGGTTGCGGTGCCCGCCAGGTCTTTCTCCGTGAACTCGTTTTCGAGCCGGACGCGATGCCACGGCTTGAGGTCGGGCAGCTTGGAGGAGACGACGACCTGTCCCACGGAGATGGTGGCGAGGACGGCGAGCACGATCAGCGCGAGGTCGAGCACCCAACGTGCGGGGCGGCCCAAGAACGCCAGCGCCTTGCGCCCCAAGATCGCGAACTTGGGGACTTCCTGCGTGACGGGGCTCTTCTCGTCGCCCACGCTGCCTCCCTTGCCCCGATGGTAGCTTTCCCGCCCCCGCGCCGCAATGCGGCCTGGCCCCGTGTGCCCTTGCCCCGAGGACGTTCGCGGGGCTCTAATGGCCCCTTGTCGGTCCACTCGCCAACCGATTCAGGAGGTCGCCATGGCCCACGCCCACCGTCACGAGCGAGACGCCCACCCCGCCCTGGACCGCCGCCGCTTCATGGCCCGCCTCGCGGGCCTGGGCGTGGCCTCCGCCGCCTTCCCGCAGGTCCTCCTCGCGCTCGCCGAGGAGAAGGGGGCGCTCACCGAGGAGGTGGTCCTCCAGGCCGAGAAGGTCGCAGGCCTGCAGTTCACCGAAGCCCAGCGCAAGCAGCTCCTCAAGGGGTTGAACTCCCTCGCCGAGGACTTCGCGAAGCTCCGGAAGGTGCCCCTGCCCAACGACGTGGCGCCGGCCCTGCGCTTCTCGCCGCTCCTGCCGGGCGCGGTTCCTCCGAAGGGGCCGAGCGGCGTGAAGGTCGCAAAGGGCGAGGCGCTCGAGGTCGGGACGGACCTCGAGGCCCTGGCTTTCCTCCCCGTGACGCAGCTCGCGGCGCTGCTCCGGTCGCGCGCGGTCACCTCCCTCCAGCTCACGCAGATGTACCTCGCGCGCCTCAAGCGCTACGACGCGACGCTGCACTTCGTCGTGACCCTCACGGAAGAGCGCGCCCTGGCCCATGCGAAGAGGGCCGACGAGGAAATCGCCGCGGGCAGGTACCGCGGGCCCCTCCACGGCGTGCCGTGGGGCGCTAAGGACCTCTTCGCCGTGAAGGGCTACAAGACGACGTGGGGCGCGGCGCCCTTCCAGGACCAGGTCATCGAGGAGGACGCCGAGATCGTGAGGCGCCTCGACGCGGCGGGCGCCGTGCTCGTGGCCAAGCTCACCCTCGGCGCCCTCGCCATGGGCGACGTCTGGTTCGGCGGCAAGACGCGAAACCCCTGGAACGTGGAGGACGGCTCCTCCGGCTCCTCCGCGGGCTCGGCTTCCGCCGTGGCTTCCGGGTGCGTGGGCTTCGCCGTCGGCACCGAGACCCTGGGCTCCATCGTCTCCCCGTGCACGCGCTGCGGGTGCACGGGCCTGCGGCCCACTTTCGGACGCGTGCCGCGCACGGGCGCCATGGCCCTGAGCTGGAGCATGGACAAGATCGGCCCCATCGCACGCTCGGTGGAGGACTGCGCCCTGATCTTCTCCGTCCTCCAGGGCCCCGACGGCAAGGACGCGACCGTGGTCGAGGCCCCCTTCGCCTTCGACGCCACGGCCTCGCTGAAGGGCCTGCGCCTGGGCTACATCAAGAGCGCCTTCGAGCGGAAGGAGGAGGAGGACCCGGACGCCGAGAAGAAGGAGAAGGACACGGAGTGGCCCGCCTTCGACCTCGCGGCCCTCAAGGTCCTGGAGGGCCTCGGCGCGACCCTCGTGCCCATGGAGCTCCCCGATCTGCCCGCCGACTCCATGGCGCTCCTCCTCACGTGCGAGGCCGCCGCGGCCTTCGACGACCTCACGCGCTCGGGGCGCGACGTTCTCCTCACGGCCCAGGGCGACGACGACTGGCCGAACCTCTTCCGCCAGGCCCAGCTCATCCCCGCCGTGCAGTACATCCAGGCGAACCG
>JBBIUU010000149.1:0-3260 GCA_037440125.1 Acidobacteriota bacterium
CACTGCTGTCCAAGATAATCTGCTGACCGCATAGCGGCCCTTGCGGGTCGGTGGTTTGGGTCGGGTGATTGCCCGTTTCCGAGTTGAGGTTCCCCCTACGTCGTCGCCGGGTGCTGTCCAAGAGACGCATCGAAGAGTCGGGGTTGCCTGGCGAGCCACGCGTCGGGTGGCGGGCCGAAGGGGTTGTCGACCCACTCCCACTAGTCCCGGTGGTTGAAGAGGTTCCATCGGAGCAGGGCGGCGAGGGTGGAGAGCGACCACCCGAGACGGGACCTGAGCGCGAGGATCTTGAGCATCAGGATGGCGATGAGTGCTGTCCAAATCTGCGTCAGCAGGGCGTTCCTTGAGGTGCCCACGAAGGTCCGAACCTTCAGGTTCTGCTTGAGGGCCCGGAAGAAGGTCTCGATCTGCCACCGCTCCTTGTAGATCGCGGCGATGGTGGTGGGGCCGAAGCCCAGGTGGTTGGTCAGGAAGACCATGGTCTCGCCCGTCTCGGGGATGAGCACCTCGACGAGCCGCAGGTCGTGGGGGCACTGGGCCCTCCCCGTCGGGCTGGAGAGCCGCACGACCCGGTCCGAGAGGACGCCGCCCCGCTGAGGCACGGGCCGTTCCTCGACCACCTCGTAGATCATGCCCCACTTGGCCCTGGTGACGAAGAAGACGCCGTCGTCACAGAGGGAGCCGAAGTAGCCGTAGTCGCTGGAGCCCCGGTCGAAGACCACCACGCTCCCCCTGGGGAAGGCCAGCCGCCTCGCCACCTGGATCTCGTGGGTCTTCCCGTCGGTCAGGTCGGCGAAGACCGGCAGGTAGCCCTCGTGGTTCAGCACCATGTGCACCTTCACCGCACCCTTGGTCTGGCGGAACTCGGCCCAGGGGAAGAGGGAGAGACACAGGTCGATCGTCGTCGCGTCCATGGAGAACAGCGGGTTCTTGAAGCGGAACGGGCGCTTCCTACGGTCCGCGGTCATGGCCGCTCCGCGGTCCAGCAGGGCGTAGAACGTGTCCTCGAAGACCTCGCACGGTCGGTGGGCGTTGGCGTAGGACAGCGTGGACCGCTTCGGGGCCTCCTTCATCCCCAGGTGAACACGCTTGCCCAGGATGGAGCCTAGCCCGCCCACGATCTCCCGCAGCGAGTTCGCCTGCCCCAGCTGGCAGAACACCATGGACGCGAACTGGTCCCACGACGAGAAGCCCTTGCTGTGCCGCTCCGCCCCGCGCCGGCGCACGATCTCGGCGAACTCCACACGGGGTACTAACGACAGGATTTGACTCAGGAGACTCCCGCACTTTACCATCGCACCACCTCCGCTTGTTTGGAAAGCCTGAAGCCCTAACACTTCAAGCCTACAACAAGGGGAGGCCTTTGACCTCAGCGCAACTGAAGGCTATTTTGGACAGGCGTGAATCTCTTCATCTTTTCTCCGTGTCCTCCGTGTCTCCGTGGTGAGTTCGTTTGTGCCGTCGGTCTCCCCAGCTCTTCAGCTCGGCAGCTCTCCAGCTCAGCTAGTTATGGGCACCAAGGTGGGATAAACTTCCCCTCGGTTCGGAGGCACCCTTGAGGATCACTTTCCTGGGAACGGGCACGTCGGTGGGGGTTCCGGTGATCGGCTGCCCCTGTCGCGTCTGCGCGTCGGGCGACCCCCGCAACAGGCGCCTGCGCCAGTCCCTCTGGATCCGCGAGGGCGACGCCTCGGTGCTCGTGGACGCCTCTGTGGACTTCCGCGAGCAGGCCCTCCGCAGCGGCATCCGCCGCGTGGACGCCATCCTCCTCACGCACCCGCACGCGGACCACATCATGGGCCTCGACGAGACGCGCGTGTTCGCCTACTGGCAGCGGGGCGCCATCCCCGTCTACGGGAGCCGGCACACGCTCGAGGGCGTGCGGCGCACCTTCTGGTACGCCTTCGACCACTCGCCCGAGGGCGGAGGCAAGCCCAAGCTCGACCTGCGCGAGCTCCCTGCAGAGCTCGAGCTGGGCGGCCTGCGGATCGTGCCCGTGGAGGGCGACCACGGGACCATGCCGGTCACGGGCTACCGCGTGGACGGCTTCGCTTACCTCACCGACTGCAAGCGCGTGCCCGAGGAGACGGTGCGCTCCCTGCGCGGCCTCGACACGCTCGTCATCAACGCGCTGCGCCACGAGCCCGACCACCCCACGCACATGACCGTGGGCGAGGCCCTGCGCACCATCGAGGCCGTCGCACCGCGGCGGGCCTTCCTCGTCCACATGGGCCACGAGCTCGACCACGCCGAGCTCGCCGCGTCCCTCCCCGAGAACATCCAGCCCGCCTACGACGGGCTGACGATCGAGATGTGAAAGAGATTTGGGATTTGGGATATGGGATTTCGGAAAGGAAGAAGCCGGAAAGGCCGTGACGGGCGGAAGACGCCGCCGGATGCCTCGCGACGTGCGTTCTCCGCTCACGATCTTTTTCCCCAATCCGCTATCCCACCTCCGAAATGTCTTCCCCCAACGGGCGTCTTCAAAGGAGATATCAAATGACATCCTCACCTATCTACCCTGACCTCAAGGGCAAGCGCGTGCTCGTGACCGGCGCCTCCTCGGGCATCGGCCTCGCGTGCGTCGAGTCCTTCCTCCGCCAGGGCGCCAGCGTGGCCGCCCAGTACCGAAACCAGGCCGAGCCCGTGGAGGCGTTCGCCCGCAGGCACCCCAGCCGCGTCCACCCCGTCCAGGCCGACCTCGCCACCGAGGAGGGCTGCGTGGAAGCCGTGGGCGTAGGCGCCAAGGCGCTCGAGGGCCTCGACGTGCTCGTGCACTCCGCGGGGATCTGGAACGACGGTGACATCCGCACCCTGACGAGGGAGACCCTCGAGACC
Source organism: Acidobacteriota bacterium (assembly GCA_037440125.1). GTDB lineage: Bacteria > Acidobacteriota > UBA4820 > UBA4820 > DSQY01 > JAKAJA01. The sequence goes on from JBBIUU010000149.1 coordinate 2,839, forward strand.
ATGTTCCGCACCAACACCTTCTCCAGCTACTACCTCGCCCGCGAATTCGCGAACGCCGTGGCCCAAGGCGTCTACATCGTCATCGGGTCCACCGCCGGCCAGCGCGGCGAGCCAGGCCACAGCCACTACGCGGGCAGCAAGGGCGCGGTCCAGTCCATGATCTACTCCCTCGCGCAGGAGCTCGCCCCCGCCATCCGTGTCAACCTCGTGAGCCCCGGCTGGGTGCGCACGCCCATGAGCCAGGGGGCCCTCGACGCGCGGGAGTCCGCCATCGTCTCCGTGGTCCCGCTCAAGCGCGTCGCCGAGGCCGAGGACGTGGCCGAGGCCGCGCTCTTCCTCGCCTCCGACGTCAGCCGCCACCTCACCGGCGTGGACCTCTGCTGCAGCGGCGGCGCGCTCCTCCCCATGCCGAGGGGGTAGGG
>JBBIUU010000149.1:3360-5588 GCA_037440125.1 Acidobacteriota bacterium
TTGTGTAAAGCCAAGTGCAAAAACGGCAGCCGGTTTGACCGGAACGCCCTCGCCCGGCGCCCCGACCTGCGGCCCCACTGACGATGTAATACTTGTCCTTGTTGGGCTTGCCCGCTGCGCAGCCGTCCGCCCACTCCTCTGTCGAAATCCCTGCTTCGCCCCGGCATCCGACTGACAAAAGCGGTCGCATAACATCCCCTCCTCCTCCTCCCCAACAATGAGCCCCTTGCCCTTCGTTTTCTTGGACTTTCACTCGACCATTGACGGCATCGCCCTCCGGCGTTAGACTGCGGGCGTTTCGGGGAACTGACAAAGACAAGGGGACAGGAGGTTCCTATGACGCAGGTTCCGTCTCCCGCGAGGACGAAGCTGCTGGACGAGCTCCGGCAGGTGATGCGCGCGCGCCACTACAGCTACCGCACGGAGGAGAGTTACGTGCACTGGGCGCGCCGGTACATCCTCTTCCACAGCAAGCGGCACCCGAAGGACATGGGCGCGGGGGAGATCAACACCTTCCTCTCGCACCTCGCGGTCGACGCGCAGGTCTCGGCGGCCACGCAGAACCAGGCGCTGGCGGCGCTCCTCTTCCTCTACAAGGAGGTCCTGAAGGTGGATGTGCCCTGGATGGACGGGGTCATCCGCGCCAAGCGTTCCCAGCGCCTGCCCGAGGTCCTCACCAAGCGCGAGGTGAAGGCCATCCTCGAGCACATGCCCCCGGCAAAGCGTCTCATGGCGGGCCTCCTCTACGGCTCGGGCCTCCGTCTCAAGGAGTGCCTGTCCCTCCGCGTCAAGGACCTTGACCTGGAGCGCCGCGAGGTCATGGTGCGGGACGGGAAGGGCGGCAAGGACCGCGTGACGGTCCTCCCCAAGAGCCTCGTGCCGGCCCTACGCGAGCACCTGAAGAAACACAAGGCCTGGTTCGAGGGCGTCCTGGCCGAGGGCCGGGCGCGCGTCAGCCTTCCCGACGCGCTGGCGCGGAAGTACCCGAACGCCCCCAACGAGTGGAAGTGGCAGTACCTCTTCCCGGCGCCCAAGCTCAGCAAGGACCCGCGTACGGGGGAGATCAAGCGGCACCACCTTAACGAGACCGTCCTCCAGCGCGCCGTCAAGGAGGCGGTGCGGGCCTCGGGCGTCACGAAGAACGTGTCGTGCCACACCTTCCGGCACTCCTTCGCGACGCACCTGCTCGAGGACGGCTACGACATCCGCACGGTGCAGGAACTCCTGGGCCACAGCGATGTCTCAACCACCATGATCTACACCCACGTCCTGAACCGCGGGGGGCGTGGCGTCAAGAGCCCCGCCGACAGTTTGTAGCGGGGTGGGGGAGGCCGGCTCCCGGCCGGCGGAAGCGACAGGGCCGCGGGTTGGAAGGCGCCCGTCAGCGGGCGAGAGCGGAGCTACGCAATGCGCAAAAAGCTCGATTCGGTAATTCGTCAAGGGGGTGCCGCCGTCATCGCCGTCCAGCTCCGCGGGACCGGCCCCGGCGCTAAGGCCGCGAGCCGTTTCCGGGAGAGGCACGCTTACACCACCCGGGCGACGCCGGCGCGGTTCTGGTCCGTCCGCGAGGTGCCGCCGGAAATCCCGTATGAGGTCCGGCCGGGGAGAACGCTCAAACCCCGCCGGAAACGGAGGATCCACGTGGCCCGGCCAGGCGAGAAGGGGACGAAGCGCCTGATGGCGCAATACGGCGACCGGTTCGTCTGCGTCCGCTACATCTACGACGCCGCCACCGGGAAGCGAACGAAGACGGTCGAGCTCCTCCTCGAGGAGGCGCCCTGGACGGCAGGGAAGGCCCGCATCGCGCCCGATCAGCTCGTCGGGCTCCACATCGACTTCCATGAGCGCGCCATGCGCGAGGCCGTGAAAGCCGCCGGCGCACGCTGGGACCGCCTCCTCCAGGTGTGGGTCCTGCCCTATCGCGACGCCGTCGAGCTGCGGCTCGCCGAGCGGATCACACACACGGCCGGCACCCACGCGACAGGCACCCACGCGGCGAATGCTCACGCCAGGTCGAAGAAAGAACACGAAATCCCACCCCAGGTGTACAATCGCCGAGGGGACCACGGGCATGACTGAAGGGGGAAGCGGGCACAAACCAGGTTTAGCCCCGAGCAAACTTGTTTCGCCCCGCACAAACTTGTTGGTCCCAGACCCAACCCCCAACCACCGTCCAATTTGCGTTGGAAGGCCTGAAATCACTCTATTTGCGGTGGTCACCTCAAGAT
>JBBIUU010000150.1:0-3752 GCA_037440125.1 Acidobacteriota bacterium
CGACCAGCGGCCCGGGCTACGGGCCCCTCTTCGCCGCGCCGCGCGGCACCGACCGAATGCCCGGCAACTGGCAGCTCGACCTCCACGCCGAGCAGAGCGTGAAGGTCATGAAGACCGCCTTCACGTTCTTCCTGGACCTCTTCAACGTGACCAACCGGCAGACGGCCACCGACATGTACTCGTGGTACTACCAGCGCCCGGCCACCCTGCAGGACGTCTACACGGGCAACCTCAAGCGCGACCCGAACTGGGGCAAGCCCACGCAGCTGCAGAACCCGCGCACGCTGAGGCTCGGATTGAAGTGGACCTTCTGAACCGGACGAGGACATCCGGGGGGGCGGCCGCGGAGGTTCCCCTCGCGGCCGCCCTGCTCGTCTTGCTCGCCACGGCGGCGTGCATGACGAGCGCCACGGTGACGGCGTACAGGCCCGATCCCGCGGCGCTCGCGCACCGCGTCCCCGGGGCGCCCCAGCCCCCCCCACCGCCTCCCCAGGCCGTGAGCGCGGAGCGGGGCGACGGCTTCGCCCGATACGACGTGTTGGACCTCCACCGCCCCGACCCCTGCGGGTACGCGGGCGACGACGCCCTGGGCGCCATCGCCTACCTCAGCCGCGACCCCGGACCCAAGAGCTGGGTCATCGTTCTGCCCATCTGGGGCAGCTCAACATATCCACCGTGGAAGCTCGTCACGTGGCTCACGCACGGGCCGCACCACGCGACCACGAACGTCCTGTGGGTCCAGAACCCCGGGAAGACCAGACTCATGGATTACCCGGCCATGGAGGCGGCCACGAGCGTGCCGGAGTTCATGGCGGCGCTCGATAACTCCGCGGCGTGCATCGAGGCGGCCTCCGACGACATCCGGCGCTGGGTCTCGTGGATCCTCGAGCAGCCGGGCACGGACCCCCGTCGCATCGGCATCGTGGGGTGCTCCATCGGGGCCATCGTGGGGAACCTCACCATGGGGCGCGACCCGCGCATTTCCGCGGGTGCCTTCGTCATGGGCGGCGGCCGCCTCGACGAGATCCTGACGGTCTGCTACGGGGCCGAGGCCGACGTGCGTCGCGCCATGTGCCTGAAGCTGGGATGGGACGATGAGGCGTTCCACGCGGCCGTGGAGGGGCCCCTGGCGGCGGTGGAGCCCATCCGCTTCGCGGGGAACATCGACCCCGCGGGCGTCCTCTTCATCGACGCCGGCGAGGACGCGTGCATCCCGAAGGACGCGCGGGACGAACTCTGGGAGGCCATGGGGCGCCCCGAGAGGGTGACCCTCGGGTACAGCCACCGGAACTCCTTCCTCACCATGACCTTCCTCGGCTTCGACCGGACGACGGAGCGTGTCGTGGACTTTCTCGACGGACGCCTCACCGGCCCTCCGGAGCTCGCCGCCGGCAAGTCCTCCCCCGCCCCGCCCCCCGCCCAGCCCCAGTGACCGCACCCCTCAGAGGCCCACCCGTCACGGTCCGGAGGGTCGGCGCGCTATACTCGGGCCATGTCCTGGTCCCTCGTCTACCTGGCCAGTGAGTGGGTCATCCGCTTCGTGATGCTGATCTACGTGCCGCAGAAGCGCTCGGCGTCGGCGTCGAGGGCGTGGCTCCTCCTCATCTTCCTGCTCCCCTGGCCGGGCCTCCTCGTCTACGCGTTCTTCGGGCGCGCCTTCCTGCCCAGGCGGCGTCTGAGGCGGCAGAAGCGCCTCGAGCAGCACCTGCGCGAGAAGCGGGAGGGCGTGCGCGACGCGCTCTCCGCGGCGGAGGACCTCTCCCCCAATGCCCGCCCGCTGGCCGTCCTGGGACAGGACCTCGGAGGCTTCAGGCCCCTCGGCGGCAACGCGGTCGAGCTCCTGCCCGACTACTCGGCGGCCATCGACCGGCTCGTGGCGGACATCGACGGCGCCTCGAACACCGTCCACCTCCTCTTCTACATCTTCGAGGACGACGGGACCGGAAGGCGGGTCGCGGAGTCCCTCCTGCGGGCCGCGAAGCGGGGGGTCACCTGCCGCGTCATGATGGACGCGCTGGGGTCCAAGAGGGGCCTGAGGCGCCTCGGCCCGAGGCTCCGCGCGGGAGGCGTCGAAGTGACCGAGGCCATGCCCGTGGGGCTCCTGCGCAGGCACACGGCGCGCTACGACTTGCGCAACCACCGCAAGGTCGCCGTCGTCGATGGGCGCATCAGCTACGCGGGCTCCCAGAACATCGTGGACGGGCTCTTCGTGAAGGGTTACCCGAACGAGGAGCTCTGGGCGCGCGTCGAGGGTCCCGTGGTGCTCCAGCTCCAGGCCGTCTTCCTGTCCGACTACTACTGTGAGACGGGGGTCATGTTCGACGGCCCCGAGTTCTTCCCCCTGGAGCCCGCGGCGGGGGCCTCGAGTTGCCAGGTCGTGCCGAGCGGCCCGAGCTACCGGCGCGAGAACGGCCAAGAGCTCATCGTCGAGATGCTCTACACGGCGCGGGAGAGACTCTGCATCACGACGCCGTACTTCATCCCCGACGACCCCTTCCTCGAGGCCCTCCGCACCGCGGCGCGGCGGGGCGTGGAGGTGCGTCTCATCCTCTCCATGCACGCCAACCAGCCCCTCTCCCAGCTCGCCCAGCGCGCCTACTACGACGACCTCCTGGAGGTGGGGATCCGCCTCCACCTCTACGAGCCGCGTTTCCTCCACGCCAAGCACCTCACGGTGGACTCGGAGGTGGCCCTCGTGGGCTCCACGAACATGGACATCCGGTCCTTCGCGCTCAACGAGGAGATCAACCTCCTCGTCTACGACCCCGAGGTAGTGGCCCGCGTGAGGGCCATCCAGGAGCGGTACCTCGCCCGCAGCGAAGAGTTGACGCTTGAGGTCTGGCGCGCCCGGCCCCGCTGGACGAAGGTCGTCCACAACACGGCGAGGCTGATGGATTCGCTGTTGTAGGCATGAGGCGCGAGGCGTGAGGCGCGGGCGACAGAGCCAAGAAGCCGGAGAACAGGGAGAGCCCATGCCCACCAAGACCATCCTCATCACGGGCACCTCGAGCGGGTTCGGCCTTCTGACGGCGAGACTCGCGCTGGAGCGCGGCTGGCGCGTGGTGGCCACGGCCCGGAAGCCCGAAGCCATCCCCCTCGCGCCGTCGGAGAACCTCCTCACGCTCCGCCTCGACGTCACGGAGGCGCCCTCCATCGACCGGGCCTTCGGCGAGGCCGAGGCGCGATTCGGCGCGATGGACGCCGTGGTCAACAACGCGGGCATGGCCTACTTCGGCCCCGCGGAGGAGATCCTCGCCGAGGCGCTCCGCGCGGAGTTCGAGACGAACTTCTTCGGCGCGGTGGCGGTGACCCGACGCGCGCTGCCGGGGATGCGCGCCGGGGGCGGCGGCGAGCTCGTCTTCGTCTCCTCCGACTGGGGCCGGACCGGGATTCCCTGCTTCTCGGGCTACTGCGCCTCCAAGCACGCCATGGAGGGCTGGGCCGAGAGCCTGCGCCACGAGGTGCGGCCCTTCGGCATCGGTGTGACGCTCGTGGAGCCCGGGGCGTTCGCCACGGGGTTCCAATCGGCCGAGCCCCATCCGAAGGCCGCCGACGGCACCTACGAGACCTTCACGGCCGCCGTGAAACGCGGCTTCGAGGAAGAGGACGCGGAGGCCCCCACGGGAGAGCCCGTGGCCGAGGCCATCCTCCGGGCGGCCTCGGGCGAGGAGGGCCGCCTCCGGGTCCCCGTCGGGACCGATGCCATCGAATGGTGCGGCGCGCGGTTCAGGGAGTCCGAGGAGGAGTTCATC
>JBBIUU010000150.1:3852-5550 GCA_037440125.1 Acidobacteriota bacterium
CCCATGACCGACTACCGGATCGAGAAGGATTCCATGGGCGAGGTGAAGGTGCCCTCGCACGCCCTGTGGGGCGCCCAGACCCAGCGCGCGGTGGAGAACTTCCCCATCAGCGGGAGGACGCTCCCGCCGCGCATGATCCACGCCTTCGGTTTCGTGAAGGGGGCGGCGGCGCAGGTGAACAAGGCGCGGGGCGCGCTCGCGCCCGAGCTGGCCGACGCCATCATCGCCGCGGCCGCGGAGGTCGCCGCGGGAAATCTCGACGCCCAGTTCCCCCTCGACGTCTTCCAGACGGGCTCGGGCACCTCCTCCAACATGAACGCCAACGAGGTCATCGCCAACCGAGCCATCCAGCTCCTCGGCGGCGTCGTGGGGAGCAAATCGCCCGTCCACCCCAACGACCACGTGAACCGCGGGCAGTCGAGCAACGACGTGGTCCCCACGGTGATCCACATCGCCGCCCTCGAGGCTCTCGACCACGACCTCCTGCCCGCCCTGAAGGAGCTGGCGGGCGCGCTGGAGAGGAAGGCCCGCGACTTCGACGGCGTGGTCAAGATCGGCAGGACGCACCTCCAGGACGCCGTGCCCGTGCGCCTGGGGCAGGAGCTTTCGGGGTACGCCACGCAGGTGCGGAACGCCGTGCGACGCGTCGAGGGCGCGCGGCCCGCACTGGGCGAGGTGGCCCTCGGTGGGACCGCCGTGGGGACGGGGCTCAACGCCGAGCCGGGCTTCGCCAAGGCGGTCATCGAGCACGTCGCGTCCGAGACGGGGCTCCCCCTGAAGCAGGCGCCGAACCTCTTCGAGGCGTTGGCCGCGCAGGACGCCCTGGTGGAGTCGAGCGGCGCGCTCAGGACCGCCGCCGTGAGCCTCACGAAGATCGCCGAGGACATCCGCTGGCTCGGCTCGGGCCCCCGCTGCGGGCTGGGCGAGCTCGTCATCCCCGACCTCCAGCCGGGCTCCTCCATCATGCCCGGCAAGGTGAACCCCGTCATGTCGGAGATGCTCGTGATGGTGTGCGCGCAGGTCCTGGGGAACGACGTGACCGTTGCGATCTCGGGTCAGCAGGGGCACTTCGAGCTCAACACCATGCTGCCGGTCATGGCGGCCAACCTCCTGGATTCCGTCGCCATCCTCGCGAGCGGCGCCAGGACCTTCTCGCGACGGTGCGTCGAGGGCCTCCGGGCCGACGAGGCCCGTTGCACCGAGATGGTCGAGAAGAGCCTCGCCATGGTCACTGCGCTCGCCCCCGTCCTCGGCTACGACAAGGCCGCATCGCTGGCGAAGGAGGCCCGCGAGACCGGGGCTACGATCCGCCAACTCATCCGCGAGAAGGGCCTGCTGCCCGAGGGTGAGGTCGAGCGCCTCCTCGACGCGAGGGCGATGACGGGGGAGTAATGCCTCTCCTTTAGTTTGGAGGCGGGCAGCAGGCGAGGGGGTCCGGGGGAACGGGGAGGTTCCCCCGGGCGAAGGGCGTCCCGCGCGAGGGCTGGGGGTCACAGCCTGCCGCAGGCAGGCGCCCTAGGGGGCCGGCTGAGGCGCCCTGGGGGGAGCGCGAAGTCGCGCGACCTGCCCGAGGGTGAGGTCGAGCGCCTCCTCGACGCGAAAGCGATGACGGGGGAGTAATGCCTCTCCTTTAGGGCCTGTTCACACAACGGCTGAAGCCGGACTCGCTTTCGGAGCGCAGCGGAGAAAGCGGCGTCC
>JBBIUU010000151.1:0-5468 GCA_037440125.1 Acidobacteriota bacterium
GATGAGCAGCGGGGCGTAGACCTCGGCGGTCGCCGTGCTGCAGTTGTCGGCCGGCGTGGCGGGGCACGTGGTCCCGACGGTGCCGCCGGGGCAGGCGCTGTCGCTGATGACGAGGGTCACGGTGTAGGCGCCGGCACCGGTAGATGTGCGTCGGGTTGGAGGAGGTGCTGTCCACACCGGGAACGGGGTTACCCGCCTCGCCAAAGTTCCACGCGTAGCTCAGGGTGCCCTGGGCGCCGAGCGCCGAGGGGGACAGCGTGCTGAAGGACTGCACGGAGCCCAGAGGCGTGGGCGTCACGTTGATGGTGATGGGCGGGGCCATGAGCTGGACGGCGAAGGTGACGGGCACGTCCACGTAGTTATAGAGGGAGTCCCACACGCGGACGGTGATGCCGTAGGTGCAGTCCTGCGTCGGCGTCCCCGAGATGGTGACGGTCGGGGGAGTGGGCGTGTTGTCCAGCGTGATGCCGAGACCAGGAGGCAGCGACCCGGAGATAATCTGGTATTTCCAGTTCTTCGGGCTGCAGACCACGGGCTCGGTGATGGGCAGCGTGTAGGAGTAGGGCGTGCCGACCACGAGGTTCTGGGCGGGCACGGCCGCTGCGATGGGGTTGGCCAGCGTGATGGAATAGACGTGGCCGACACCACCGACGACTTCCTGACCGGCGGCGGCGAAGAGGGTGTAGACGGGGCCGGCCGCTGTCTCGAAGGCCAGGTCGTTGATGTAGGGGTCGACCGTCACGCCACCGGCGCAACCGGCGGTGTCGATGCGGAACCAGGTGCTGTTGATGTCGTCCCAGCGGAAGATGCCCTGGCCCGCGGTGCCGGCGAAGTAGCCGACGGCGGTGCTGCTGATGGAGGTCACGGGGAAGGTGATGACCGGGTTGGAGGTCATCGGAGCCCACGTGGCGCCGTTGTCGGAGCTCACGACGATGCCGCTGGCCTTCGTGCCGGCGAAGAGGTTCCCGCCGCCCTGGCCGAGAGCCGTGACGAACCCGTCGGCCGTATAGACCTGAGACCAGCTCCAGGCACCGGTCCAGACGCCCTTCACGAGACCGTAGCCATCGGTGGCGGCGTAGACGTCAGGGTGAACGCCGGCGCCGTTCTGGACGAGCATGACCTTGCGGACGAACTGGGCCGGGGCCGCGCCGGGGTAGTTGGCGAGCTTGGTCCAGGTGGTGCCGTCGAAGGTGTACATTCCGTCGCCCCAGCTGCCGATGTAGAGCACGTGGGGATAAGGCGCGCCGGCGTTGTCCATGTCGGCCGCGAAGCACTGGACGTGCTTGTTCACCCACAGGGGAGCGGTGGCGGTGGGGTTGCTGAAGGCCCCGTTGAAGTCCCAGAGGCCCGTGTTCCACGCGCCGCCGAACCACCACGTGCCGTCCCACATGACGGCGGTGTAGTCGTCGCCCGCGGGATTGGCGGGGGGATCGCCGCCGCCGTTGCGGATGGTGAAGTTCGTACCGCCGGCGTTGTCATAGTACGTGGAACCAAGGTTCCCGCCAGGGTAGCCGCCACCCGCCGTGACCGCCTCGACCTGATTCAGCGGGCCGACGTTCATCGCGGTGACTGGCGTGGGGAAGGTTCCCGCGGGGGCCGTCTGGGCCTGCCACTGGTTCTGGGCAAGCGCAGGGACCGCGAGCGCCAGCAGGGCGGCGACGAGGCCGAACCCCACAAGCCATTTTCTCAACGCGTTCTGCATCCTCAACCTCCTATTCCGTCAACTTCGAAAGCCTGTACTCGAACACGAAAGAAGTGTGTGTCATCAACTCGTCGATCTCCCCTCGGGTTTGGCCAATGACCTAACCACCCCCCTTCTGGATTGTTGCGGCTTCCAGCCATAGGGAACTGCCGCCTCCGTGAAGTGAAAGTCTCGCTTAGACCCCTTCCCAAAGCCACGACATCAACCAAGAGGATAACCGCTGGGCCGAAGCCAAGTCAAGCCCCAGCTCCACCTGTGAGCGCCGCCTCCAAGAACGGTGGAAATGCCCCTTTTCCGCAGACGCGCCAATCCTCCCGATTGGAGTATAGCACGGCGTCCGGGCCTGTCAATAGTTTCCACGCATCCGCCTCGGGCCTCTGCGGAACCCCACTCCACTCGATGGCGCACCTCCTTGTTGCTCCTAAGTATTGTGGCATCCTCCACGGGAGTCAAGCCCCGGCGGTGTCCGGGCGCCACGATGTGCCTAGGTTCACACCGCTTTTCTCCTCCCGTCGACCGATCTCCGAGGCCCCCGCCAGAGGTCGCGTGGCGCCTTCTGAGGCCCTGACGAAGAGATCGCAGTTTTTCCTTTGGTCCGAGGCGACAAACACGGAAGAGTTGTACAGAGTTAACCCGCCCCCCCGTCGGCGGCCGGTCCGGACCATCCTCCGTCGGGCCTCTTTCGCCAGAGCATGGACGGGCAGAGGTCGCGGCCGACGAGTTCGGCGAGGGGCTCCAGGCGGCCGGCGTCTTCGCCCACGGACCGGAGGCCCTCGGCCGACGTGGCGAGCAGCGCCTTCGCGGCTTCCGCGGGGGAAGGCCCCTCCGCGGGAACCCAGCGCGGGCCGTGGCGCGCAGCTTCCATCAGCGCCCGGCCGAGATCCGCACGGCCGCGGCAGGGCAGGCCCGAGAGCGCCAGCCTCCGCCCGCCGGCCTCGGCGAAAAGCCCCTTGAAGAGGGCCGCGACCGCCAGGACCAGCGGCAGCGGCAGGGCGTCGAGCACGCGGATCTCCAGATAGGAGCGCAGGCGGAGGTCCGGGAAGAGCGTGCTGACGTGGAGCTCCCAGTCCTCGACCGTGACGGGCCCGCGGTCCCGCGGGTCGCCGAGCCACTGCGCGAAGGTCCGGCCGTCGCCGGGGAGAAACCTGCCGTCGCGGACCATGAGGATCAGCGGGCGGCCCGCGGCCCAGCGAGCCGCCGCCGTGTAGGTGACGCGGTCCTCGAAGAGGAACGCGGGCAGGCCGCAGCGCAGCCGATCCGTGTGCCGCCAGATCTTCGGCCGCTGCGTCGCCCACCTCGTCCGTCGGCCGCGGTACACGGGACCGTTCGCGGTGAAGGCGAGGACGTAGGGCAGCGCCGTGGCGGCGGTCCGCACGAGGCGGGGAAGGTCCGCCTCGTCGCGGTAGTCGAAGGAGACCTGCGTCGAGGCGGTGAGCTTCATCATCCGCCGCCCGAGACTCCCCGCGCGGAGGAGGTGCGCCCGCAGGATGTCATAGCGCGCCTTCGGGACGTCGGCCAGATCCTCCTCGCCGTCCATGGGCGCCACGCCCCAGGGCGCGAGGCGGAAACCCGACTCCGCCGAGGAGCGCGCGAGCTCCTCCATCTCGCCGCGGAGGTAGGCCTCGACCTCGCCGAGCGTGTCGAGGGGCGGCGCAGCGATCTCCACCTGCGCGCCGGGCTCGAGCCCCAGCATCCCGCCGCGCGCGGGCTTGAGCGCCGTCAGGTGCTCACCCTCCCTCACGGCCTCGTGCGGCGGGCTCAGACGCGCGAGCATCTCCTCCACGCCGCCGGGGCCCGCGTAGGGCACGAGGCGGCCGTCTTGGCGCACGGGCAGGAGCTCGAGCTCGAGCCCCACGCGGCCCTCGCGGGGAGAGTGCGGCGCGAAGAGGTCGGTGAGCTGGGAACGGCGCGTGATGGGCGTGCGGTCGCCCGGCTGGTAGGTGCTCAAGAGGACGCTCCGCGGAGTGCCGGCCCGCCGTCAGCGGCCGGGAGGCGGCGGGGTGCGGGCCGCCGCGTGGACCCTGGCGATGTAGTCCGCGATGACCCGCTGCGGGTCGAGACCCAGGTAGGCCGCGATCTGCTTCAGGAAACCTTTGAGGTAGATCTGCGCGGGGAGCGCGTCGAAGCGCTCCGCCTCGATGCACTCGATGTACCAGCTCCGGATGTTGGTCTCGGAGACGATCTCGGCGACCGAGATGCCGCGGGCCTCGCGCACGCGGCGCAGGGCCTTGCCGTCGAACTGGAGGATCTCTTCGAGGACCGCCTCCACGTTGCGCGCGCGCTGCTGAGGCGCCTCTTCGCCCGCGTGCGTGCTGACCACCGCGCCGGAGCCGGTGGGCTCGGTGGCGGGCTCGCCGTACTCCTCGACGCGCTCCTCCGCGCCCATGCGCCCTTTCGAGATGAGCTCGTCGTCGTAGCGCTGCCTGAGGCCGCTGTTGATGAGGAGCTTGTAGGCGTCCTCGAGCCGGTCGCGGATGGCCTCGCGCTCCTCCTTGGTGTAGAGCGCGAGCGTCAGCGGCGAGGTCTCGAGGTAGGGCTCGAGCAGGCGCCCGTAGGCCACCTGGATGTCCTTGACCGAGGCGTTGTACGGGAGCTCGAGGAGCTCGTACGCGTCCATCTCGCCCACGGGGCGCGGATCGAGGTGCCCCTGCGCGGGCGAGGGCTCGCGCTCTTCCTTGAGGACGAGGTTCGCCAGGCGCTCCACCGCGAGGCTGAAGGCGCACATCGGGTAGGCCTTGGCGATGGGCTCGAGGGCGCGGTGCGCGGAGGCGGCCTGCGTGTCCCAGTCGATGCCGCCGAGAAACCGAACGGGGCAGAGGAAGTTCCTCCTGAGCAGCGCCTCGAGCTGGTGGCCCATGCGCTGGTCCTTCTCGGAGGTGAGGCCCGTCTGAACGAACGCGAAGCGCCGCGCCTCGATGGCGCGTTCCACCGCGTCGAGGTCCTCCTGGCGCGTCTCCGCCATGTCCCAGAGCCCCGCCAGCGGCGACTTCTGGTTGAGGCCCGGGGCGAGCGCCTGGTACCGCTTCTTGTTGAGCCCCTCCATGAGGAGCCTGTGGAGGAAGGCGCGGAAGAAGCGGTAGAAGGGCTCGAGGCCCACCGAGGTGGTCTGCACCACCGCGACCGCGTGCTGGGCCGCTAGGAAGAAGTCGAGCGTGTCTGCGCCCGTGCCGGAGCCCGCGTCGATGAGGATGTAGTCGTAGCGTTGCTCTTTGAGGTCCGAGAGGAGCTTCTGCTTGCTCAGGTAGGCGACGTTGGCCACCTCGGGCGATTCGGGCCAACCGGCGAGGAGCGAGAGGTTGTTCACGGAGGTGGGGACGATGGCGTCCTTGAGGGTCGGCAGCTCCTTGCCCAGGTACATGCCGAGGTGGCGCTCGGGCCGCAGCACGCCGAGGGCGAGATGGCAGGTGGCCTCGGTCAGCGCCAGATCCGCCACGAGGACGGAGCGCCCCTTCTTGGCGAGCTGGATGCCCAGGTTGGTGGCCAGGAGGGTCGTACCGAGGCCGCCCGTGGGGGCCGAGAAGGAGATGATCACGGGGTTGTCGGGGGCCTCGTTCGCGAAGAGGTGTTCCGGTGCCATGGGGTCTCCGAGGGGCAAAGGATACCCCACCGCTCCTCCGCTTTCAATCCCGCGTCAGTCTCCCGCGAGGTTGCCTTGGGCAAGCAATTCTCGTATACTAGGCAGACCGGTGCGCCCGTGGCTCAATTGGATAGAGCATCGGCCTACGGAGCCGGAGGTTACAGGTTCGAGTCCTGTCGGGCGCACCAC
>JBBIUU010000152.1:0-5428 GCA_037440125.1 Acidobacteriota bacterium
TCAACGAGGCCTTCAAGAAGCACCCCAAGGTCTTCGACAACCTCTACTGCAACCTCGTCGCCGCGGGCGAGGCGGGCGGTATCCTCGACACCATCCTCCAGCGCCTCTCGCTCTACATCGAGAAGGCCGTCAAGCTGAAGGCCGCCATCAAGTCGGCCATGATCTACCCGGTCATCGTCGTCAGCGTGGCCATCGGCGTCGTCGTGGTCATCATGTGGAAGGTGGTCCCCACCTTCGCCTCCCTGTTCGCCGGCGTGGGCGCGAAGCTGCCGACCCCCACCCTCATCGTCATCAACATCTCCAATTTCCTGGGGCGGTGGGGCTGGCTCTGTATCCTGCTCCTCGTCGCGATCTTCACGGCCGTGCGCCTCTACTACAGGACGGAGGGCGGGCGGTACCTCATCGACAAGCTCCTCCTGAAGTCCCCGGTGTTCGGGCCCGTGCTGAGGAAGATCGCCGTGGCCCGCTTCTGCCGGACCCTCGCCACGCTGGTCTCCTCCGGCGTCCCCATCCTCGAGGGCCTGGACATCACCGCGCGGACCTCGGGCAACGCCATCATCGAGGAGGCCATCCTCAAGACGAGGAAGTCGGTCGAGGAGGGCAAGACCCTCACGGAGCCCCTGCAGGCCTCGGGCGTCTTCCCGGGGATGGTGACCCAGATGATCAGCGTCGGCGAGTCCACCGGCGCCCTCGACGCCATGCTCAGCAAGATCGCCGACTTCTACGAGGACGAGGTGGACGAGGCGGTGGCGAACCTGATGTCGCTCCTCGAGCCCCTGATCATCGTCTTCCTGGGCATCACCATCGGCGGCATCGTCATCGCCATGTACATGCCGCTCTTCACCCTGATCCAGCAGATCCAGTAGGGATGGAAGCGGAGAGCCGGAGAGCCGGAGAGTCGGAGAGAAGGACAGTCCCAAGCTCCCCGGCTCCCCGGCTCTCCGGCTCCCCGGCTCGCTCCCCAGAAAGCTGGGGGACCGGTCCGCCGATGTCTCGCCCGAAGCGCCCACCATGGAGCCCCTAGAGAAACAGGCCGTCCGGCTGATGGTGTTCCGGACGGTCATCGCCTTCACGTTCTTCCTCAGCGCGCTGGGCATCCAGGCCTTCGCCGGGGCCGAGTTCGATCTCTGGCCGTTCTTCTACTTCACCGCCTTCGTGCTCGGCCTCAACATCCTCTACAGCATCCTCTACCTGCTGTTCCGCCCGCTGCGGGCGCGCCCCCTCTTCATCTACCTCCAGATGGGGGGCGACATCCTCTCGGTGACCGTCCTCGCCTTCTTCACCGGCGGGCTCAACAGCATCTACACCTTCCTCTACCACGTGCTCATCGTGCTCGGCGGCTACCTCCTGCGGCGGCGCGGCGCCTACCTCGTGGCCATGCTTGACTCGGTGGCGTACGGCCTGCTGTGCGTGGCCCTCTTCTACGGCTGGCTGGACCCCGAGCGGTTCTCGGACCGCTTCTCCTACGAGCGCCCCCTAGCCAGCGCGACCCTCTACGCCCTCCTGGCCCACTACCTCGGGTTCTTCCTCGTGGCCTTCCTCATGAGCGTGATGTCGGAGCGCATCGAGTCCACCCGGGCTGCCCTGGGCGTCATGGAGAAGGACTTCTCCTCCCTCCGCACCCTCAACGAGCAGATCCTCTCCACGCTGAAGTGGGGCGTGCTCACGACCGACCCGCAGGGGCGCGTCACCTTCGCCAACCCCGCCGCGATGCGGATGCTGGGCGAGAGCATCCCCTCGGGCTGGAGCTTCAACGGCCGCCTCGAGGAGCTCGGATGCCCGGCGGTCGACTTGGACGAGGAGGGGCTCTCCCGAGACCGTGAGGTGGACCTCGTCCTCGGGGCCAACAGGCGGTACCTCCGCGTGGCCGTCACCCCCCTCAAGACGGGCCTCACGCCCCTGGGGCACCTCGTCTTCATCCGGGACCAGACGGAGCTCGTGCAGCTCAAGGAGGAGCTAGCGCTGCGCGAGCGCCTCGCCGCCATGGGCGCCATGGCCGCGGACATCGCCCACGAGATCAAGAACCCGCTCGGGTCCATCTCCGGGGCCGCCCAGATGCTCCAGCGGCAGTCCAGCGGGGAGGGCAGGGAGTTCACGCTCCTGGGCATCATCCAGGAGGAGAGCAGGCGCCTGAGCGCCACCCTCGACAACTTCCTCCGGTTCGTGAAGCCCGCGCCCCTCAAGAAGCGGTCCCTCGACCTCCGCTCCCTCGTGGAAGAGGTTATCACCCTCTTCGGCAACGACCCCTCCATCGCCGGGCACCTGCACGTGGAGAGCTCGCTGCCCGACGGCGCGGTCCAGGCGAGCGTGGATCCCGACCAGCTGCGCCAGGCGCTGTGGAACCTCCTCCAGAACGCCCGCAAGGCGGTCCGGGAGGGGGGCCACATCGGCGTCTCGTTAACGGCCGACGGCGAAACCGCTATACTGGACGTGAGGGACGACGGGATCGGCATGCGCCAGACCGAGATCGCCGAGTTCTTCCAGCCCTTCCGGCGGGGTTTCGCGCAGGGGGCGGGCCTCGGGCTCTCCATCGTCTACCGCATCGTCGAGCAGCACGGCGGGGCCATCCGCATCGAGTCTTCCCCCGGCAAGGGCACCACGTGCCACATCACCCTCCCGCTGGAGCGCCGGCCGTGAACGAGCAGATCCTGGTGGTGGACGACGAGATCTCCATGAGGAGGATGCTCGACATCCTCTTCACCCAGGAGGGCTACGGCGTCCAGACCGCGGAGAGCGCGGAGGCCGCGCTGGCCGCCATCAACTCGCGCCCCTTCGACCTCGTGGTGTCGGACATCCGCATGCCGGGCCTCTCGGGCCTCGACCTCCTCCGCAGGCTCAAGGGGGAGGACTCGCCGGCGGAGGTCGTCCTCATGACCGCCTACGCGAGCACCGACTCCGCCATCGAGGCCCTCAAGCTCGGCGCCTTCGACTACGTGACCAAGCCCTTCCAGGTGGAGGAGCTGGTCAACATCGTCCGGCACGCCCTCGAGAAGAAGGCCCTCAAGGAGGAGAACGTCCTCCTCAAGGCCGAGCTGAGCCAGCAGGAGAAGTTCGGCGACATCGTGGGCCGCAATCCCCGGATGCGCGAGATCTACGCCTTCATCGAGCGCATCGCGCCGGCTTCGAGCAGCGTCCTCATCCAGGGGGAGAGCGGGACGGGCAAGGAGCTCGTGGCTCGCGCGATCCACCTGCGCTCGTCCCGCGCGGGGCGCCCCTTCGTCGCCATCAACTGCGGCGGCCTCACGGAGACCCTGCTGGAGAGCGAGCTCTTCGGCCACGTCAAGGGCTCGTTCACGGGCGCCGTGGCCACCAAGAAGGGCCTCTTCGACGTGGCCTCCGGCGGCACCCTCTTCCTCGACGAGATCGGGGAGACCTCCCCCGCCATGCAGGTCAAGCTCCTCCGGGCGCTGCAGGAGCGCAGGATCCGGCCCATCGGCAGCGAGGAGGAGCACGCCGTGGACGCCCGGGTGCTCGCCGCCACGAACCAGGACCTCCAGCGGATGATCCAGGAGAAGCGCTTCCGCGAGGACCTCTACTACCGCGTGAACGTCATCTCCATCCAGATGCCGCCCCTGAGGGAGCGCCACGAGGACATCCCGCTCCTCGTCAAGTTCTTCATGGAGAAGTACTCGCGCCTCTGGGGCCGGGAGGTCCCCGCCATCACCCAGGAGGCCATGAGGGTCCTCGAGCGCTACCCATGGCCCGGCAACGTCCGCGAGCTGGAGAACGTCATCGAGCGCGCCATGGCCCTGGCCCAGGGCCAGCGCATCGAGAGCCGCGACCTCCCCGACGAGGTGCGCGGCGCGCACGGGGTGCGGGAGGTCGCGGGCATGGACCTGCCCGAAGCGGGCTTCCACCTGGACGAGGTCATGGAGGGGATCCGCGCGGCGTACGTCCAGCGCGCCATGGAGCTCGAGGGCGGCGTCATGGTCCGGGCCGCCAAGCGGCTCGGCATCACCTTCCGGTCCATGCGGTACTACGTGAAGAAGTACGGGCTGCAGGGAAGGGAGAGCTAGGATGAAAGGCGGAAGGCGGAAGGCGGAAGGCGGAAGGGTCGGAAAAAAATTCGGAATTCGGAATTCGGAATTCGGAAAGGAACCAGCCTCCAGCTTGCCTCGTCGTTCCACCTGCCCCAGTCGCCATTCCACATTCGGCATTTCTTTGGGGATTCCCCGCCATGCCTGACCCCCGCCCTGCGCCCGAGATCAGCCTCATGGTGCCCCTCTACAACGAGGAGGGGAACGTGGTCCCGCTCCTGGACCGCATCGCCGAGGTGATGCGCTCCTTGGGCCGCACCTACGAGGTGGTCCTTGTGGACGACGGTTCCAAGGACCGCACGGTGGCGCTGCTGAAGGAGGCGGTCGCCACGAGGCCCAACCTGTGCGTCGTGTTCTTCCGGCGCAACTCCGGCCAGACCGCGGCGCTCGCCGCGGCCATCGAGCACTCCCGCGGCGAGATCCTCATCCCGCTCGACGGGGACCTGCAGAACGACCCCGGGGACATCCCCGCGCTCCTGGCGAAGCTCGAGGAGGGCTTCGACGTCGTGAGCGGCTGGAGGAAGAACCGGAGGGACGCCTTCCTCACGCGGACCCTGCCCTCGAAGATCGCCAACGGCCTCATCTCCTTCATCTCGGGCGTCAAGCTGCACGACTACGGCTGCACGCTCAAGGCCTACCGCCGGGAGGTCCTCAAGCCCGTCGTCCTCGTGGGAGAGATGCACCGGTTCATCCCCATCCTCGCGAGCTGGCAGGGAGCCCTCGTCACCGAGGTGGTGGTGAACCACCACCCGCGCGTCTCGGGCAAGAGCAAGTACGGGCTCATGCGCACCTTTAAGGTGGTGCTGGACCTCCTCACGATCAAGTTCCTCGGCTCCTTCCTCACGAAGCCGATCTACGCCTTCGGCGGCGCGGGCGTGGGCCTCTTCGGCCTCTCCTTCCTCCTGGCCCTCTACACCCTGTGGGAGAAGGTGGTGGACGGCGTGTGGGTCCACCGCAACCCGGTGTTCCTCGTCGCCATCTTCCTGGCGCTGGCCGGAGGCCAGCTCATCATGATGGGCCTCCTCGGCGAACTCCTCATCCGCATCTACTTCGCCTCGTCGCGCACGACGCCCTACGTCGTCCGCGAGGTGCTCGAGTCGGGCCCATGTGCGGGATCGCCGGCTTCCGGCTAGACGCCCCGGCCGACGCCGCCGCCCTGGCCGCGATGACGGCCGCCCTCCGGCACCGCGGCCCCGACGGCATGGGCTACTTCGCCGAGGGCTCCGTGGGTCTCGGGCACCGCCGCCTCTCCATCCTCGACCTCGCCACGGGCTCCCAGCCCATGACGAACGAGGACGGGTCCGTCGTCGTGGTCTTCAACGGGGAGATTTACAACCACCAGGTCCTTCGCGCCGAGCTCGAGGCGAAGGGCCACGTCTTCGCCACCCGCT
>JBBIUU010000153.1:0-2398 GCA_037440125.1 Acidobacteriota bacterium
GCGACGGGAAGAAAGGCCTGGCATTCACTTCTCCAATATGCCTTTCGGACTGGCGCCCACCGTCCGGAGCCTAGCGCCAAAGGCGCGTAGCCGGCCTTCCCGGTATCCGAGCATGAATCGGCAGTGTTTCAATCTCTCGAGGCGCGCTCGGGCGGGATGACCTCGATGCCGAAGTGCGCGAGGAGGACGCTCGCGTAACTCCCGGGCGGAAGGAGGAAGCCGAACCGCGCGGTGGTGCCCTCGGCTTGGAGCTCGATGGGACCCGTGGGCGCGCGGAGGAAGCGCCTCGCGCCGGGTGCCCTTGCGGCCGATACCTGCGCGGGACCGAGGCCGTGGCGCCCGAGGACCTCCGTTTCGAGCTCCCAAGCCCGTCCCTCGGGCCGGGGCATCTTCCCGCCGAAGATGGGTCCCGTGGGCGAGGTCTCCAGGGCGGCCGTGCGCACCGCGAGGGCCTCGTCCACGTCGAGCGCGACGAACTCGCCGCCCGTCTCGTGCTTCTTCATGAGGTCCCCCTGCACGGGCCCGGGGTAGAGTCCCAGCCGCTGGCGTCGCTCGAGGAGGTCGTTGAAGAGCACCGACTGGAAGACCGACACGGCGAAGCGGGAGGAACGGAAGGGCCCACGGGAGCGGATCCCGAGGAAGGCGCGCCGTCCCTCCTCGATGGCCGAGCCGTCGGCGAATCGCTGGGGGCCGAAGGCGTTGGGGAAGCCCTCGCGCTCGGCGAGGACGCACCGGGCCTCGAGCGCCTCCACGTCGCCCGGAAAGTCGAGCTCCACGGTCACCGTGAACCGGTTCCCGCGCAGCTTCCCCGTGCGGAGCTTGTGCGCGTGACGCTTCGTCCAGAGGACCTCCACGCCCATGTCCTGGAGCACCTGCACCGCGCGACGCTCGAGGCGGCCGGGGAGGGAGAAGGTCTGCAGCGCCACGGCGTCGCGGTCCTTGTGCCCCGCGCAGCCGAGGTCCTCCTCGCCCACGCGGAGGGCGCGCTGGAGCTGCTTGAGGAGGAAGGGGGTGGACATGCCCGCGCGGCGCGTCCAGAGGTAGACGTGGTCGCCCCGCCCGCTGACCTCGAAGAGGGGCACCTCCTCGACGACGAAGGTTCGCGGGGACTGGCGGAACCTCATGGCAGGAGGGGGCGCAGGTCCTGGAGGAGCTGGAGGGGCGTCAGGCCAGCACGCTCGGCCAGGGCCTTGAGGTCCTCCCACTCGGGATGCGACCGGCGACGTCCCGAGGGCAGGGCGACGACCTTCACGCGCAGAGGTCCGTGGGGCGTCTCCACGCTCTCTTCCTCGCGGGGCAGCTCGCGGCGGGACCAGGTGGCGAAGCGCGCGCCGATGGTGGTGGTGTGCTCCATGAGCAGGTCCGCGAAGCGCGGCTCGTCGCCTGCCGGGCATAGGACCGCCACGGTCCATCCGGGTCGGCCCTTCTTGGCCTGGACGGGCATCGCACAGACGTCGAGTGCGCCGAGGCCGCGCAGGGTGTCGAGGGCGCCGGCCAGGAGCTCGGGGCTCATGTCGTCCAGCTGGGCTTCGACCACGCCCACCAGGCCTTCGAGGGGCTCTTCGGCAAGGAGCATGGCGCGGAGGACGTTGGGAGCTCCCGTCGTATCCTTGGTCCCGGCGCCGTAGCCCGTCCCCTTCAGGACGCCGCGCGGCAGGGGGCCGAAGGAGGAGGAGAGCGTGGTCGCGAGGGCGGCTCCTGTGGGCGTGGTGCGCTCCATGGCGGGGCCGAAGGAGAAGACCGGCACGTCCCTCACGAGCTCCGCAACGGCCGGCGGCGGGACGGGGAAGGTGCCGTGCTCCATCGTCGTGAACCCCGAGCCCAGGTTCAGCGGGCCGCATGCGACGCGCGGCGAGCCGAGGGCGTGCCACGCGGCGCAGGCACCCACGATGTCGGCGATGGCGTCGGCCGCGCCCACCTCGTGGAAGTGGACCCTCTCCACGGGGCAGCCGTGCACCTTGGCCTCGGCCTGGGCGAGGCGCTCGAAGGCGGCGCAAGCGGCGTCCTTCACGGCCGCGGGCAGGAGCGACGAGAGGATGAGCGCCGTGATGTCCGGAAGCCCGCGGTGGGGGTTGGGGCCCGCCCAGCTCACCGTGCCGGAGGTGGCCTGGACGCCCTGGCGGCGGACCTTTTCGAACGAGAAAGAAAGGCCCTGGAGCCCGAGGGACCCCACGGCGGCGTTCACCGCGCCGGGGTCCGCTCCGAGGTCCACGAGGGCCGATACGGTCATGTCGCCCGCCATGCCCATGAAGGGGTCGAGGTAGAGGATCATGTGAGAAAAGCGCAAAAGCAATTTCGGATTTCGGAATAGGGATTTCGGAAAGGTTTAGGACCACCATTCATGCGAACACTCCACTGGGCTTGTTTCCCAAATTCCAAATCCCAAATCCCACATCCC
>JBBIUU010000153.1:2498-5329 GCA_037440125.1 Acidobacteriota bacterium
ATCCCAAATCCCACATCCCGATTTCAAGTTCCTTCCTTGCGTAGTCCCCTCAAGAGCGCCTCCTCGATGCGCGAGCGGGCGGTCTGGACGAGGTCGTTCCGGTCCTGGTAGGAGAGCCCCTTCACCGAGATGGGCTCCAGAAACTCGACCTGGATGGTTCCGGGGATGACGAGGAAGTTGTGCCGGCCCTGGACCTCCCGCGCACCGTGGAGGACGAAGGGCACGATGGGCACGCCCACCTCCGTGGCCACGATGAAAGGCCCCTTCTTGAAGGGGAGCATGAGGGCTTCGGTGCGGTTCCGCGTGCCCTCGGGGAACGCCACGATGGAGAGGCCCGTCTCCCGCATCCGCGCGCCGAGCTGGTTCATGGTCTTGTGCGCCCTGGCGGGGTTCTTCCGGTCGATGAAGGGGAAGCCGGCCGCCCAGAGCGCCCAGCCGAAGATGGGCATGTAGATGATCTCGTGCTTGGGGAGGAACCGGTAGTAGTAGTCCTTGAGGGTCGCGATCATGGCGTAGATGTCGAAGTTGCTGGCGTGGTTCCCCACCAGGACCTGCGGCGCGTCTTTCCGCACATGCTCGAGACCGACCACTTCGAGCTTCACCCCCGCGAGCCAGAAGATGATGACGGACCAGATGTTCCCGAGGTAGAAGCAGATCTGCCCGCCGCTGAAGGGGCTGAGGAAAATCACGAGGGTTCCGAAGACGAAGACCATGATCCAGATGGCGACGTGGACCACGATGCTGCGGAGGATGAGGAGGAGCAACGGTAAAGCCGGGGCGACGCGCGCCTGCGCCGTGTGGGAGCTATCCAATGGCTCTTCCTCCGGCCGACATTATAAAAGGATTTGGCACCCGACGCTAACGGACAACGGCACCCAACAAGTTGAGCGGAATCCAGATGATTCCGAGCTCAAGCGCAGTTGCGATGGGCGAGAGGATGAGATTCAGCAGCGGCGTGAGGAAGAGGATGAGCAGGAGGATGGGACCGAAGCGGCGGATCTCCTCGTAGGCCCGGCCCAGGGAGCCCGGCAGGAGCGCCGAGAGCACCCACGACCCGTCGAGGGGCGGGATGGGGATGAAGTTGAACGCCGCGAGGACCACGTTGATGCGTGCGAGTTGGAGAATCCAGGCTATGGGACTGTCCTGAGAGGCGGCCTGCTGGTTGAATTGGCTCACGCCAGTGAAGAGCAAGACCACCGATAGAACCACTGTAGTCAGGACGGCCACGAGCAGGTTGCTCGCGGGGCCCGCGGCGCCCACCAGCGCGCCGTCGCGGCGGATGTGGCGGAAGTTGCGGGTGATGACCGGCACGGGCTTCGCCCATCCGAAGACGGGGCCGCCCGCCAGGGCCAGAACCAGCGGCAGGAAGACCGTGCCCAGCCAATCGATGTGCGGGATAGGATTGAGCGTGATCCGGCCGAGCATCCGTGCCGTGGGGTCGCCCATCTTGTCGGCCATCCAGGCGTGTGCGCTCTCGTGGACCGAAAGCGAGAAGAGGACGATGAGGAGGTCCAGGGCGACGCGAAGGAGGCCGAGGGGCGAGAGGTCGAGGTGGTTCATGGGGCGGAAGTCTCCGGGGGAAGGGCGGCCGGCCGTCGGCCGCCGGGGGTCACGCTAGAGCCGCATGGGGCCGAGGACGCCCTCGTCGAGCAGGGGCGCCACGTCGTAGACGCGGGGCTCCGCGCCTCCGCCCGTGGCGGTCACCACCACGCTGGGCTCGGTCTTGGCGTCGCAGAAGCGGGCCACGATGGCGGCGCAGAGGCGCTCCTGCTCGGGGCCGGGCAGGGACTCGTCGGTGAGCGCCAGAGGTCCCTGCGCGTCGCGGGCCTCCAGGCGCACGCGCCCCTCGGCGAAGCGCTCGAGGAAGTCGTTCTCGCGCTCGTTGCGGCCCACGACGAGCTTGAGGCCCGGCCCGAGGCGGAAGTGACGTCCGAGCTTGAGGAGTGAGACGTCCTCCCACCCCATGCGCTCCTTGCCGCGGTGCGTCATCTTGTCGCGGAACTTCCGGGCGTAGGCCTCGTCCGTGAGGAAGCAGCACCCGCCGGCGGGGAGCGGGTAGTCGGTGATGCCCAGGGCCTCGATGAGATCCATCTGCTTCCGCCGGCCGCGGCCCTGGAAGCCCAACAGCTTCTCCCGGTCCACGAGGCCCGCCTGCTCGGCGAGCGTGGGCTTGAGGCGCTTGGCCGAGAGGGGTCTCAGGAGGCGGCCCTCGAGCCCCGAGTCCTTCTCGATGATGCGCATGGTGTCCTTGCGCTGGCTCATGGGCCGCTGGCCCAGGACCTCGCCCGTGGCGATGAAGTCGGCGCCCTCGCGCTCCATGATGGCCCTGGCCTTCTTGAGCATGTGGGCGCGGCAGTCGATGCAGGGGTTCATGTGGGCGCCGTAGCCGTGCTTGGGGTTGAAGACCACCTCGAGGTAGTCCTCGCGCAGGTCCACGATCTCCACGGGAACGTTCAGGTCGGCGCCCGCGCGGAGGCCCTCGTGGCGGAGCTTCCTGGGATCCTCGTCGGCCTTCGCGGTGGCTCGCTTGTGGTCCGACACGCAGAACCCCGTGGAGAAGTTCACGCCGAGCACCTCCACGCCCTGCTCCTGGAGGAGCTTGGCGGCGAGGGTCGAATCGAGGCCCCCCGACATGAGGACGATGGCCTTCGCCCGGCGGTGCGGGGGTTGGGTCTCCGCCCCTGCGGGCTCGGCGGTGGCGGTGGGCGCGTCTCGGTCCTCGGGCATGAAACCTCCCTCCGAAGGGTACCATACCGATCGAGCCGGGGCGGGTATTCCAACGCGCGTCTTGTACCGCGTGCGGGCGCCTCTTAAACTCAGGAGAGGAGGGC
>JBBIUU010000154.1:0-5179 GCA_037440125.1 Acidobacteriota bacterium
GCCTTCTCCACGAGGGGCAGGTTGAGCTCGCCCGTGTCGGGGAGGAGGTCCTTGCCGTGGACCTCGATGCCCGCGGCGCGGATGGCCTCCTCGAGGTAGGGCTCGAGCTCCTCCACGACCACGAGCTTCTTCACCGAGGCCGAGAACTTCCGGATGCGTTCGATGGGGATGGGGTTCGTGATGCCGAGCTTGAGGACGGAGGCCTCGGGCACGGTCTCGCGCACGTAGCCAAAGCTCACGCCGGAGGTGACCACGCCGAGCTCGTCGGAGCCCCGGAAGACGGGGTTCCAGAGGTCGCTCTCCTCGGCGAAGGCGAGGGCCTTCCGGAGGCGCTCCTCGATCTTCACGCGGCGCGCCCTGGCGTGGTTGGGCAGGAGGACGAACTTGGGGATGTCCTTGACGAAGCCCTTGGGGGGCACCTCGGCGCGCTCCTGCGAGTGCACGACGCCCGTGTGATGGCACACGCGAGTGGTCATGCGCATGAGGACGGGGCTGTCGAAGCGCTCGCTCAGCTCGAAGGCCTCCCGGGTCATCCAGCGGGCCTCCTCGGCGTCGTAGGGCTCCACCATGAGGACCTTGGCGGCGCGGGCCATGGAGCGGTTGTCCTGCTCGTCCTGGCTGCTGGCCATGCCGGGGTCGTCGGCGGAGACCACCACGAGGCCGCCGTTGACGCCCATGTAGGACGAGGAGAAGAAGGGGTCGGCGGCCACGTTCAGGCCCACGTGTTTCATGGTGACGAGGGAGCGCGTGCCGGCCAGGCCAGCGCCCACGGCCACTTCGTAGCCGACCTTCTCGTTGGGGGCCCACTGCACCGTCACGTCGGGGTAGACGGCGAGGGCCTCGAGGATCTCGGTGCTCGGGGTGCCGGGGTAGCCGGAGCCGAAGCCCACGCGGGCCTCCCAGGCGCCGCGCGCCACCGCCTCGTTCCCCAGCATTAACTTGGGCATGATGGTGTTCCTCCGGGATAGTCCAGGGCCTCTTCTTCGCCGCGGAGGACGCGCAGGGCGCCGCCCGCGAGGGCTTCCATCTCGAATTCGCCGGGGAAGCGGAGCACGGGGCCGAGGAACCCCACGCGCCTTTCCACCCAGGCGCAGAACAGGTCCGAATACGCCAGGCCGCCCGTGAGGACGACGCCGTCGAGCCTCCCCTCGAGGACCGTGGCCATGGCGCCGATCTCCTTGGCCACCTGGTAGGCCATGGCCTCGTAGACCTCGGCCGCCTTGCGGTCGCCCTCGGCGATGCGGCGCTCCACCTCTCTGGCGTCGTCGGTGCCGAGGTGGGCCTTGAGGCCGCCCTCCTTGGTGGTCATGCGCTTGAGGTCCGCCGCCGTGTGCTCCCCCGAGAAGCAGAGCTTGAGGAGGGCCTGGGTGGGGATCGTCCCCGCCCGCGTCGGGCCGAAGGGGCCGCCTGAGTTGGCGTTGTTCACGTCGAGGATGCGGCCGCCCTCCATGGGGGCGATGCTGAAACCGCCTCCGAGGTGGGCCACCACCCAGCGCGTGTCCTTGAGGGACTTGCCGATCCGCTCACCGGCCTTCCGCGCCGCGGCGTGGAGGTTCAGGGCGTGCACGAGGCTCTGGCGCTTGATGTGCGGGAGGCCCGAGTAGCGGGCCAGGTGCCCCATCTCGTCCACCGCCACCGGGTCCACGACGAAAGCCGGAGCGCCGAACCGCTGGGCCACCTCGAGGGCGATGAGGCAGCCGAGGTTGCTCACGTGCTCGCCCTGGAACCCCTTCCGGGCGTCATCCACCATGGCCGGATTGACCTTCAGGGTCCCCGAAGGCACGGGCCGGACGAGGCCGCCCCGCCCCACGGCCGCGTCGAGGCGCGTCACGCCGTGCCGCTTGAGGAAAGCGTCCGCGGCTTCGAGTTGGGCGGGGAGCTGGTCAGCGACGCTCCCCGGGAGCTTCCGGACGGGCACGCTCTCCTGGACCACCGGGCCGCCCTCGGTGAAGAGGGCAAGCTTCGTGCTCGTCGAACCCGGGTTCGCTACAAACACCTGATAGGAAGGAGACATCGGGACTCCTGAGACGCAATCCTAGTGGCGTCGGGGCCCCTGCGGCAAGGTGCCGGACGCCACCCGAGGGGAAGTGTGGGGCATATGGCACTTCCGCCGGGAGGGGGTGCCCGACGGGTCCGAACCGCCGTATAATTTCCGTGCAGAATTCGAGCCTCCGGGAAGGGCTCTCGGAGCAACGGTTCCACCGTCTGGGACGAAAGGCGGGAGGTGCTCGATGGACAGGGTGTCCGGGGGCGTCACGGCCAACGGCCTCCGCAAGGCGGTGGTCGATGCGGCGGCCGCCGCCCTCCAGCCGCCGGGCAGGCTCTACCGGCTCCTCCCCCCCGACACCCTGGCGCTCCTGGACGGCGATGGCGCCCAGCACCCGCTGGTGTTGACAGAGGCCGCCGAGGCGGCCCCAGGGGGCAAGCCCAAGTTCTCGACCGCCGACGAGGTCATCCCCCTCGAGACCGACCCCGGAGCCCTCTGGGGCTACTGGGTCGTGAGGAGGGAGCAGGCCGAGGGCGCGCGCACGGCGCTCCCCGGGCTCCTCGCGCTCCTCAGACGCCTGGATCACGCGGAGGAGATGGAGAAGCTCGACAGCCTGAACCGGGACCTGCTCGCGCTCTTCGACCTCGGGGCGGACCTCTCCCGGGCCGCCTCGCCGGACCATCTCTTCGAATCACTCCGGCGGGCCGTCCACCAAGTCTTCCCCGGGAAGGCGCTGCACCTCGTGCTCCTGGGGCTGGAGGGCGGCCGGTGCTACCAGCTGACCGAGGGCCCGCGCCCCGAGCCCGCCACCGGGCCCGCGGCCCCCTGGCTCAAGGCCTTCCCCGCCCCCTTCGCCTCTTGGGGCGCAACGTCGCCCTCCGCCGTCCAGGCCGCCAAGCTCGCGGGGGGCGGCGCCACCGGGGGCGCGGCGCTGCGCCTGGGCGACCCGGCCCTGCCGAGGGGCATCCTGGCGCTGACCGGCTGGTCCGGGGAGCCCTCCGAGGTGGAGGTCGAGTTCCTCCGCCGGATGGGGGACTTCGCCGCCCTCGCCCTCGGCCGCTGGGAGGTCGCGCCAGCGGGCAACGCCAAGTCCTTGCAGGATCCCGACCTGCTGGTCCTCCTCTCGCAGGAGAAGGAGCGCCTCGACTACATCACCCGCTGCGTGCCCATCGGCCTCCTCCTCACGGACGCCGACGGCGTCATCGCCCTGGCCAACGACGCGGTGGCCAAGGCCCTCGGCGTGACCGACGTGGAGATGCGCGAGCGGAAGCTCTTCGGCTCGCGGCCCGCGGGGAGGGCCGTGCGCGGCCTCGTGGAGAAGGCCACCGCGGAGGGGAAGGCGGTGAGCACCCCCTTCGAGATGGAGGGGCGCTGGTCCCAGATCGAGGTCATCCCGTGGCCCGGGGGCAAGCAGTTCCTAATCGTCACCCAGGACATCCACGACTGGTTCCAGCTCAACCGCCTCAAGGAGGACCTCATCACCATCATCTCGCACGAGGTGAAGAACCCCCTCACGGCAGTGCTCAACGCCGCGCACCTCCTGGCCTCGGGGCGCGCCGGGGAGCTCAACGAGGCGCAGTCGCGCATCACCCAGCTCGTCCAGGAGAACAGCCAGCAGATCAAGAGCCTGCTCGACGACGTGGTGCGCCTGAGCCGCGTGTACCACCTGAGCGTAAAGACCGAGCCGGTGGCCATCGCCCAGATGGTCCGGTCCGTCCACGCGCGCTCGGCCTCCACCCTCAAGGGCAAGGTCATCACGTGGCGCGAGAGCCTCGAAGAGCTCACCGTGCAGGGCGAGGTGCCCATGCTCGAGAGCCTCCTCGTGAACCTCATCGGCAACGCCGTGAAGTACACCGGGATCGGGGGGCACGTGGGCGTGAGGCTTTGGTCCGAGGGGAGCTGGGCCAGGCTCCGCGTGGTGGACGACGGCCCAGGGATCCCGGCGGACGAGAAGAGCCGGCTCTTCTCGCCCTTCTTCCGCGCGAGCAACGTGCGGGAGCAGGTGTCGGGCACGGGGCTCGGCCTGGTCATCGCGAGGAACATCGCGGAGCGCCTCGGGGGCTCCCTCACCGTGAACTCACCCATCGCTGCCGACGACGCCGCCTTCCTCGGCCTCACGAGGGCCGGCGCGAAGGGCTCGGCGTTCCAACTGGAGATCCCACTGGCGAGGTAGCGCGCTAGAATGGTCCTGGAGGGGAGCATGAAGAAGCGGATCCTGATCGCCGACGACAACCGGGCCATCACGGAGGTGCTGCAGCTCAACTTCAGCCTCCTCGGGTACGAGGTCCACGTGGCCTCCGACGGAGACGAGGCGGAGAAGAAGTGCCGCGCGGTCAAGCCCGACGTCCTCATCCTCGACGTGATGATGCCCAAGAAGAACGGGTACAAGGTCTGCCGGAACCTCAAGCTCGACCCCGAGACGAGCCGGGTGCCCATCATCCTGCTCACGGCGAAGAACCTGAAGGAGGACGTCTACTGGGGCTACGACAGCGGCGCGGACGCCTACATGACCAAGCCCTACGACCCGCGCCAGCTCGAGATCCTCGTGGACCAGCTCATCAAGGAGACGGAGACCGGCCTGAAGACCACGGCCTGGACCGGCCTCCCCGTGGCCGCCCGCGTGGAGACCGAGCACAAGGAGCGCGTGGAGGTGGGCGCCCCCTCCGTGCTCGTGGAGGCGTCCTTCCCCAAGGAGGCGCTCGAGGCCTACGCCGCGCGCTACGGTCAGCCCAGGGCCAAGGACTTCGTGCACCGCTGCGCCTGGCTGCTCTACGAGAACCTGCACGCCGTGGCCGCCGCCGGCGTCATCGGCCAGACCCCCGACGACCGCTTCCTCGCCACCCTCCACGAGGGCGAGGTGGCCGCCTTCAGGGACCGGGCCGGCTCCGCGTTCCAGGAGCTCCTCAAGACGTGCTACGACCCCGCCGACCTGGAGAAGGACAAGCTGGCCTGGAAGGATCCCGACTCGGGCGAGCCCCGGACGGGAGCCATCCTCACCCTGCATCTCAAGGAAGTGCAGGAGCCCTGAGCCTGGGGCCGAGAAGGCTGTGGCGAAGGGGCTCCGGCCCGCGCGCCTTGACACCCGAGCCCCCGCCGCGTACACTGTCCTCTTGTCGCGGGGTGGAGCAGTCCGGTAGCTCGCTGGGCTCATAACCCAGAGGTCGAAGGTTCAAATCCTTCCCCCGCCACCAA
>JBBIUU010000155.1:0-1868 GCA_037440125.1 Acidobacteriota bacterium
GCGCCTTCAGAAAGATCCTGGACGATGCCATTGGCGCGGTCGACCTGGAGGGCGCGAGGAAAGAGGTCGCGCCGTTCATCCCCAATCCCGATGCGCTGGCGGTCTGGTCGCCGGCGTTCTTCCGCGCCGTAGGCGAGAAGGTGAAGATCGTCTGAGGGAAACCTCTTGAAATCGCGGGCCCGCGCGCTTTGATCGCTTCTTCGATTTATCAAATTTGAGTCCCCGGTGTCGGGAGGGGCCTCCGCCTCTCCCGGCGCGGAACGATGGAATGGCCGCCGTCTACAGGAGCGGCAATCCGCCGGCGACTCTCACTTGATTTGACTTCTGCCAAGGTGCGCCATAGGATGTGAACGGCGATTCACATCTGGAGGTCGCGTGGGCACGAATAAGAAAGCAACAGGGGTCCGGCGGCAAGAGATGGCCTCCGCCGCGCTTCACCTCATTTCAGAGCGTGGCCTGAATGGGTTGAGCGTGGCGCGCATTGCGCGGCACGTGGGGCTCGTCCCCTCCGCAATTTACAGGCACTTCAAGAGCAAGGACGAGGTGCTCGACGCGGTCTACGACCTCATCGAAGGGAAGATGATCTCCAACCTCCGAGAGGCATGGTCGTCCAGCCCCGAGACGGTCGATCGTCTCCACCTCCTCCTGCGGCTCAACATCAGGATGATCATCGAGTTTCCCGCGATTCCCAGGCTGGCATTCGGAGAGGGCATCTACGGGACTCACCCCGAGCGGCGCACCAGGATGTACCGGCTCATCCGGAACTATCTCTCTCAGATCCAGAGGGCAGTGGCGCTTGCCCAAAGAAGGAGTGAATTGCGTTCCGATGTCCCGGCGTCGGTTATCGCCGCCAGCTTCTGGGGGCTGATTCCTCCCGCCGCGCTGCTCTGGTCGGCGAGCGAAGGGAGCTACGACATCTCCACGCTTGTAGAAAGGGAGTGGACTCTCTTCGAGGAGATCGCCACTCTGCACCGGCACCGACACGGAACTAAGGCCGTTGGAAACAACTGACACGGAGGCGATTCAGCGGGTGCCACTCCCATGACGCTGGGGCGCCTGGCAGTGAATGGACACGGGACCTTCTTCCCGAACAATCGGAGGCGCAAGATGAAACGCGCTATCACGTCCAGACTCAAGGCCCTACCTTTCGTCCTCATGGTCGCTTTGTCCGGCGGTTGGGCCCTCCTGGTTGCGGCCCACTGTAACACGATGAGCGGCCCCGTCATCCAAGACGCACAGCTTGCCCTGCAGAAGGGGGATGTGACCCCCATCCTCAAATGGGTCAAGCCTGCCGATGAGGCGCAGATTCGCGAGGCCTTCAAGAGGACCCTCGCCGTACGCACCAAGGGCCCGGAGGCCAAGGATTTGGCCGATCAGTATTTCTTCGAGACCCTGGTCCGCATCCACCGCGAAGGCGAAGGCGCGCCCTATACGGGCATCAAACCCGCGGGCACAGAAGTTGAGCCGGGAATCGAGGCCGCGGACAGGGCCATCGAGACGGGTTCGGCCGATGCGTTGGTGAAGGCCATGACGGCCCACGTGGCGGAGGGCATCCGGCAGCGGTTCGCCAAGGTCACGGAGGCCAAGAAGCACAAGGAAGAGAGCGTTGAGGCGGGACGCGAGTACGTGGAGGCCTACGTGATCTTCATCCACTACGTCGAGCGCCTCCACGCCGATGCCATGACCAATCCCTCGCATCACGGAGAGCAGGCCGGGGCGCCCGCAGAAGCTCACCACGAGTAAAGGAGCCGATCATGGAAGAGCAAAGAACCACAGCCGCAAACCAGCTTTCATCTAAGACCATCGGCGAATTCGTCGCCGAGGATTACCGGACCGCCCAGGTCTTCGAGAAACACGGGATCGACTTC
>JBBIUU010000155.1:1890-5158 GCA_037440125.1 Acidobacteriota bacterium
GAACGTCCCCCTGGCCGAGACCTGCCAGAAGAAGGGGCTCGACAGCGCGGCATTGCTGGAAGAGATCGAGGCGGCAAAGAGCCAGCCGATCGACCGGAGCCGGAACTTCGCCGCATGGGAGCTCCCCTTCCTGGCCGACTACATCGTGAACACCCATCACGGTTACCTTCACGATAATACGGGACAGCTCCTCGGCTACGTCCGAAAGATCGCCGAGGTCCACGGCGCTCACCATCCCGAGGTGATCGAGATCGCCAAGATCTTCAGCAAAATCGCGACCGGCCTTCGAGATCATCTGCGTGAAGAGGAGCAGGTGCTGTTCCCTGCGATCAAGCGCATCGATGCGGCGAGGAAGGCGGGAGAAGCGCCCGCGCAGAAGGATGTAGAAACGGTGGGCACTTCCCTCGCCAAGCTGGGCCTCGAGCACGAAGCCATCGGCGAAGCGGTTCACGAGATCCGCCATCTCTCAGGGAACTACGCGATACCGAGCGATGTGTGCAACACCTTCGTTCTCACGTACAAGAAGCTCGATGAGTTTGAGGACGACCTTCACATGCACGTCCATCTGGAGAACAATATCCTCTTCCCGAAGGCGGCAAAGCTGCTGACGGAAGCCTAGGAGGCAAGCCTTCGTCTCTGGCACCAGGAGCCGCGGGCGGCGAACTTCCACCTTTGTTTTAAAGAGGAATTGCCGATCTGGTTCGTAGTGGTTTCCGTGGTCCACCAGCCGTTGTGCTTTGCCCTCTAAATGAGGGCCCGAAAGGGGGGAACGCATGAAGTGCAAAACCGTCATTCTCGGAACATGCTTGATCCTGCTCACAGGGGCGATATGGGCCCAGAAGGCGCCCGACTGCGTGGCGTGCCATAGCCAGAAGAACATCACGGGGAGCGCCATCCGCGACTGGAAGCTCTCGAAGCACTCCAAGAACGGCGTCACCTGCGCCGAATGCCACCTGACCGGAGACACCGCCAAGAAATCCAGCGCGTGCGACTCCCAGGGCGTGGTCCGCAGCGTCTCCGCCAAGGTGTGCGCCCAGTGCCACGCGGAGCAGGCCGCCGAGTTCGCCAAGAGCAAGCACGCCGCCGCGTGGGTGGCCATGGATGCCATGCCCACCACCAAGGACCAGCCCCACGCCCTCATGGATGGCATGAAGGGGTGCGGCGGCTGCCACCGCGTCGGCTACGACAGCGGCCGCTGCGACTCGTGCCACACGCGCCACCTCTTCTCGGCCGCCGAAGCCCGCAGGCCCGAGGCGTGCGCCACGTGCCACATGGGCTTCGACCACCCGCAGTGGGAGATGTACTCCACCTCCAAGCACGGCGTCGTTTACACCCAGACCGCCCACGAGACCGATTGGAACCTCAGCCTGAGCGAATGGTTCAAGGACCCGGGCAAGGCCGACGCCACCACGCCCCGGGCCCCGACGTGCGCCTTCTGCCACATGCCCGGCGGCAGCCACGCCGTGAAGACCGCCTGGGGCTTCCTCGCCCTGCGCCTCCCCGAGGACGACAAGGACTGGATGGCCGACCGCGTCCTGATTCTCCAGAGCCTTGGAGTCCTGGACAAGGACGGCAAGCCGACGGCGCGCCTAGACCTCGTGAAAGCCGGCGACGTAGCCCGACTTACGAAGGAGGAGTGGCAGACCCAGCGGGACCAGATGGTCGCCCAGTGCTCCAAGTGCCACTCGCCCTCCTTTGCCAAGGCCGAGCTCCAGAAGGGCGACGAGATCATCAAGGCGGCCGACCACCTCATGGCCCAGGCCATCCAGGCGGTCTACGGACTGTACAAGGACGGCATCCTTCCCGAGCCTAAGGACCGCCCCTTCAGCGTCGACGTGCTTAGGTTCTACGAGGTCCAGAACCCCATCGAGCAGAAGCTCTACGTCATGCTCATGGAGCACCGGATGCGCACCTTCCAGGGCGCATTCCACATGAACCCCGATTACCAGCACTGGTATGGGTGGGCCGAGATGAAGCGCGACCTCGCCGAGATCCAGTCCGAGGCCGCGGCCATCAGGGCCGAGCACGCGAAGGCCCCGAAGGCCGCTCCCGCCAAGGCGGCGGCGCCTAAGGCAGCTCCACCTGCGAAGGCGGAGGCGAAGCCGGCTAAGTAGCAGCCATAGTACTCTTGCAAGGTGGATTCAGGATGTAATGACCTGCCTCCGTCGCCGAGCGGAGGCTGCGGACTTGGTCCACGAAATCCCCAGCAACGACGAGGCCTGCCTGCCTCATCCGGAGACATGGAGAGCCTCCTTCATCTCTTCTCCTGGCTCCAAGGGGGTCCAGCAGGCAAGTCCTAACGGCCTTGGCAATGCAGCAGCGATGCGGCGGGGCGGCCAATACGCCCCACATTGCGGAAGGCATCAAGCGAGAGCCTTAATGGCTGGGACAGCACCATTACACAGCGTTCTCATACCAATTATACGTCTAATATAGAGTATTAAGCCAATCGAAATGCGTCATGAATCGGACCAGGATCGGGTCGCTGCCTAGGTGGTGAAGGCTGCGCTCAAGAATATCCATGACCTCGGTCATGCTGTGGCAGAGGTGGTTTCGGAAGTTGTTTTCGCGGGTGTACTCCCAGAGGTGCTCCACTGGATTGAGTTCTGGGCTGTAGGGCGGAAGGAAGATGGGAGTGACCGAAGCGGGGACTACCAGGTCGGACGCTTTGTGCCATCCGGCACCGTCCAAGCAGATAGCGCAGTGCTCTCCGGGAAAGCTGTCGGCCACATGGGCCAGGAAGAGGCTCATCAGGGAGGCGTCGACCCAAGGAAGGATCAGGGAGACAAACTGTCCGTCAGAGGGGCTGACGGCTCCATAGGCGTAGACGTACTCCCGGACGATTTGGGAAGGGACCCGAGGCCGAAGGGGAAGCGGGCCCCAGCACCGCCTGCCATCGTTGATCCTGCCGTAGCGGGCCTCATCTTGGAACAGCAGCCGGAGCGGCATGTTCGAAGGGAGATCCCGCGCGATGGTCTTCAGGATCTCCGGGAGGTTTTTGTTAAAGCCTCTTGGGCATCGGCGTTGGCTTTGGGATGGTGTGAGCGCGGTGCCAGCTTCCTCCATTCATTCCGGTGGAGGAGCTTGTAGACATAGGCCATAGAAACCTCTTTCCCCACCCGCCGGCAGATGTCTTGGTGAAGATGAAGCGCGGTCACCACCTCACCGCGGCTAGCGCGTTCCACAAGCCCAGCCAGCAGGTCCCGCTCTTCCTCTGGTGACAGAAACCCCCACCGTCTGCCGCCGCGCCCTGAACGTTCCAGCCCAT
>JBBIUU010000156.1:0-5129 GCA_037440125.1 Acidobacteriota bacterium
TAAGACAAGTAAACGCCCGGGGGCGAAAGCTCCCGGGCTTTTCTTTTGGTTGGGCCTTCGCGGGTCGCCCTCTCAGATCGGACGGCTGAAGAGTTTTCGCGGGAGGCGCCCGTCCATGATCACGAGCCCCAGGGCGATGAGGCCCATGCCCGCCGCTTGCCTGGGCTCGAGGCGCTCGCCGAGGACACCCGTTCCTAGGAGCACGGCGCTCACTGGAATCAGAAGCGTGACGAGGAGGAGGTTCGTTGCGCCGGCGCTCGCGAGGAGCCGGAAATAGAGGATGTAGGCGAGCGCCGTGCAGAGGAGGGCGAGACCGACCACAGCGCCCAACGCGAGCGCGCCAGGGGCGGGCCGGGTCCACGGACGGTCCACGAGAAGCGCGACGGGCAGGAGGAGGGCGGCAGAGCACGTCACCTGTCCGGCGGCCGTCACGAGAGGCGGCGTCCCGCGGAACCGCTTGCCGAAAATGCCGGCGAGAGCGTATGAAACGGTGGCGCCGACGACCGCCAGCTCCGCGATCACGCTCGTGCTCAGACCGCGGAACGCGTCGGGGCCGACCATCACCGCCACACCCGCCAGGCCCCCGAGGATGCCCACGATCTTAGCCGGCGTGAGCCGTTCATCCCGCGTGAGGAGGTGAGCCAGCAGGACCGTCCAGAGCGGCGTCGCGGCGTTGAGGATCGAGGCGAGCCCGCTCGCGATGCGCGTCTGTCCCCAGACGATCAGGCAGAACGGAATCAGGTTGTTGAAGAAGCCCATGACGAGGAACGCGCCCCAGGCCCTCGGGGAGGGCGGCATCTTCCGGCCCATGGCGCGCACGAGGAGATGGAGCGCCAGCGCCGCGAGGCCGAGACGGCCCAGGACCACCGTGAACGGCCGGAGATCCGCCAGCGCCACCTTGACGAAGAAGAACGAACCGCCCCAAAGCACCGAAAGCGCCAGGAGCATGGCCCACTCAGCCCTCCCCATCCCTGCACCACTCCCCTTCTCCATCGCCGAACCCTCCTGCGCCGATGGCGCAGGATGAGCCTAGAGGAGCCGCGTTCGGTCCTCCACCGAAAAATGGACAGCGAATCAGGCGCCGGAGAAGGTGGAGAGCGGTGAGAGGACGTTCTGGAAACCCCTTCGTGGTTCAGCCCAGGAGGCGCTGGGCTCATGGCAGGGATTGCGGTCCGCAGGCTGGCTTTCTACTGCCGGCGCTGGGACCCGGGTCGTTCATCGCGGCAAGGGAAGCTGACAAGAAGGGCGATCCTGAGATGCCGGGGGTTTCAGACGTTTGTCTGACGTCACGTGGGCACCCAGTTCACGCTCGGCTTTACACCCGCTTTACACGTTCGCCCAGGAAAAATTGGCCCTCTGGCGATTTAGAGCTCACCCTCCCCGCCTCTCCCATTGCAGGATCCTTTGATATCGGCTACATTGTCTCCGCAGCATGACGATTCGGGGGATCCTTGGTCACACCGTCAAGAGATGTCATCGCACTTCTCGTTTCGGCTCGCCGATGAGCCATCGGAGGCGGGCCTCGCTGGCGAAGCGCATTCAGGTGCGCCTCGTTCGACGGCGTACGAGAGATTGATGCATGAGCGTTGGGGAGCCGCCGATACCGGCGGGGGAGATCCGAGTCTCGAGGGGATTCTCAGGGAGGGATGTGGATGTCGGACGACCTATGGCTCGATGCAGCAGAGGAGGCGGAGCTCAGTACAGAGGGATCACCTGGTTCGCCCGAGGCCGAGGGGAAGAGCGCCTTCGACCCTGAAAAGACGGCCGCCCTGTTTTCGGCGGTTCTTGAGGGCGACACCCAACAGATGGCCATCCTATCGGTGTCCGGGGCCGATCTGAACGGAAGGGATCCCGAGGGGCTGACGCCGCTGATGGCGGCCGTCCGAGCGGGAAAGCTCGACGGCATGAAGGCGCTGATCAAATTGGGTGCGGCACTCGATGCCTGCGACACACCGACGCGCCTGACGGCGCTCATGTGGGCGGTCAAGGCGGGCCAGCCCGAGGCGCTGAAGGTGCTGCTCAGGGCAGGCGCCGACCCGCTCGTGACCAACGGCACGGGGCAGACGGCGGCCGACTTCGCCAGCGCGATTCGCAACATCCCTCTGATGGCGATCCTCCGAGCGGCCGAGAAAGCAGGATCCGCCGCACCCGCCGAGTCGGGTGCCCCCCCAGGAACATCGCGGGCGCCTGCTCGCCCGAGCTTGCGCAGGGCCGCACCCCGCCCGCGGTCTCAAGGGAGAAGGATCGTCCTGCTCGTGGGAGGGGCCTTCGC
Source organism: Acidobacteriota bacterium (assembly GCA_037440125.1). Lineage (GTDB taxonomy): Bacteria > Acidobacteriota > UBA4820 > UBA4820 > DSQY01 > JAKAJA01. The sequence goes on from JBBIUU010000156.1 coordinate 2,273, forward strand.
GGCGATCGCGCTGATCGGTTTCTTCATCGTAGGATTCCTCGGGCTGGGGCCGATGAGCGGGCTGTCCGGTGCGATGTCCTCGAAGAAGACCGAGGCCGAGGCGAAGTACGCGCTCTACATGGCCGTGGCGGAAGTGGAAGCCGCCCGGGCCAAGACCGGCAAGCTTCCCGAGACCATCAGCGGCAAGTCCCTCGACGGAGGGCCCGCCTGCTCTTACGTGGTCCTCCCCGGCGGAAGCCAGTACAAGATCTCCCTGCTCAGGAAAGGTCACGCCTACACCTACGAATCCACGCAGGGCGTTCAGAACGCGTTCGGGGAGTACACGAACTGGGGGGGGATCCCATCGGGCGCCGCCCGGCCCGCGAGCACGGCGAAGCAGGCGCAGGCTCAAGCTCCCGAACCACAGACGGGCGGTGCGGCGAAGGGCGCCAAGGGGGAATCGAAGTCATGAGAAAGCCATCCGGGTTCACGCTCATCGAACTCCTCATCGTCGTCGCGATCATCGGCCTGATCGCGGCCATCGCCATCCCTAACCTGATGAACGCCATCAGCAGGGCGCGCCAGAAGCGTGGCATGGGAGATGTCCGTTCGATCGCGACGGCGGTCACCCAGTACAACATGGACACGGATTTCTATCCCACCGGCCAGACCACCTTCGGCGGCTTCTCCAGCGGGGTCTACTGGGCCCTCGTGCCGGACTACATCCACACCTTGCCCCTCTTCGACCCCTGGCAACACCCCTACGGCTACGCGGCCACGGCGAACGGCGGCGACATGGCCATCGTCTGCACCGGCTCCGACGGCCTTTTCCAGAGCATCGGCGGAGCGGGTGCCCTCGATCCCTACCTGACTCTGTCGGCTTCGGGGACCAACTGCTTCGAGAACGACATCATCTGGGTGAATACGGCCTTCATCCGCTATCCTCAGGGGAAGCAGAAGAAGTGCAACTGAGGTTTCCCCTTCTCCAGACGGGAGGATGCGTCGCGCGGAGTGCGCGCCGCCATGCCCCGCCCTGGAATGGGCGTCAGGTCTGCTGGCGTTCGGGGCCCGCTCTCCACAGGCTGAGGGTGACGCCGCAGAGGACGGCGCCGCCGCCGATGACGCCGCGGAGGCCGTAGCGTTCGTGGAGGACGAGGGCGCCGAGCCCCACGGCGACGAGGGTGTTGAGGACGGGCATGATCTGGGCCCGCGTGACCTGCGTGGCCTGCATAAGCCGGTACCACAGGACGAAGGCGAGGGAGGTCCCGACGAGGGCGAGGTAGAAGAGGCTGAAGAGCGCCCTGGGCGTCCAGGCGATCGCCAGGACGCTGCGCTCGGTGAGAAGGCCCACGGCGAGGAGCGGTAGCCCGCCGAGCGCCATCTGCACCGTCGTCACGACGACGGGGTCGAGGTGCCCACCCTTCTTCTTGATGAGCACGCCCGAGAGCGCGCCGCCCGCCGAGGACGCGAGCACCGCGAGCGCGCCCCAGAGCGCCATCTTGCCCTGCCCCGCGAACTGGTCCGCGAAGATGACCGCCACGCCGGCGATGCCCAATACGGCCCCGGCCGCTCGCCTCGCGGTGAGCGGTTCCGATGGCAACAGAAAATGCGCGATGAAGAGGCCGAAGAGGGGGTAGGTCGTGAAGAGGACCGCGGTGAGGCCCGAGGAGAGGTGCTGCTCGCCCCAGAAGACGAGTCCGTAGCCCGCGGCGAAGGTGAGGAACCCCGTCACGGCGAGGAGGCGCCAGTCGGAGGACGACCGCGGCAGGCGCACGCGCCGGAGCACCATGAAGAGCGCGAGGGGCGCGAGGGCGATGACGAAGCGCAGGCCCACGAAGGTGAAGGGCGGCAGGTCCTCGAGCCCCACCTTGATGAAGAGCCAGGTGGAGCCCCACACGAACGCCAGCACGGCCCAGATGACGCGCGTTCCGGTGAGTCTCAAGCGATCCCCCAACCGCTGTTTCCGCTAGGCCTGGCGCCTCAGGAGGACGAGGGTCCTGTCGTCGGCGTACGGCACGCCCTTGGCGAAGGCGTCCATCTCCGCCTCCAGGGCGCGCGCGAGGTCCTTCAGCGGGTCGCCCCGGTGGGCCGTGACGACCGCGGCGAGCCGGTCGGTGCCGAACTCCTCGTCCGACGGGTCCATGGCCTCCGTGATGCCGTCGGTGTAGAGCATGAGCACGTCGCCGGGCGCCATGGCCGCCTCGTGCCGCGCGTAGGCCCACTCCTCCATGAGGCCGAGCGGGATGCCCGTCGCCTCGAGCCACTCGAAGGACCCGTCGGCGCGCACGAGGAGCGACGGGCAGTGCCCCGCGTTGGTGAAGGCCACCTTCCCCGTGTCCGTCTCGATGGCCGCCATGAACGCCGTGGCGTACTTCTCCGGCGGCGTGCGGTGATAGAGCAGGCGCGAGACGCGACGGAAGATCTCGTCGACCTCGAGCCCCTCCTCGAGGAGGCCCGCGGCGAGCGCCTCCAGGGATGCGGTGAGGAGCGCCGCCGACATGCCCTTCCCGCACACGTCGACGATCCAGAGCACCGCCTCCGCGCCATCCTTCCGCTGGAGCACCTCGTAGTAGTCGCCCGAGACGCCGCGGCTCGGCAGGTTCCCGCCGTGGACCTCGTAGCCCGGGATCTCGGGGAGGCGGTCGGGCAGGAGCGCCAGCTGGATGCGCCGCGCCAGGGAGAGCTCCTGCTCGAGGCGCTTGGCCTCGGCCGCCTCCTCCGCGAGCCCCACGTTGCGGATCCGGAGCGCCGCGACGGCGCCGAGCGACACCAGGAGCTCCATGTCCTCCTCGGTGAACTGCCGCACCGCCAGGGTCGAGGCGAGCGCGATGATGCCCACCACGCCCTGGGCGTCCTGGAGGGGCGCGGCCACGAGGCT
>JBBIUU010000157.1:0-5006 GCA_037440125.1 Acidobacteriota bacterium
CCCCTGTAGGAGCGGTCTCCAGACCGCGATCTTCCTCAGCCGGCGCACCGAAGGCAGACCAGGCGTAGACTGAACCAGAGACGGTGGGAAATGAAGCCGATGCCTAGACCGGACTACGCCCTCCTCGCCAGCTTCGAGCGGGAACAGCTCGCGCGGAGCCCGCGGGCGCTCGCCGCGAATCTCGACCTCCTCGACGCCATGGTCGAGGAGGCGATGGCCCTCGGAGTCTGGCCGCCGGCCTACTCCCCATCGGACCTCATGCCCAAGCTGCTCTGGGCGAAGGCCGCCAATGTTCAAGCCACTCCTTAAGTCGCTCGCCGCGGCGCTTGCCGCCCGAGACATCCCCTACATGGTCATGGGCGGTCAGGCTGTCTTGCTCTACGGTGAGCCTCGCATGACCCGCGACATCGACATCACGGTAGGTGTCGGTGTCGAACGCCAGGGAGAGGTGCGTCGCCTTGTAGCCGACCTTGGCCTGACCCCCCTGGCCGACGAGGCCTTCACGCTGCGGTCTATGGTCTTGCCAAGTGAGGAGGCCGCGAGCGGGATCAGGGTGGACTTCGTCTTCTCCTGGTCCGCCTATGAACAAGAGGCGATCGAGCGTGGGCGGCAAGTCGATTTGGAAGGTACCGCCGTCCGGTTCACGTCGCCGGAGGACCTGATTCTTCAGAAGGTGATCGCAGGCCGTCCCAGGGACGAGGAGGACGTCAAAGGAGTGTTTGCCAAGAACCCGGGGCTGGATGTCGACTACGTCCGGCGATGGCTGAAGGAATTCTCGGCTTCTCTGAAAGAACCGTATGTGGACCGATTTGAGAGTTGGCTCAAGCACGCCGGGTGAAGCGTCACTGTAGTGCGAGCGCCGCCAAGGCCACCGCCCTCGGTGTCTGGAAGGGCCACCACTCCAAGGCCTGGCGCACCACCGACCACCTCGCCGTGCCCTGGCAGGGGCATCCCAGAAATGTCACCGAGCCCCTGTAGGAGCGGTCTCCAGACCGCGAGGTTTTCGCTCCTCATGCGTGGTCCGGGTGCCGCGCCCGCCATTTGATGGATGATCGCGGCTGGGGTGGCCGGGGGTTACAGGAGGATCAGTGATCGGCCTCAGGAGAGGCCTCCTACAACGGCTATCCTACCCTTTGTAGGAGCGGTCTCCAGACCGCGATCTTGCTCCCTTGCGGGGGCAATTGCCCGCGCGGCGGCGTGCCTGGGGGCGTAGGGAGGTCGGATCTGAAGGATATCCTCGATAGCCACGTTCGCCCGCCCCAGCCGTTCATCCCCTTAGGTCGACGTGGTCTTGTCGGCCGGTGTTCCAGACCTTAGAATCACGGCGGAGACAGGAGAATAGAATGGGCGCACGATCCGAAGACTTGACCCGCCTGGTCGCAACGGTCGTGGAGCTGGCGGCTCCTGAGAAGGTGGTCCTTTTCGGATCACGAGCGACGGGACGCGCGCGCAAGGATTCGGACGTCGACCTCCTCGTCATCGCCAACACAGAGGGGAATTCCAAGCAAGCCGCTGTCCGCATCCGTTCGGCGCTCTCTTGGACGAGTGGTCTCGACCTGATCGTGCGCTCACCGCGCCAGCTCGCCGAGCGGCTGCGGATGGGGGACCCGTTCTTTGCCGAAATCATGCGAACCGGGAGGGTCATGTATGAAAAGCCTGGTGCATGAATGGTTGACCAAAGCCGAGGGTGACTTCCATACGGCCACCCGGGAACGCCGCGCACGGCTCAATCCCAACCCCGACGCGCTCTGCTTCCATGCCCAGCAGTGTGTCGAGAAGTACCTGAAGGCCTGGCTGCTCCACCACAAGGTGCCCTTCGGCAGGACCCACGACTTGGGAGAACTTCTTCAGCTCAGCCTGACCAAGCGGCCCAACTGGGAACTCTTGCGGCCACCCGTCCTGCTTCTGAACCAATACGCGGTGGAGGTCCGGTATCCCGGCGAAGCGGCTACACCGGCCGAGGCGAAAGAAGCCTACGCCATCCTGAAGCGCGTGAGACAGGAGATACGAAAAGATCTGGGCCTGCCTTAGCCGCGCCAGACTTTAGCCCCGTTGCCCTCGCACATCACGTGTAACCCATAACCCATAACTCAAAACTCAGAACCTCCCTTTCCCCCTCTCGAAGGCCAGCATTGGCACACACAAACCCTTGTCAGTGTTATAATTAGCCTATGATACTCCCCCAATCCGTCCTCGACTTGATGTGGGAATACGATGTCGCCGCCCTCAAGGCGGCCGCGGATTTCCCTGACGCGCTCATCGGGCGGGTCATGGCGCGCGGACGGTGGCAAGACATGCTCTGGCTGCTGCATGCCGTCGGTCGCGAGCGGCTCCGGAACTTCATGGAAAGCCATGGCGCCCGCTCCCTAGAGCCCAGGGAGATCCGCTTCTGGTCCTGGATCACCGGTGTTCCCGAAGAGCAGGCCTCCGGATGGGTCCGCGGCGCGCGACAGCGGGAGGCGGCATGGAGGGGCTGAAGGTGCATTGGGAAGCCGCCGCCCCGGGGGTCCGCCCCGTGTACGAGGCGCTCTCAGAGACCCTGCGAGGATCGTCCTTCTACCTGGCAGGCGGGACGGCCCTGGCGCTGCTCGAGGGGCACCGCATCTCCGTCGACCTCGAATTCTTCGCACCGACCATCGGCCAGCCCGATGACCTCGCGAACCGGATCACCGCCCAAGGGCTCGACGTCACCGTCACCTCCACAGCGCACGAGACCCTCTACGTCCAGGCTGGAGGCGTACAGGTCAGCTTCATCGGCAGCCCCATCCCGCTCCTGGCGTCCGCTCGTGAGCTTGCTCCCGCCCTGCTGCCCCTGGCTTCCGAGGACGACATCGCCGCCATGAAGCTCGCTGCCGTCTCGACCCGAGGCAGCCGAAAAGACTTCATTGACCTGTGGGTCCTCATCACCCGCCATCGGCCCCTGGAGGAGTATCTCGGCGCTTTCAAGGGCAAGTACAAGACGCACGACGTCGGCCACGTGGTCAGGAGCCTCGTCTACTTCGACGATGCCGACGCCGAGCCGCCGCTGCGCCTTCTGATCCCCCTGGATTGGGACCAGGTCAAAGACGACTTCCGCCGATGGGTCGGCGGCCTCTTTACATAGGCTGCCAGGCTGCGGCTCCCACGATGCCATTCACCTTTCACCCTTCACTTTTCACCCTCTCGTGTAGGAGCGGTCTCCAGACCGCGATTCCCATCCCCTGTAGGACCGGTCTCCAGACCGCAACCTTCTGCTCCGGACGTACAACGGTTTCGAATTGAGGTTGGAGTCCGACTGATGACGCCCAATGACTTGGCAAAGGCCGCGGAGAACCTCGATCGGTGGGCCGAGATCACGACCCTCGCGATCGAACTGCGAAAGGCCGTCCTTGCTCAGGAAGTGGGCGAGGGAGAGGCCGAGTCGAGAGTCTGGACGGAGATACGGGAAAGAAAAGAGAGGCAGTGGGCAGAGATGCTGTCCAAGTCCCAAGCGAAGGGAATCGGGTCGGACCTCCCTCCAGCCCATTCATAACTCCTAACTCAAAACTCACAACTCACAACTCACAACTGTTTTCTTCCATTCACCGTTGAGCATTAAACCTTTCCTTAGGCCTTCTTTCCGAATTCCGAACTCCGAATTCCGCTTTCTAACCTAACGGAGCCCCCATGCCCTCCTCCCGCATCCCTTCGAGTGACACCATCGGCGTCGTGGGCCTGGGCTACGTGGGCCTGCCCCTCTCCCTGACCTTCTGCGAGGCCGGGCGCACGGTGATCGGGTTCGACATCGACCCCGCCAAGCCCAAGGCGCTGGCCAAGGGGCAGACCTACCTCAAGACCATCCACGCGGAGCGCATCGCCGCGCAGGTCAAGGCGGGGAAGTTCTCGGCGACAACGGACTTCTCCCGCGTCCGCGAGGTGGGCACGCTCATTTACTGCGTCCCCACGCCCCTCACGCACCACCGCGAACCGGACATGAGCTACATCGAGAAGACGGCGCAAGACACGGCCCCCTTCGTCCACAAGGGGATGCTCGTCATCCTCGAGAGCACCACGTGGCCCGGCACTACCGACGAGGTCGTCCGGCCCATCCTCGAGAAGGCCACCGGCCTGAAGGCGAACAGGGACTTCTTCCTCGCCTTCAGCCCCGAGCGCGAGGACCCCGGCAACGAGAAGTTCACGACGGCCACCATCCCGAAGGTCGTCGGCGCCGACACCAAAGAAGCCCTCAAGCGCGCCGTGGCCCTCTACGGCCGCGCCTTCGAGAGGGTCGTGCCCGTCTCGTCCACGCGCGCCGCAGAGATGGTGAAGCTCTACGAGAACACGTTCCGGGCCGTCAACATCGCCATGGCGAACGAGGTCAAACTCCTGTGCGAGCGCATGGGCCTGGACGTCTTCGAGATCATCGGGGCCGCCGCCACCAAGCCCTTCGGCTTCATGCCTTTCTACCCCGGTCCAGGGTTGGGTGGACATTGCATCCCCATCGACCCTTTCTACCTCACGTGGAAGGCGCGCGAGTTTGACTTCCCCACCAAGTTCATCGAGCTGGCGGGCGAGATCAACACGGCCATGCCCTACCACGTGGTGGAGGTGCTCCGCCGCGGCCTCGCCGAGCAGGGTAAATCGCTGAAGAAGGCGGAGGTCCTCATCCTCGGCGTCGCCTACAAGCGCGACATCGACGACCTGCGCGAGTCGCCCGCCCTCAAGATCATGAGCCTGCTCCAGGGTGAAGGTGCGAAGATCGCCTACCACGACCCGCACATCTCTAAGATCTGGAAGACCCGCGAATACGATTTCGACTTGAGCAGCACCGAGCTAACACCGAAATCCGTGGCCGCCCACGACGCCGTCGTCGTCATCACCGACCACAGGGCCGTGGACTACTCGCTCGTCGCCCGGCACGCCAAGCTCATCGTCGACTCCCGGAACGCCTACAAGCGACCCCGCAAGAACGTCGTCAAGGCGTAGGGGGCGAGTGACTAGTGGCTGGTGTTTTGTGTTCGGTGCTGTTGTAGGAGCGATCGCCCGAT
>JBBIUU010000158.1:0-4919 GCA_037440125.1 Acidobacteriota bacterium
TCGCCGGTCCTCGGCTCGGACAATCGGATCATCGCCCTCCACCACTTCGGGATCGGCTCGGGCTCCTGCAACGGCTCGAACATGAATCAGGGCGTGGAGATCGTAAAGGTCCTCCCGTACATCTCGGGCTACTTGAGCATGCCCCCCGCCATCACGGGTGTCACCAAGGTCACGAACCCTCCGCCGCTCAAGCTCAAGGTCGCGGGCGGCAACTTCCACCAGGGATGCGTCATCCAGATCAACGGCCAGGCCGTCCCCCAGACGCAGTACGTCAGCAGCACGCTCGTGAAGGCCAAGGGTGGCACGGCCCTGAAGGCCATGGTGCCCAAGGGCGTCCCCGTGGTCGTGACGGTGGTCAACACGGACCAGAGCCTGACCTCGAACGGGTACACCTTCACGCGGTAGGACTCTCCTGTTTCGCCGATTCGAGGGGCTCCGAAAGGGGCCCCTTTTTCATTGAGCGTCCCGGAGCGGCTTGCTTTCGGCGAGCCCCCCGTGTCACCGTGAAAGCCCCGCGGGAGGACCCCGCAGGAGGGCATGCATGAAGTTCTTCGGTCTCGGTGGAGCCGCCAAGGCCAGCGCCGTCTCGTCGTTCTGGACCTTCCCCGCCATCGTGGGCGGGTCCTTCATGATCGCCTGGGCGGCCGAGTCGGCCCAGTTCTTCATGTCCCAAGGCCTCTCCCTCGCCATCCTCGCGTGGGTCCAGACGCTCCCCGAGTTCGCCGTGGAGGCTGTCATCGCCTGGCAGGCGCCGCGGACGCCCAACGGCATGCACCTCGTCTCGGCCAACTTCACGGGGGCGGTGCGCCTCCTCGTGGGGCTCGGCTGGCCCATGATCTACGCCGTGGCGGCCCTGTTCCACCGCCGGAAGGAAGGGCGCCCCATGCGAGCCATCCACCTCGAGCCCGAGCACAGCGTCGAGGTCGTGGGCCTCATCCTCCCCATCCTCTACTTCATCGTCATCGTCCTGAAGGGCACGCTGACCGTGTGGGACGGGTGCGTCCTGATGGTCCTCTACGTGGCCTACATGGTCGTCCTCCAGCGCATCCCGCCGAAGGAACTCGAGAACCCGGACGAGGAGGAGTGGCCCATCCGCAAGATCGTCACCATGAAGCCGGCGGGGAGGAACTTCACCATCGCCGCGCTCTTCCTCGGCGGGGCGGTGGTCATCTACTTCACGGCGGAGCCCTTCCTCCACTCGCTCCTCGCCCTCGCCGTGTCCCTCGGCGTCTCGCAGTTCGTCTTCGTGCAGTGGGTGGCGCCATTCCTAAGCGAGTTCCCCGAGAAGCTCTCGGCCTTCTATTGGGCGCGCAAGGTCACGGGCGCGCCCATGGCGCTCATGAACATGGTGAGCTCCAACATCAACCAGTGGACCATGCTCGCGGCCATGATCCCCTTCGTCGTGGCCTGGTCCGCGGGGCACATCGAGCCCATCCCCCTGGACCACGAGCAGCGCGTCGAGTTCGCCCTCACCATCGCCCAGTCGGCCCTCGGTCTGTGCCTCCTCGCGAACCTCAGCTTCGCCTGGTACGAGGCCGTCGTCCTCTTCACGCTCTGGATCGCGCAGTTCCTCGTGCCCGGGCTCCGCGAGGAGGTGGCCATCCTCTACGGCGTCTGGGTGGCTTTCGAGATCGTGGCGTGGCTGATGCGCTACCGGAAGCCCGTCGCCTTCACCGAGTTCGGAAGGCTGTTCAGGAGCAGGGTGCTGGGGAGAGCGTGCGTGGGGGACCAGGATTGAGAAGACTGCGGCCTCGACCCTAGGAGACCTCTCCAGAGGCCGATCCCCCTCCGTCCATACGCCCTGCTGCGCCCGGGACATTGATCGCGGTCGGGAGACCGCTCCTACGAATAGCCCTTCCCTTTCGCCTTTCGCCTTTCGCCTTTCGTCTTTCGCCTTCCGCCTTTCACCTTTCGCCTTTGTTTCCCATATCCCAAATCCGAAATCCCAAATGGGCTTTCGTCTCCCGCCTCCCGTCTCACGTCTCACGTCCCCCGTCTAACGTCTCACGCAGGAACCCGCACCACGCGTCCATCCCCTCCCCCGTCTTGGACGACACCTCGAAGACCTTCGCCGCAGGGTTCACCCTCCGGATGCTCGCGAGCGCGGCCTCCCGGTCGAACTCGCACGCCGCCGCGAGGTCCTTCTTGGTGATGACGACCACCTGCGCGAAGCTGAAGAGGGGCGGGTACTTGAGGGGCTTGTCCTCCCCCTCGGTGACGGAGAGGAGCGCCACCCGGAGCCCCTCGCCGAGGTCGAAGGTCGCGGGGCAGACGAGGTTCCCCACGTTCTCGATGACGAGGACGCGCAGGCCCTCGGAGGGCAGCTCGGCGTAAGCCCGCGCCACCATCTCGGCGTCGAGGTGGCACAGCGTCCCCGTGGTGATCTGGACCACGGGCGCGCCCGTGGTCCTCAGCCGCCGCGCGTCGTTGTCCGTCTCCAGGTCCCCTACGATAACACCCGTCTTCACGTCGGTCGCGAGGCGCTCGATGGTCCGCTGGACCAGCGTGGTCTTCCCCGAGCCGGGCGAGGAGACGACGTTCAGGACGAGGAGGGCTCTCGACTCGAAGAGCGCGCGGTTCTCGGCGGCCTTCCGGTCGTTGGCCGCGAAGATGGACTGGTGCACGTCCACCGTCCGGTGCTCGTGGTCGTGGGCCGCGAACACGTGGGGCGCCTTGCGGTCCGATGGCGCGAACGTGAGCTTCGCGGGCTTGCCGTCGATCTTGGGGCGGCCAGGGCGGCCGCATCCGCACTCGATGCACATGCTCAGCTGACCTCCAGGGAGAGGAGCTGGATCTCCGCGCCCTTCTTGGTGCCCAGGCCGGGCTCGCCGCACGCGGGACAGACGGCGTGCATGGACTCGGCCTCGAACTCCCCGGCGCACCCGATGCAGAGGAAGGTGCCGGGGACGTACTCCACCTCGAGGGCGGCGCCCTCCGCGAGAGTGCCGGGGCTCAGGGCTGCGAAGGCGTGCTCGAGGGCCTCCGGGACCACGCCCGTCAGGCGCCCCACGCGCATGCAGAGAACCTCGATGCGGGTGCCCCCGGCCCGGCGGGCCTGACGCTCCGCGAGCTCCAGCGTGGACTCCATGATCCCCATCTCGTGCATGGCGGCACCCTGGTCAGGCTATCATCGGCCGGGCACCGTGGAAAGGCGTCACGCTCTCGGAGGCGAGCAACCGTCGATGTAGGCCTTCACCTTGGTCCCGTCCGTCACCCCGTTAACATTGATGAAGACCACCTTTCCGCTCCCCTGCTTCAGGTCGTCCGCAAAGTCGTAGACCGCGCCGAGGACCGTGAGCCTCCCCTCCTCGACGTCGGCGCCGTAGGTCCTCAGGGCGTCCCGCACCTGTTCGTCCACGTTACGCTCGACGTTCTCGAGCCAGCCGGAGCCGCGCTCGACCTTGAGCGTGTCCAGCTCCCTCCGGATGGCCGGAGACTCCTTGGAGTAGTCGCCCATGGCCGCCTGGACCGCGCCGCAGCGGACGTGGCCGAGGATGAGGAGGACGGGCGTGTGGAGGTGGTGCACGCCATACTCCACGGAGCCCGCGGCGGTGGCGATCTGGTTCCCGATGTCGCGGATCACGAAGAGGCTGTTATCCGCATCGGCTTCCATGGCCTGCGTCTGCACCCGGGAGTCGCAGCAGGAGACGACCGTGGCCACGGGGGATTGGCTCTCCAGGAACGGTTCGAAGTGGCCCGTCCCGTGGGCGTTCATGAACTCTCCGTTGCCGGCCACCACCTGCCGGACGAAGGCGCCGGCCAGGGCCCGCGGATCGCCGCCTGCGGGCGCTGTCGCAGGGGTCGGGACGACGGAAAGCGCGCAGAGGACGAGGAACAAGAGACCGATGCGTCTGAACATGGCGGACCTCCCTTCATCGGACCTTCGCTATGGTTCGTCTATCCCGATCTGCTTCGGGCGGAGTCCCGGCCCCACGCCCACTGGAGCCCCAGGTAGGCGATGGTGTGCCTCTCGCCACTGATGGAGCGCCCGGCGCTGAAGAGGAGGCTGAGCCCCGGCTTGAGCGTGGCGATCCCGCCCACGTTCGCGAGGGCCGTCCCCCGTCCGCCTTCGGCGTCGGCCCCCTGCGCGAACACCTCGCCGCCCAGGGTGAGGTGCTCGCCCACGGCCCGCTGGAGGAGCCAGCCCCCGAAGGCGTGGTCCTTCATGCCCGGTGCGTGATTGATCGCCCAGCCGCCGCCGCCGTAGGTCGTCCACGGCCCCCAGTTCTTCTGGGCCCAGAGGGGGAGGATGAACCACGCCTGCCCGTTTCCGAGACCCCTCCCGGCATTCCCGAGGGGGAGGAAGGCCACGGGAAAGACGCCGATCTGGGGCGTCGTCGCGGTCTCCTGGACGAAGCGGTATTTGAGCCCGAGCTCCACATCCCCCCAGCCCGAACGGCGCGGCCCGCCCGCCGTCTCGCTCCAGGCGAAGGGGACCGTCACGTGCAGCTGCAAGTTCGGGGCGGCGCCCACGTTGAACTCCAGCGCGGGCGCCCGCAGTGACGTCGAGCCCGGAATCCTGTCGTAGGTCGAGAAGAGGTAGAACTCGTAGTGTCCCGTCTCCACGGGCTCGGGATCGTCGGTCAGAAACGGCGGCCCCGCGAAAACGGACGAGGCGGCGCAGAGGAACATGACCGTGAGAGAGAGCAGGAAGCGCGGTCCCATCGCCAGCATCGGTCCTCCGCCAGCCCCCACGTCGCTCGGCCCCCAAGGGCCGGCAGGAAGGGTAACGGAAGAACAAGGCGCGGGAGCGTTCTAGTCCCGCCTCGGGAGACGTCTTCGACTCTGTTCCTTGAGAAAGAAAGGAGTGTGGCGTCCCCAAGGGGATTCAACCCTACGCACCGCGGCGGCCTCGCGCCTCGCGGGTCTCGGCGCTGCATCGCACGCGCGCCCTTGCGTTCCCGGCCCCAGCCTCTCCC
>JBBIUU010000159.1:0-4892 GCA_037440125.1 Acidobacteriota bacterium
CGCACTTGGTTCGGGACCAAGGGGTCGTAGGTTCAAATCCTATCGCCCCGACCACACAGAGGTCTCCACGCAGCGGGCTCCCGCTGCGTTTCTTTTTGGGGCGATGGGATTTGAAGGGCGGGAGACCCTCTGGCGGCGGTTACGAGCGCGCGCCGAGGAGGCCAGCGCGCGAAGTTACGCCGCCGAGGGCGGGACCCGCCCCGGGTCCCGTAGGGCGGCTCGAAACGCAGGCTCCGGACTCCGACGGAGCCGAGGCTTCTAGCCGCCGTAGGGACCAAATCCTATCTCCCCGACCAATCGATCAAAGAGGGGGGCGGTGCCCCCCTCCTTGCGTTTCGATCCCCCCCGGCAAGAAAAGGACTCGCTTTCACTGACCTCCCCCCGCTCATCGCCGGCTTCCGCCCCACGACCTTTGCGGATGTTTGGCGGATCGAACCCGCCTCCATGCGGTAAACTGAACCATACGAACCAGGAGGTGGCCATGAGGTTCCCCAGAAGGCTCTTAGGCACCGCTCTCCTCGGCGGGCTCCTCGCGCTGAGCTCGGCCAGCCCCGCGCTCGCGGGCGACGGGCCGGCTCTCTCGAAGGGGCAGCTGCTCTACGTCCCCGTCTACTCGCACATCTACTGGGGGACCAAGCCCCGGGCCTTCAACCTCGCGTGCACCCTCAGCATCCGGAACATCGACCCGCGGGAGGCCATCACGATCACCTCGGTCGACTACTACGACACGGAGGGCAAACACCTGCGCTCCTTCCTCGAGAAGCCGCTCCGGCTCCCACCCCTCGGCACCAAGGAGGTCTACATCCAGGAGAAGGACACGGCCGGGGGCTCGGGGGCCAACTTCCTCGTGCGTTGGACCGCCGACAAGCCCGCGAACGAGCCCCTCGTGGAGTGCGTCATGGTGGGGGTCGAGCAGGCCCAGGGCGTCTCCTTCACGTCGCGGGCGAGGGTCGTCGTCGAGCCTTCGCCCTGACCCGGACCAACGTCGCCCACGGAGGCCGCCATGCGACTCTCGCTCTTCGATCCCGCCCACTTCAAGGAGCCGGTGGGCCCGCACCTCCAGCGACACCTCACCACCCTCCGCGCAAACCAGCGCGTGGACGAGGCCCTCGCCGAGATCCGTCGGGAGGGCGTGGCCGAGCGGATCATCTACTTCTACGTGGTGGATGAGGACCGAAGGCTGCTCGGCGTCGTCCCAACGCGACGCCTGCTCGGAGCGTCGCTCGAAGCCTCCATCGAGTCGATCATGGTCCGCGAGGTCGTCTCGCTCCGCGGCGACAGCACGCTCCTCGATGTGCTCGAGGCCTTCCACGCCCACAGGCTCCTGGCGCTCCCCGCCGTGGACGCGGAGGGACGCCTGCAGGGGGCCATCGACCTGGGTGCGGTGTCGCAGGACCTGTTCTCCGCGGAGGCGCGCTTCCAGGCCGACGCGGTCTTCGAGGCCATCGGCCTGGAGCTCGGCCGGCTCCGCGACCTCTCCAGCGCCCGGGCCACGCTCCTGCGCCTGCGATGGCTCCTGCTCACGTTGGGCAGCGGTCTGCTCTGCGCGCTCCTGGCAGCAGGGTTTGAGAAGACCCTCGCGGCGGGGACCTCCATCGCCTTCTTCATCGCCCTCGTCCTGGCCATGGGCGAGAGCGCCAGCATGCAGACCATAACGCTCACGCTCCAGGCCCTCCACGGCGTCAGGCCCAGGCGCCGCTGGTTCCTGCTCACGCTGTGGAGGGAGCTCCGAACCGCGGTCCCGCTGGGACTCCTCTCGGGGCTCCTGGCGGGAGGGGTCGTCCTGGCGTGGCTTAAGGAGGGCGCCGTGGCCCTCGCCCTGGGGTCGGCCGTGGCCCTCTCGGTCCTCTCGGCCTGCCTCGTCGGCCTCGCGGTACCGACCGTCGTGCACGCCCTGGGCCTCGACTACAAAATCGCCTCGAGCCCGGCCACCCTGGCCATCGCCGACGTCCTGTCCCTCACCACCTACTTCCTCATCGCCGCGGCGGTCATCGCCTAGCGCAAAGGCATCGGCCCGGGTCCAGATCGGAACCGGGCCGCCCGTTCTCCGCGAGGCGAGGAGGCGATCCTGGCTAGCGGTTGCCGCGCTGGGTCATGAGGTCGAGGTCTTCGCGGAGCCCCTGCAGGTCCTCCTCGTGCTCGACCTCCTGCTCGAGGATGGTGAGGGCCATGTTGTACGTCACCATGTCCTTGTCCTTGGTGGCGTCCATGAGGTTCTTGTAGGTGGTGATGGCGCACTGCTCGCCGGCGATGTTCTGGTCGAGGAGGACCGCCACGTAGGGGTCCTCGGGCGCGTCGTACTTGCACGGGCTCACCTTGCCCCAGCCCTCGGGCGTGAGGACGGGGGTGCCGCCCAGCTGGATGATGCGGCCGGCCACGAGGACCGCGTGGTTCAGCTCCTCCGTGGCGTGGAGGTTGAGCTCGGCGGCCACGGCGTCCTTCATGGGGCCCTTGATGAGCTTGGCGCCGAGCCAGTACTGGTAGTAGGCCAGCCACTCGCTCGCGTAGGCCTCGTTGAGCAGCTTGAGGAGATGGTCCACGTCCATCCCGATGATCTCGCGTCCCCTGGTTCCCATGGCCGAATCCCTCCGAAGGAAGAGGCGGCAGCCCCGCGGTCGCCACCCCAAGGATAGAGCAGTGACCGACGCCGGACCAGCGGGGTGGGTCGGAGCGCGTGAACGGAGAGCGGCACCGGTCCCTGCGGACCGGCGCCGCACGCGAAACGCGGGTCTAGTTCGAGGTGCTGGTCTCCGTCTTCCCCTGCGACGTCTGGCCACTGCTTGCGGGAGGAGGAGGCGGCGGAGGCATGATCTCCTCGAAGGTCAGCTGGCCGTCGCCGTTGGTGTCGAGCGATGCAAGCGCGACGGCGGCGTTGGCGATTTCTGTCGCATCGAGGACGCCGTCGCCGTTGGCGTCGAGCGCGGCCATGATGGGCGGCATGGGCGGCTGGCCCGGCGTCTTCCCGTTCGGGCCCGGGGGCGGCCCGGGCGGACGTCCCTGCCCCTTCGAACCCTCAGGCGGCGCGGGCCTGAGCTCGTCCTTCGTCAGCTGGCCGTCGCCGTTGGCGTCCAGCGTGAGGAGCTCGGCGGGCGCGTTGGCGATCTCCGTAGCGTCGAGGACGCCGTCGGCGCTGACATCGAGCGCCTTGATGACGGGAGGCAGCGGAGGATGGCCGCCGGGGGGCGGAGGCGGTGGCGCCTGGTCCTGCGCGAAGGCGGGCAGCGCAAGGGTGAGCATGAGAGCGAGCAGGGACGCGATGAGGATTTTTCTCTTCACGGTCGTTCTCCTTTCCTTCCTTTCGGCCTCCGGCGCCGTGCATCTCCCGGGAAGCGCCCGGCTCGCCTCAGGCCGCAGTTCTCTCCCCCTCCGGTCGGGACACACGTCCCTCGTGCCGGGCGCGTCAGGGGGAGGGGCGGCGCCCGCGATGGCGGGACCGTTGGCCGACGGCCCCGTTGTCGATGGTCTAGAGGTTCACGTCCCTAGGGGTGGTCGCCCCCGGGAGGCGGGCCGCCGGGACCCGATCGGGGCCCCAGGGCGCCTGGATGCGGGGGCGGCACGAAACCTCCCGCCGCCAGCTTCTTGGAGAGCTCGATGGATTTATCAAAGGCATTGAGCGCCTCCTCGGGCATGCCCGCTTTCTTGTAGACCGTGCCCGCCTCGAGCCAGGCGGCGGCTTCGGCGGGAGAACCGGGCGGGACCTCCGCGAGAACCCTCTTCATGGTGTCGAGGGCCTGAGCCTTCTGCCCCGCGGCGAGGTACGCCTTGGCGAGGCTCGCGATGACGCGGACCTTGAGCTCGAACATGGGGCTCTGCTTGGGGACGTCGAGCGTGTAGACGTCCTTGAGCGCCGCCACGGCCTCGGCCGGTTTGCCCATCTCGAGGAGGAGGGTCCCCTTCTCGTCCATGGCGCGCATGGCCTGGGCCTGGAAGAAGCCCGCCGGGTCGGGGGCGGGGGGCATGGCCCCGTCGGGTCCGCCGTGGGGTGGCGGGCCGCCCGGCTTGGCGGGCGGCTGGCCCTGCTGGGCCGCCGCCCCGACGCAAAACGCGAAGGCGGCCGCCGCGAGGGCCGCGGGGATCAGCTTCCTCATGAGTCACCTCCCTGGGAGGACGTTTCGGCCGCCGCTGCTCCGGTGAGCCTCTGGTAGCGGGCGCTCTCGAGGTTGGAGTCGTTGCGGTACTGCCACCGGGTCTCGTAGGCTCCCGCGAGGCCGCCACCGCCCGTGGCCGCGACCGCGGAGAGGGCGGCCCGTGCCATCTGCTCCCGCTCGGCGAGGAGGCTACCGGAGGGCCGGTTCGCCATCCTCCCGGCGAGCACCGCCACGAGGCCCATGGCCGCGGCCGCCGAGGCCGCCACCGCGAAGGGGCGCCAGAGGCTCCGCGCGGGGCGTCGGGAGGCCCGCATCACCAGGTCGTTGCGCAGGCGGCGCACGGCGATCTCGCCGACCGGGATGTCGCGGGCCACCGCGCCGAAAAGGCGGACCACATCGTCGCTCTCGGCCCCGTTGGAGGCCTGGTGCCCCGAATCCAGGGCCTCAGCGAGCCCGCGGGCGGCGAGGAGCTCCTCCTCCGTGGCCGGGGCGTCGGGGCGCACGTCATCCCTCACGGGTACCTCCATGCCTTCGCGAAGGCGCGAGTGGCCCGGTGGAAAAGGACGTCGAAGGTCTCCGGTGTGACGCCGAGGGTCTCGGCGCACGCCTGCCGGGAGCGTTCTTCGAGGAGGCGCAGACGGAGGGCGAGGGCGTAGCGCTCGTGGATCTTCGCCAGGGTGCTGTCCACTCGCTCGCGGGCGCGCCGTATCGATTCGCGCCGGAGCATCTCCGCGTCCGCGGTGGGGGCGTCGTCGGCGAGGTCGAGGGCGCCGAGGAAGTCGTCCAGGGGTTCGGGTGCGCGGG
>JBBIUU010000160.1:0-4862 GCA_037440125.1 Acidobacteriota bacterium
GCGTTCATGAACATGGTCTGGCCGTCGAGGATGCAGTAGGCGATGACGGGCTCCATGACGTTGAGCTGGAGCTGGCCGGCCTCCGCCGCCATGGTCACCGTGAGGTCGGCGCCGATGACGCGGAAGCACACCTGGTTCATCACTTCGGGGATGACGGGGTTCACCTTTCCGGGCATGATGCTCGAGCCCGGCTGCATGGCGGGGAGGTTGATCTCGTGGAGGCCCGCCCTCGGCCCGCTCGCGAGGAGGCGCAGGTCGTTGCAGATCTTGGAGAGCTTGATGGCGAGGCTCTTGAGGACCGAGGAGTAGAGGACGAAGGGCTGGGTGTCCTGCGTGGCCTCGATGAGGTCTGGCGCGAGGGAGATGGGCTTGCCGGAGATGTCCGCGAGGTGTTTCGCGCACTTCTCGGCGTAGCCCTCGGGCGCGTTCAGGCGCGTTCCGATGGCGGTGCCGCCCATGTTGGCCTCCCAGAGGACGTTCTCCACGCGCTCCAGGGCCGTGACCTCGTTCTCGAGGCTCTCGGCGAAGGCGTGGAACTCCTGCCCCACCGTCATGGGCACCGCGTCCTGGAGCTGGGTCCGCCCCATCTTCAGAATGTGGGCGAAGTCCTTGCCCTTGGCCCGGAAGGACGCCACGAGCTTCTTGAGCTCCTCCACGAGGCGCGTGTTGGCCAGGGCGATGCCCAGGTGCATGGCCGTGGGGTAGGCGTCGTTCGTGGACTGGGACGCGTTCACGTGGTCGTGGGGGCTGCAGTGCCTATACTCGCCCCGCGTGTGGCCCAGGTGCTCGAGGGCGATGTTGGCGATGACCTCGTTGGCGTTCATGTTCACCGACGTGCCGGCGCCGCCCTGGATGACGTCCACCTGGAACTGCTCGTGGAACTTGCCGTCGAGCAGGTCCCGGCACGCCGCTTCGACGGCTCGGAGCACCCTCTCGCCGAGGAGGCCGCAGTCGTGGTTCGCCCGGGCCGCGGCCATCTTGACCATGGCCAGGGCGCGGATGAGGTCCGGGTAGTGGGAGATGGGAATCCCCGTGATATGGAAGTTCTCGAGCGCCCGCGCGGTCTGGACGCCGTAGTACGCGGAGGTGGGGACCTCCCTCTCGCCGAGCAGGTCGTGCTCGGTCCGGAACGCCTTCGTGTCGCTCATGGATCGCCCCCTTCTCGAAAGGCTCCGCGGTCAGGGCCTTGCAGTGAGAGCCGCCTCCCGGCGGTGAAGCGGAAGTTCTTCAGGCTCGTGGATCGCGACCGGGAGGTCGCTCCCACGTCCGCGCCGCCGCCCCCTTGCCGCGGACTGTTCGTTAAAGCTAATGCCCTTCTACTCCCCTATGCTAGCAAGAATATATTGAGTGTCAACGAGGTGGGGGACCCGCCCCAATCCGCCTGCCGGGGTGGCGCCGGCGGCGGCCATCGGCTATCTTTTCCTCAGAGAAACCGGCCGTGGGGACTCGAGCTTGTCCCCGCTTTCGCCTCCCACGGGGCAGAGGTGGAAGAAGACTTCGGACCCCGACATCTCCCGAGATTCGGAGGACATACATGCGCAAGAACACGTTTCTGGCGATCACCCTCATGGCCGCCGTGTGCGCACTGGCGGCACCCCTCTTCGCCGCTGACAAGGCCCAGGAGGCGAAGGAGACCCTCACCGAGGCTCAGGTGACCCTGTCCAACTTCCTCTCCGATCCCGACATGAAGTGGCTCCCCGCGCACCTCAAGGACGCCAAGGCCATCGTCGTCGTCCCCGTGCTCGGCAAGGGAGGCTTCCTCATCGCGGGCTCGGGCGGCGTGGGCGTCATGCTCGTCAAGAACGCCGACGGCACCTGGGGCCAGCCGGCCTACTACCGCTTCGGGAGCGTGGAGATCGGGCTCCTCGTGGGCGGCCAGAAGGCGGAGGTCATCTTCTTCGTGCAGTCGCAGAAGGGCGTGGACTCCTTCCTGAGCTCGAGCTTCAAGATGGGCGCGGGCGCCAGCGTGGCCGCTGGACCGGTGGGCCAGGGGACCTCCGCCGAGGCCTCCGACATCCTCTCCTTCAGCCGGACCAAGGGCGCCTACGTGGGGGCCTCCTTCGGCGGCACCTCCGTGAACCCCGCGGAGGACCTCAACGAGGCGCTCTACAAGAAGAAGGTCACGCCCGTGGACATCCTCGTCCGAGGCACGGTCAAGAGCGCCGAGGCCAACGGCCTGCGCGCCGCCCTCGCCAAAGTGACGGCGAAGAAGTAGGCGGGCATGGAGACGCTGAAGGCCGGGCGAGGCTCGTCGTTCCGCTCGATGGGGGCGGCCCTCGTGGCGGCCTCCGCGCTGCTGCTCGCGCTCGCGGCGGATGCCCAGGAGACCGTGGCGCCCTTCTGCTACACGGGCGTGAGCGGGGACGTGAGGGTGGTCGTGGACGTGAAGGCGGCCCGGCACCGGGGGGGCGAAAAGTACATCCCGCTCATGGTCTATGTGGGGACCAACGGGTCCAAGTCTCTTCGCCTCACCCTCGGCTCCTTCTCCCTACGGGAGCCCGACGGCGCCGTGAGCCCCGCGGCCACCCAGGCCCAGATCCAGGACAAGAAGGCCTACGGGTACTTCAAGGTGGCCGACGACTACACCTTCCTCTGGAACAACCTCGACCGGGGTCCCGTGAGGATGGCGTACAACGGTCTGGCGTACCAGACGGGGTCGTGCTTCTTCCCCAACGTGGGCGGGGTGCCCTACCTGGTGCGCGACTTCGTGGACCTCATCCCGTACAGCTTCACCCGGGTGCTCCTCTACTTCGCCAACCCCTTGGGGAAGACGAAAGGTGTGTACATCTTGACGTATAGGGACCCGAAGACGGGCACCGAGGTCCAGGTCCCCTTCCGGATCCAGTGGGACTGACGCAAAATCGGTCTTCGGGCATCGGTCCGTTCACCAGGCGCCCGCCGGCACGACGCGGCGGGCGGCGGTGTATTCTAGGGGACAGGAGGTCCACCTCATGAATCGCTCTTCTCGGTTCGCGGCGGCTCTGGCGGCGGGTCTGTGGGCCCTCGGTGGCCCGGCACTCGAAGCGCAGCAGAAGCAGGCCACACTCCCAAACCTGCCCGTCCTCGAAAAGTCGTACACGGGCGACCTGGACGTGATGCTCCAGCACCGGATGATCCGCGTCTTGGTGATCCCGAGCCGGACCGCCTACTTCGTGGACAAGGGCACCCAGCGCGGCACGGCCTTCGACATCCTCCAGGCCTTCGAGCGCGAGTTCAACAAGGCGAACGCGAAGAGCAAGCTCAAGCCTCACATGGTCTACATCCCCGTGAGCCAGGACGGGGCCCTGAGCGCCCTCCTCGAGGGTCGGGGCGACCTCATCGCCGCGGGGATCATCGTGACGCCCGAGCGCCAGGAGAAGGTGGCCTTCACGATCCCCGGATGGAAGGACGTGAACGAGGTGGTGGTCTCGGCGCCGGGGAAGCCCGCGCTCGACTCCCTCGACGACCTGTCGGGCAGGACGATCCTCGTGAACCCGCTCACGGTCTACCTGGCGCACCTCTTCGAGCTCAACGCCCGCCTCAAAGCCGCCGGAAAACCCGAGGCGACGTTGCTGAAGACGCCCGAAACCCTCACCGACGAGGACCTCCTCGAGATGGTGAACGCCGGCGTGGCGGACGCCACCGTCACGCGGGGCTACATGGCCGACTTCTGGAAGCAGATCTACACGGGGCTCACGGTCTGCCCCGTCCCCCTCGCCACGAACGAGACCCTGGCGTGGGCCCTGCGCAAGGACAGCCCCAAGCTCAAGGCGGCGCTCGACGACTTCATCGCGCGCAACGGTCAGGGCACGGCCTTCGGGAACGAGATCTTCCGCAGGTACCTGAAGAGCATGAAGTACGTGAAGAACAACACGAGCCCCGAGGAGATGAAGAAGTTCCAGCGCACCGTGGCCTTCTTCAAGAAGTACGGCGAGCAGTACGGCTTGGACTATCTCCTCCTCGGAGCCCAGGGCTACCAGGAGTCGCGCCTGGACCAGAGCCAGCGCAACCCCAGCGGCGCCATCGGGATCATGCAGGTCCTGCCCTCTACGGGCAAGGCCATGGGCGTGGACGACATCACGCACGAGGAGGGCAACATCCACGCGGGCGTGAAGTTCCTGGATTTCATGATGAACCAGTACTTCAAGGACGCCCCCATGGACAAGCTCAACAAGGGCCTCTTCGCCTTCGCGTCCTACAACGCGGGGCCGGGCCGCGTCTCGGGGCTCCGGCGGGAGGCCGAGAAGCGGGGGCTGAACCCGAATGTCTGGTTCAACAACGTGGAGGTCATCGCCGCCGAGCGCGTGGGCAGCGAACTCACGGGCTACGTGGCGAGCATCTACAAGTACTACGTGGCGTACACGCTCATGATGGAGCAGGTGCAGGAGAGGGAGAAGGCCAAACAGGAGACGAAGGGCGCCACCGCGAAGTGAGCCATCGGCGAGACCATCAGGCAGGACCTACTATGGGAGGGGCACCATGGCGGACGAGAAGGTGGAGAAGGCGGGCCAGCACTTCGGCTGGGTCATGGCGTGGGGGCTCCTCCTCATCGTGGCGGGGGCGATCGCCATCGCGGCGCCTCTGCTCGGCTCGCTCGCGACGACCATGTTCCTGGGATGGGTCGTGCTCTTCGGGAGCGCGTTCCAAATCGTGACCGCGGTCCAGACGCGCGCCATGGGCGGTTTCGTGTGGCGCCTGATCATGGGCCTTCTCTACGGCGTCGCGGGGCTCTGGCCCCTCGCCCGGCCGCTCCAGGGCGTGCTCTCCCTCACGCTCGCGCTGGCCATCATGCTCATCGCGAGCGGTCTCTTCCAGGCCATCCACGCCTTCGGGATCCGGCCCGCGAAGGCCTGGGGATGGCACCTTTTCGACGGGATCGTCTC
>JBBIUU010000161.1:0-4855 GCA_037440125.1 Acidobacteriota bacterium
CCGGTGAGGCGGTTCACGCACATCTGCGACCGGCCGTAGTCGTCTTTGAAGAAGGCGCTGAAGGTCGAGAGCGTGTAGGCCTGGCTCGAGGTGCATCCGTTGGCGTCCGTGGCCGTCACCGTGAAGGAGAAGCTCGCCAGGGCCGTCAGCGTCCCCGTCAGCGTGCCGCCGGAGCTGAGCGAGAATCCAGGTGGGAGCGCTCCCGCGGTGACGGCGTAGGTGTAGGGGCCCGTGCCGCCCGCGGCCGTAATGACCTGGGAGTAAGGCACGTTCAGGATGGGGGACGGGAGGGTGGACGGGGAGAAGGCAAACGCGGTGCAACACGTCGCGGTGGTGACGTCCAAGCTCCAGCTCGAGAGCGTGCCCCCGTCCCCGGCCAGGTCGTCCGAGATGGTCAGCGTCCACGTCCCGTTGGGGTCTTCCCCCCGGAAGGCGCTGAGGGCCTCCTCGGGCACCAGGGGCGAGGCGAGCGTCAGATTGACGTAGGCGTGGTCGGTCACCAGGCCGTTGTTGGAGGCGTAGGGCACCTGGCCGCCCGGGTTGGCGTTGTCGCGCCAGACCGTCCCGTTGAACACGTCGTCGTTCCCTGCGCCGTTGTCGGTGGTGATCGTGACGACCGTGCCCGCGGGGGACTGGAGGGTCACGTCGAGATCCGCCGCGAAGGTGTGGGAGATGAAGGTGGTCAGGACGAGGTTGCTCATCGAGGTCCCCGCGCCGCTCACGTTGATCGTCGAGCTGACCACGGCCGGGCCGGTGGGGATGCCCACGGGCGTGGCGTTGGAGAAGGTGGAGGTGGCCTGGATGGGGGCGGTCGGGAGCGTGACCAGGTCGAGGCTCCAGTTCGAGAGGGTTCCCGTATCGCCCGCCAGGTCGTCGGAGAGGGTGATGGTCCACACGCCGTTCGGGTTCTCGCCGTAGAACGCGCCGAGGGCTTCCTCGGGCGCCAGGGGGGTGGCGGTCGTGAGGTTCACGTAGGCGTTGTCGGTCGTTAGCCCGCTATTGGTGGTGTAGGGGACCTGGCCCCCCGGGTTGGCGGAGTCGTCCCACACCGTGCCGTTGAAGACGTTGTCGTTGCCGGCACCGTTGTCGGTGGTGAGCGTGACGACGGTCCCGGAGGGCGACTGGATGGTGATGTCCAGGTCCGCGGCGAAGGTGTGGGTGATGAACGTGGTGACGTTCACGTCCCAGAGGAACGCGCCGGCCCCCGAGACGTTGATGGTGGAGGTGACGACCGCGACATCGGGTATGGCCACGGGCGTCGGGTTGCTGAAGGTGTAGGGGGTACCCGTGCAGCTCGCCGGGGGGATGGGCGCGAGCGGTAGGGGGGCCCGCTCCCGGTTGCCGTCGCCCTCGCGGGCGGGGAGGTCGCCGCCCATGGACGAGGAGAGCTTGTCCATCTGCGCCTGGAGCCCCGCCAGACGCGCACGGTAGGCGTGCTCCTCCGGGTGCTGGGCGGCCAGCTGCCGGGTGGCGGTGATCTCGGCCTCGATCTTGGCCATCCTGGCCGTCGCGGCTTCCTTCCAGCCGGCGGGTTGATCGGCCGCCGCCGCCACGGAGAGCGCCAAACCCACAGTTATCAGGATCCTGCCGCCTCGCCGTAATCTTTTCGTCGACTTCTCAGAGCTCAAGGTCACCTCCCAAGAGTGGTTGAACCGATCCATGGATCCAGATGGTCCGGCAGAACTGCCCCTAATAAGGAGCGGGAGGGAGGATCTATTCCAGCGCCGAGGGGTACCGCGCGGCGTGCGGGCGTGGGGCCGGCGCGACGGCTGCGCCGAGTCGCTGGAGGCAGGGAAGGCCGTCTCGGACGGCGAAGTTCCCGGACCGTTCCTTCTGGGGGCGGAGACGGCTACTCCAGGAACCCCCCGGTGACGTAGCGGCCGCCGCGGCGGGCGAGCCACTCGTCCTTGGGCACGCTGTGGGCGCGTTCCACCTCGCCTCGGAAGGCGTGGCCGGAGTTATACGTGCAGAAGGGATAGATGCGGCCGTCGGGGGCGCTGTAGTGGATGGTGCAGCTCTTCACGCGCTCCACCTGGTAGTTGTAGGCGTCCATGAAGTGCATGGAGGCGATGAGGAGGAGGCGCCACTCGTAGCGGCGCTTCCTGGCGATGCCTAGGATTCGCTTGCCCGAGATGGCGTCGATGGTCTTGGCGAGCTGTACCACGCTCAGGCCCGGCGGGGCCTTCTCGGGCCGGTAGGTCTTCATGAGGATAGAGAAGAACTTGGCCGAGGCGTAGAGGCGCGAGGGGTTCTCGCCCGTCCTGGCGGCGAGCTCGTCCACCGAGCGGAGCGTCTCGTCGATGTCGAAGAGTTCGTTGAGGGGCACCGTGACGCCGGTCCTGGTGTTCACGAGGAGGAAGGCCGAGACGCCGCAGTCCGGATGGGCACTGCAGTGCATGGGCAGGAACCCGTTCCGGTCGCGCCCCATGACGTTCTCGGCGATCCGGGCCAGGGGCACGGTGATGCTGAAGGGCCACCAGTCACGCTGCGCCTTCAGGAGCCCCGTCTGGCGCTCGATGTCGAGGGCCACGTCGGCGCTCGTGTAGCGCCGCGCGAGGCGCTCGCCCGCGTCGATGCGGCCCGTGAAGGAGACGGGCTGGGGCGCCAGCCCGACGACGACGTCGAGGTTCGCGAGGGCGAAGCGCAGGATGTCGCCGAGCTGGTGGTCGTTCACGCCCTTGATCAGGGTGGGCACTAGGGTCACGCGGATGCCCGCGCGCCGGAATGCCTCGAGGGCCTTGAGCTTGGTGTCCCAGAGGCCCTTCACGCCGCGCGTGACCCGGTAGATTTCGTCGTCCACGCCGTCGAACTGCAGGTACGCGGCGTTCAGGCCGGCCTCCGCGGCGCGCTCGGCGAACCCCTCCTCCCGGGCGAAGCGGATGCCGTTGGTGGCCACCTGGATCATGTGGATGCCCCGGGCCTTCACGAGGCGGCACGCCTCGACGAAGTGGGGCGAGAGCGTGGGCTCGCCACCCGAAAACTGGATGGCCTGCATGCGCCGCGGCCTGAGGGCGAGCGCCTGGTCGATCATGGCTTCGATCTTGGCGAGGTCGGGCTCGTAGACGTAGGGCTGGACCGCGGCGTTGGCGAAGCAGTAGGGGCACCGCAGGTTGCAGCGGTTGGTGAGGTCGAGGTTCGTCATGGCCGCGTGGGAGCGGTGGCCCGCGCAGATGCCGCAGCCGTGGGGGCACGTCTCCGAGTCCTCCACCACCGGGTTCTCGAAGGTCACGGCGCCGTCCTTGGCGTAGCGCTCGAGGCGGAGGAAGAGGGACGCGCTCGCGGAGACCACGTCCTCCACCGGTCCGTGGTCGGGGCAGGCCTTGCGCATGACGACCCGTCCCCCCTCGTCGGCGAGCGTGGCGGGGATGACCCGGAAGCACTCCGGGCAGAGGGAGTCCTCCGTTCGCGGAAGCCCCAACGGCGCGGAACGGGCCACGGGTCCCGTCGACTTGAGGGGCTTGCCCGTCACGTCCGCGACCTCCTCCGACGGCCCGCGCCTCATGACGCGACCCATCCCGCCTGCGGCCAGCGGACCGCGGGCAGGCGGCCCACGACACGCCGCGACACCGCTTTCTGCCTCATCTGGTTCACGGCCACGGCGGCCAGCGGGAAGGGGCCGAACGCGCCCGGCAGGCACGCCGTCGCGGAGATCACGTCACCCGCGTAGGCCGCCGCCGTGGGGCCTTCGCCGCGCCCCGAGTAGAGGCGCCCGTAGTAGGTTCCGATGACCTTCTCCACCTCCCAGAAGAGTCCCCAGGTGCCGAGCGTGGTGCCGCCGGGATGACAGCGCCCCTCGCGGATCTCCCGGAGGAAGGACAAGGCGGTCAGACCCGACGCCTCGGTCCAGGCCCGCCCTATCCGCGAGGCGGTGTGCGCGTCGGAGCCGCCCACCTGCGTGAGCGCGTGGCCCTGCGCGGCGGCCTCCGCGCAGAGCGCCCCTACGGCGCGGTTCTGCAGGAGCGTCACGCCGCCATTGAATCCCTCCACGTGGGTGAAGAGCGCAAGGATGTCTTCGATGTAGGCCTCGAGGGGCTTCTGGCCGCGGTAGGACTGGAAGGGGTGGTTGAGGACCGCGAGGAGTCCGCGCGAGGCGCAGAACGCCGTGACTTCGCACACGTCGCCCCGCAGACGCTGAAGCTCCCGGTGGTCCTCCGAGCTCAGGCCCAGGACGTTCACGTGCACCCACTGCCCCGTCTCCGGGAAGATGCACTCGACCTCTTCGCCCACGATGACTCGCGACGGGTCGACGCCCGGCTCCTCGAGGAGGCGCAGGGCGCCCTCCACGCTGTCGTGGTCCGTGATGGCGACGAAATCCATGCCCGCGGCGAGAGCCCGGCGGTAGGCCTCCTCGGGGAGGACGTAGCTGTCGCGCGGGTGCACGAAGCGCATGTGGCGCCACGCCGAGTGGGTGGTGTGGACGTGCAGGTCCGCTCGCGCCAAGGTCACCCCTCCGGCCCTCAAAGTGCGAGGGGAGAGGACGCTCCCCTCCCCCGGCGACGGCCGCTGCGGAAAGGATAGCCAAAGGGCGGGCCCATCTCAACCCTGAGCGGCCTCTCCGTGAGCGTCGCCACACAGAGCGCTAGCCTGGAACGTGTCAACTCTATGGAGCGGTCCGAATGATGCGAGCGGCAAGCCGGCCGAGCGCCTTTGGCGCTCGACCCCGGGCGGTGGGCGCCGGTCCGAAAGACACGTCCGATAGATTGACGCGACAGGCCTTTCTACCCGTCGCCCTCCCGCCCGGCGGTCCTCCGGATTTGCCGGCCTGCCGCGGGCACGATCTCTCTCATCCCCCACTTCTCGCCGCGCCGACGGCGCCGGACCTCTGGCGGCGTCAGCCATCGCGGCCTTGGGCGCT
>JBBIUU010000162.1:0-4616 GCA_037440125.1 Acidobacteriota bacterium
GAGCGGGATGATGGCCATGCTGGGGATGGTGACGAAGAAGGTGAAGGCGAAGAAGGCGGGCCAGCCCATCCACGCGGCGAGGAAATAGGCCCGTAACGCCCCGCGTCAAGCCCGCTGTAAACCCGGGATATCCGGTTCCCGCTCGCGCCGCAGAGTGCTCTGGCTGCGACATATTGTCTCCCCGGCCGGATGCCGCCCGCGTCGGCGCCCCCCCGCCACCCGCCCTCATGACGCGCGAATTCACCCAGTCATCTCCTTGAGCTGAGAGCCTTTTTCTTGACCGTCCCCCCACATCGTGCTAGGGTCTTGCCGAGTCCAGGGGAGGACCCATGACAATCAAGCGCGCGCTCTGGTTCTGTCTGTCTTTGTGTCTTTCGGTGGCGGCGGCGGCGAAGGACGCCGCGCCCAAACCCTACGTGTGGCCAGCCCCGCCTGACGAGGCCCTGATCAAGCGCGCGCAGGCCGCCAAGACTCTGTCGGGGTTGGTCCTCCTCGAGAAGCATTGCGACCTCTCGATCGAGAGCTATTACACGAGCTCCCCGGGGACGCGCAGAGACGAGTTCATCCGCCTGCTCGTCACCACCGAGCAGGGCGCCCACCGGGCCTCGCTCGAGATCAACGACGACAAGGACGCGAAGATCGAGAGCATCGAGGCGCGCACCGTCGCCCCCGACGGCCGGGTCACGCTGGCGGACGCGAAGAACGACATCCACCGCAGCGACGTGGCGAGCCTCGACAACAAGGACATCTTCTCGAGCGTCGCGACGGTCAACTTCCCGGCCCCCGTGGTGGGCGCCATCCTCGACCTGCACGTGGTGACCTACCGCGAGGGGGCCGAGTCCTTCCTCATGGAGCCCATCGGGTTCGAGGAGACGCCCTCGCTCTCAACGATCTTCGTCGTGCACATCAACGGGGGCTGGCCCGGGTGCCGGTGGTCGGTCCTCGTGCCCAGCCGGCAGGGCCTCACGAGCACGCTCGAGAACAAGGGCGCGGGCACGGTACAGGTGAACATCCCTGCCTTCCTGCCCAAGAAGCGGGAGCCCGATACGGTCCCGTACTACCAGCGTCAGCCGACCCTGCTGTGCTACATCAACTTCGCCGATACGAGAGAGAACACCCTCACGCAGACCGTGAGCTACCAGTCCTCGACGGTCATCGACCCGCGCGGCAGGCCCTCGAACTTCACGTGGCAGGACGACGCTTTCTCGAAGTGGTGGGTGAAGTGGTTCCAGGACCACGAGAAATACGTGAAGGAGTTCGTCTCGAAGCCGGGCCAGGCCGAGGACATCGACGTGAAGTTTGTTGCACCCGAGTCCCTCCCGCTCGAGGAGCGCCTCCAGAAGCTGTACGCCTACGTCCAGCACGTCATCAAGGTCAACCCCGACGCGGAGGACCTCACCTCGCTCGCGGCGATCATGAAGAAGGGCGAGGAGTACTACTCCCAGGGGAACTACCTCCTCTCGTATCTCCTGGATCGGGCCGGCATCCCGCACAGCGACTGCTGTCTCGTGGACCGGTACTACATCCCCTTCTCCCCCATCGCGACCAACACCTACATGTACGGCTTCTACAGCGCCGTCACGGTGGACGTCCCCGGCAAGGGGCGCGTCTACCTCGTCCCTGGAGACCCCGCGCTCCCCTACGGCTGCCTGAGCGACGAGTACCAGAACTCCCTCGCTTTCTGGCTCGAGGGGGGCTCCATGCGCGTGGGGTTGACCCCCATGAACCCTCCGGGCTCCGATGCCATGAGCTACACCTTCGCCCTCCAACTCGAGCAGGACGGCAGCGTGAAGGGGAGCCTGCGCCTGGCGCAGACGGGCGCCGCGGGGCGCTCCATCGACGCGTGGTCGAGGTACCAGACCTTCCGTAGGGAGCACCCCGACAAGAAGGACAAGACCTCGGACGCGGACCGCAAGAAGGCCGTGGAGAAGCGCCTGAAGGAGGAGTTCGAGATCCCCGGCACGAAGCTCCTGCGCGAGGGCATCGCCCTCGTGGAAAGGCCCAGGACCTCCGCGGAGCCCATCGAGCTGACGTGCACCGTCCAGGCACCAGGCATGGCGGAGCGCCTCCAGGACCGGTGGCTGCTCGTGGCGAACCCCGTCCTCGCTGGCTTCACGAGCCCCTTCACGGAGGAGGAGCGCGACACGCCCATCTGGTACGACAAGGGCGGCAGGATCACCATCTCGGGCACCGTCAAGCTGCCCCCCGGCGCCAAGATACTCGAACTGCCCAAAGCCCTCGACGACGTCGGGCCGGACCACACGCACGTCGCGTTCTCGGCCCAGGCCGCCGAGGTGGACGGCGCGCCGGCGATCAGCCTGAACCTCGTCTACGATCGGCCCCTCATCGTGGGCTCGGACCGGTACAAGGCATGGCAGTACTTCCAGGCCACGCTCGCCAAGGTCGCCGACAGCCGGTGCGTCATCACCCTGCCGGCCCAGGCTTCGACGGGGGCCCTCGAATGAGGCCGCTGAGGACGGGCCCCCGGGCCGCGACCCTCGCCATCGCGCTCCTCGCGGCCCTGCCCGCGGCCGCCCTGGGGCGGCCCGACTGGGCCATCCCCCACCTCTCCATGCCAACGCCCACCGGGCCCTACATCGCCCAGGCGGACCACTGGGTCGTGGTCTACGAGGAGGTGCGCCTCGACCTCACGCCCTCCGGCATGATGAGCCAGCGCCACCGCTCCATCCTCGAGAACCTCCAGGACCAGGAGGCCACCTTCCTCCGGACCTTGGAGTACAACGAGGGCGGCGAGAAGCTCTCCGACATGTCGCTCGCCGTCCAGCGGAGCGTCCTCTGGCACGACATCGACCTCGAGGAGAAGAGCGTGCAGGGCGGCGAGGCGGGCTCGAAACGCTTCCTCGTGACGGGCGCCGAGAAAATCGCCCCGCACCACCGCGTGGTCTGGGAGTACACCATCACCGACACCCTTGGCTTCCTCCCGTGGGACTACCTCTCGGCCCCCGAGGGGCTCCCCGTCGGGACGAAGCGGTTCGAGGTCTCCCCCGAGGCCGCGGCCAAGGGCCTGGCCCTCCAACTGGTGGTCCCCGGCGGCGCCGCTCCGCCCGCGTGCTTCGCGCGCGGCGAGGACGGGGCCTGGACGGTCACCGGCGTGCCCGCCTGGTCGAGGATCCCCTCGGACCTCGTCTACCAGCCGGAGACCTCGGACCTCTACCCGTACTTCCTCGTGACCAAGGACACCGACGACGCGTCCTCGTGGACCGTGTTCGGCGACAGGTACCGCGCCGCCTGGGCCGAGAACGCGGCCAAGGTGGACCAGAAGGCGCTCGGGGAGTATGCCGCGGGCCTCTGCAAGGGGCGCGACCTGCCCGCCGACAAGGCCTCCGTCCTGGCGTCCTTCGTGCAGGAGAAGATCGAGTACGACGACAGCAACGAGCGCGCCTTGAGCGGGTGGATCCCGCTGGCCCCCGAGGAATCCCTCCGCTCCATGAAGGCCGACTGCAAGGGCAAGGTCATGCTCTTCGTGGGCCTCCTCGCCGCCCAGGGCATCGAGGCCACGCCCATCCTGCTCCGCTCCGCAGACCAGTTCTTCGCATGGGGCCCCAACGTCGCCAGCTCGCGATTCAACCACGTCATCTGCGCCGTGAACCTGCCGGCCGCACCGAAGCCCTTCCCCGCCACGCTCACCGAGGGCCCGCTCAAGGGCTGGGTCCTCTTCGACCCCACCGAGACGGGCTACCGGTTCGGCGAGGCGCTGCCCGGCGCCGAGGGTCTGCCGGCCATGTGCGTGTTGCAGGGGAAGACGGGGGCCTTCACTCTCCGAACCGCATCGCCCTCCGTCATGCGCACCCACGTCGAGGTCCGCGCCGAGCTCCTCAGCACCGACGACCTCCTGGCGGAGGTCACGGTGGCCGACAACGGCGGCTCCTACTTCATGCACCAGCTCCTGAGGAGCTTCTCCGACGAGAAGCTCAAGTCCCTCGTCACGGAGAACCTCTCCGCGGGTACGAACGGAAGGATCACGCTCACGCCGAGCGCCCTCACGAAACCCTGGGCGTCACCCGCCGGGGATGCGGAGCTGAAGACGGGGTTCGTCCTCCAGCAGGCCCGGCAGGAGCTCACCTCCTCCTCCCTCGTGAAGAACCCCCTCGCGGTGCCCGCCCGCCTGAGGGGCATCCCCGACGGCCTGCCCCGGCGCGAGGCGGCGTCGCCGCAGGACCGCATCGAGCTCGCCCCGCCCTGGGACGCGAGGCTCAACGCGTCCGGCCCCTCCTACGAGCTGACGGCCAAGGTCACGATGGTCGTGCCCAGCGGGTGGCAGCTCTCGCCGCCTCCAGCGCGCGAGGAGAACCGCCCGTGGCTCAGGTGGTCCTGCACCTGGAAGAAGGTCTCGGAGCACACGTGGGAGGCGTCGCTCGCGCTCTCCGTGCCCCGGGGGCTCTGGCCTCCCGAGGAGCGCAAGGCCCGCCTGGTCCTCGTGGACGAACTCTTCCGCGGACTCTACGCGCCCCTCATGCTCACCAAGGGGAGCTGAGTCCAAGGAGGTTGGGGGGTTCGAACGGTGGACGCTCGGGCCTGCGGCTTGCGGCCCTCGGGTCCACCCTACGCGTGCTCTCTCGTCCTGCCGTCGAGGTACGGCAGGAGCGGGATGATGG
>JBBIUU010000163.1:0-4504 GCA_037440125.1 Acidobacteriota bacterium
CTTCGGGAAGGGGATCCGGAGCGACCTCGAGAAGGCCTTGGCCTTCCCCTCGAGCGCCGGGTCCGTAGTGACGTACTCCCCGAACATGGCGTCGAAACCCCGGGAGTAGACCAGGGCGTTCGTGGCGCCGTCGTAGACCTCGAGGAGGTAGCGGCCGTTCGGGTACGGGTCGATCAGGTGCTTGGTGCTCCCCGGCCAGAGCGGCTCCCCGACGAACCGGTCCACGTTGAGCGACTCGGCCTTGGCGTCCCCCGTGAAGGTGCACTCGATCCGCAGCGCGCGGTCGAGGAAGAGGTCCCCGAAGGCGGGCGCCTGCTGGGCAAAGGCGGTTGCGGTCGCGATCGAGAGGGCGGTCACGATGAAGAGGGTGCCGACGCGGAGGTGCGTTCTCATGGGGCGGTCTCCTTCACGGAGGGCATTTCGGAGGGCATTTCGGAGGGCATTTCCCCCCTGCCCGTCATTGTATCCCCCCGGCGTCCCCTTGAGGCCTGCCGTGAGCCTTGGCATTATAGGACTCTGGGCTGTGACCCATCGGGGTTCGGGAAGGGGAGTTCTGATGAAGTTCTCGTGCAGCATCGGGGGCCGTCCTATTCTCGCCACGGCCGCCTTGGCGTTGGCCCTCCTGGCCGTTGTGCGTCCTGCCGTGGCCCTGGCCGCTTCGCCGTCGCAGGACCTCGTTCCCGCCGTGAAGGCGGGCGATGACGCGCGCGTCAAGGCGCTCCTCAAGGGCGGCGCCGACCCCAACTTCAAGGACGCCGACGGCCTCACACCCCTCCTCTACGCGGCGTACCGCGGGAGCGGCACGACGCTCGTCCTCCTCCTCGACGCGGGCGCCGACGTGAACGGCAGGGACTCCCTCGGCATGACGGCGCTCCACGCGGCGGCCTTCGAGGGGCGCCTCGAGGCCATCCGCATCCTGATCGCCCGAGGGGCCACCACCTCGGCCCAGGACAAGTGGGGGCACGGCCCCCTCTTCTACGCGCTGCAGAACCACCACGCCGACGCCGCGGCCCTCCTCCAGCGAGGAGCCCCCGCCAAGGTGCCCGAGCCTCCTCCGAAGGCGACGAAGGTCTACACCGACGAGACCCTCACGAGCGGGGGTGTCCCCGTCGTCCCGCAGGAGGGCGCCTGCTGCCCCCAGACGCAGGAGAACCCTTACGGCGCCAAGAAGACCGACCCCCAGCTCGCCCTCTCGCAGATCCAGGCGGAGCAGCGCATCGAGGTCTGCCGGGAGAAGATCCGCCAGCTCGGCCTCGACCGCGACGCCTTGAACGACCGCCTCGCGAGCCTCTACCAGCAGTGCGAGGAGAGCATGCGCGCGACGACCACCTCCACGCCCGTCGTCGTTGACCCCAACGACCCGAGGAACGGCATCAGCAATTCGGGGGCTTACGGACGGGGCAGCACGGCCGCGTGCACGGCGTACTACTCGGCGCAATCGCAGGCCAACAGGATCCAGGAGGACATCAACCGGTACCAGTCTGAGATCTACAACCTGCAGTACCAAGTGCGGCGCTGATCCAGCCCTCCGCGGCCACGACCACAAGCCCTGACGTACTTTATTGATAATAAAGGATTTGTGTGATAGACTCGCGTCGAAGCGTGGGCCCGTCATCGGCACCCCGCAGGACTCGCGGCGAGGCGGCCACGGAACGGCCCGCACCTCCCGAGAATCCCGCCCGCGCTCCCCATCCACCCGCGGACAGACCTCACGGCCCCGTCTTGCCGGAAGTCGCCAGTCCGCCGGGAAACGGAGGCCAGCATGAACCCCAAGCCCCTCACCATCGGCTCCCACACCGCGCCACTGCCCGTCGTCCAGGGCGGCATGGGCGTGGGCATCTCCCTTTCGGGCCTCGCCTCCGCGGTGGCCGAGGAGGGCGGCATCGGCGTCATCGCGACGGCGGGCATCGGCATGGATGAACCCGACGTCTACACGAATTTCCTCGAGGCCAACAAGAGAGCCCTCCAGAGGGAAATCCGGAAGGCCCGGGAGAAGACCAAGGGCCTCATCGGCGTCAACATCCTCGTCCCGCTCTCCAACTACGCGGACATGGCGCGGACGGCCATCGAGGAGAAGGTGGACTTCATCTTCTCGGGAGCGGCCCTTCCCATGAACCTGCCGTCCTTCCTCGAGGGATCTACGCACACCAAGCTCGTGCCCATCGTCTCCTCCGCCCGAGCCGCGCGCATCCTCATCCGCAAGTGGATGGACAAGTACGGCTACCGTCCCGACGCGCTCGTCGTGGAGGGGCCCAAGGCAGGAGGACACCTCGGATTCAAGGAGGAGGAGTTGGGCGACCCGGCCTTCGCGCTCGAGGAACTCCTCACGCCCGTCCTCGAAGAGGCCCGGAAGGCCTCGCCCGACGATCCCATCCCCGTCATCGCGGCGGGGGGCATCTACACCGGTGAGGACATGTACCGCATCATGGCCATGGGCGCCTCGGGGGTTCAGATGGCCACGCGCTTCGTGACCACGCACGAGTGCGACGCGGCCGACGGGTTCAAGCAAGCCTACCTGGACGCCGCGCCCGAGGACATGGTCATCATCAAGAGCCCCATCGGCCTCCCCGGCCGCGCCATCCGCAACAAGTTCACCACCGCCGTCGAAGCGGGAGAGCGTACGCCCGTCAAGTGCCCCTATCACTGCATCGTCTCCTGCGAGGTCGAGCGGAGCCCCTACTGCATCGCCCTCGCCCTCATGAACGCCGCCAAGGCGCGCATGCAGCTGGGGTTCGCCTTCGCGGGGGCCAACGCCTATCGGGCGGAGAAGCTCGCGTCGGTGAAGGAGGTCGTGCGCTCGCTGCTCGAGGGATACTCCGAAGCCTGGGCCCGCGCCACCACGGGCTTCTCACCCGCGCTCTGAGAAGGCTTGCGAGATGCAGACCGGGCGCGGCTCTCGGGCCGCGCCCGTCTTCTTGAGTCCGAGGGCCCGAGCGACGCCCGGCAGGGATCCCTACCGCGCCACCTTCCAGACCGAATCGATGACGGTGCCGTCGACCCACTTGACGGCGGCCACCACCTCCTTGCCCCGCCTCGGCGGCTTGGGCGCGCCCCCGCACATGTCGTAGACCTCCCGCTGGAGGTCGCGGATGTCGCGGATCGGTAGACCCTTGCCCTTCACGGCGTCGTACAGGTCGTGGCGCCTCGGGTTGATGGCGATGCCGCGCTCGGTGACGACCACGTCGATGAGCTCGCCCGGCCCGGTGAGCGTCGTCACCTCGTCCACGATGACGGGGATGCGGTCGCGCACCGCCGGCACGGCGAGGATCGTGCACCCGCTGAAGAGGCAGTTCTGCCAGCCGCCGATGCCGTGCAGGAGGCGGCCGTCGGAGTGCGTCACCACGTTGGCGTTGAAGTTCACGTCCACCTCGGTGGCGCCCAGGACCACGGCGTCCACCATGGTCCCGAAGAAGCCCTTGCCGTGGTAGTTGTAGCTCGTGAAGGGGCTGGTCGCCACGTGGCGCGGGTTGTCGCGCATGCTCGCCACGCCGTCCAGGTCGAAGGTCTGCCCGTCGAGGATGTAGTCGGTGAGGCCCTCCTCGAGCATCTCCACGAGGTACTTGGTGGAGCCGCCGCGGACGAAGCGCGCCTTCACGCCCGCCCTCTTCATCATCTCCTTGAGGTAGATGGCGAAGGCCAGGGCCGTGCCTCCCGCGCCCGCCTGGAAGGAGAAGCCGTCGCGCATGATCCCCGCGTCGCGGACGAAGCGCGCTACGAGCTCGGCGAGGAGGAGGCGGTCGGGGCTCTTGGTGATCTCCGTGGTGCCCGAGACGATCTTGCTCGGGTCGCCCACCTTGTCCACGACCACCACCGCGTCCACGTTGTTGCCCTGGATCTGCCACGGGATGGCGGGGAAGGGGACGAGGTGGTCGGTGACCACGATGACCTTGTCGGCGTAGAGGGAGTCCGCGAGGGCGAAGTTGAGGGAGCCGCACGCCGCGGGGCCGTTCACCCCGTTGGCGTTGCCGAAGGCGTCGGCACAGGGGGCCGCGATGACCGCGATGTCGATGGGCACCTCGCCGTCCTGGATGGCCTGCCAGCGGCCGCCGTGGGAGCGCAGGATGCCCAGGCCGCGCATCTTCCCGTCGGTGCAGTAGTCCCCGAGGGGGCCGTTCATGGAGCCCTCGATGTGGTGGACCACGCCCTTCTCCATGTGCCGGATCACGGGTTCGTGGCAGGGGAAGGAGGCGGAGGGGAACCACATGAGGTCGCGCTTCCCCATCTTCGCGGCGGCCTCGAGGAGCATGTTCCCCACGAGATCGCCGTTGCGGAAATGGTGGTGCGTGGAGAGGGTCATGCCGTCCCTCAGGCCGCAGAGCTCGAGGGCCTCCGTCAGAGACCCCACGCGCTTGTCGCCGTTCCCCGGGTAGCTCGCCGCGCTCGCGATGGGCGGCGCCGCTTTTCGCCCCTTCGCGACGTAGGCGTCCACGCCCTGATAGGGCACCTGTTTCTTCCCGTTCACCACCGAGGGCACCAGGCGCCCCAGCGCGTTCTTCTTCAGCTC
>JBBIUU010000164.1:0-1620 GCA_037440125.1 Acidobacteriota bacterium
CTCGGTCCAGAAGACCTACCGGACCCTGCTCGAGCTCCTCAAGGACCTGGCGTAGATTTCTTCTCCGCCTCAGTTTCAGACGCAAGGAGGGCCCGGCAAACGCCGGGCCCTCTGTCAATTTGGATGCTGTCCGGGAACTGCTCCCTCACCCCACCATCCCATCGCCCCAGCGCACCATCGCTCCTTTCAGAAGGGTCCCTCCGCAGGGCAGTTGGCGTTGTAGGTCGTGACCTGGAAATACCAGACGCCACCGGGGCCGGGGTCGTCGCCGGAATGGTCTGTCCATTGGTAGTTCGGCGTACCCGCATCCATGTCCACGACGTTCGTGGCGACCAGGGGCCAGGTGTCTTTGGGCGGTGCGGCGTCGTTGCTGCGCCGGACGTTCCAGCCGGTCCGCTGATTGGCCTGGTTGGGGTCCTGCCAGTTCAGGGTGTAATCCGAGCCGTTCTTTACCACCGAGTAAAGCCAGCACGGCTCGTCGGGGAGGACGCACACGGGCGGCGACGAGGAGGTGCTCCGGAGGTCGGTCTCCATCAGCCCGTTGGTGCTCAGCGTGAACCACGGGCCATGGCCTTGGAAGGGTGTGGACGCCATGGAGTAGCACGTGCGGACGCGCCACGTCCAGAGCCCCGTCGAATCCAACGCATACAGGCTGACGAGGGCGTTGCGGGTAGTCCCCGACTGGCTCGAGACCCACCAGGTGGGGGAGCGTTGGATGGGGTTGAGGAGGGGGTTGAAGGACGCGCCCTGGGGGACCGCCTGCCACTCGAGCTTGACCAGGGCGCGCCCGAAGGGGGAGCGGAGCTTCATCCCGAGCCGGCATGAATAGCCATACGCCAGCCCGAGGGGGGCGATGGGCGTGGTCCCGTCGGATCGCAGCTGGCGCGGCCGGACCGGGACACCCGTACCGCCGCTTCCATAGAACTGGTAGGCTTCGCCGGTGTTGGTGTTGTACCCCGGCCCGCCCACGACCACGTCGCCGTACCCGTCCCCGTTCACGTCCCCAGCACCCGCGACTGAAGATCCCAACTTGGCGGCCGTGCGAGCCCCCATGTAGGTCCAATTCCAGTAGCCGATACCGGTGGGCGACCCGAAATACATGTAGAGCATGCCGAGGTTGCTGAAGTTTGCATATGCGCCGGCGATCACGTCCGAGTACCCGTCGCCGTTCACGTCCCCCGCCGACGCAACCGAATAACCGAAGTAATCGCCCGGGCTGCCTCCCTGCGGAGACGAATAGAAGACGGGAACCCCGGAGGGCCCGCCGAGGTAGAAGTACACCCTGCCCCTGTTGCTGCTGTATCCCCAGGCTCCGACCAGCAGGTCCGAGTACCCGTCCCCATTCGTATCGCCGGCCGTGGAAACGCAAGCCCCGAAGTGGTTGCTGGTCGCCGCTCCCAAAGCGGTCCACGCCGTCGACACGGAGAGGCCCGACGCCCCGCCGAGGTACAGGTAGACCTTGCCTCTCAAACTGCTGTACCCGTCCGCCCCGACGACCACGTCCGAGTAGCCGTCCCCGTTCACGTCCCCGGCAGTCGCCACGCAGCTGCCGAAGCTGTCGCCCGCGGTCTCCCCCGTGGCCGTCCAGGAGGAGCTGGACGCGAGGCCTAAGGCCCCGCC
>JBBIUU010000164.1:1665-3165 GCA_037440125.1 Acidobacteriota bacterium
TACCCTGAGGCCCCGACAACCACGTCGGAGTACCCGTCGCCGTTCACGTCCCCCGCCGATGCGACCGAAACGCCGAAGGTGCTCCCCGTGTCCCCTGAGACCGTCCACGAGGCCGAAGTCGATAGCCCCGAGGCTCCCCCCGGGTAGAAGTACGCCTTGCCCGCGCCGCTGCTATGACCCGGCGCGCCGACGATGACGTCGGCGTACCCGTCGCCGTTCACGTCCCCCGCTGTCGCCACAGACTGGACGAAGGTGTCGCCCGCGTTCTCCCCCGTGACCGTCCACGACGATGAGGCCGAGAGCCCGGAGGCCCCGCCGAGGAAGAGGTACGCCCGCCCCGCGGAACTGCCGTATCCGTAGGCCCCGACGAGCACGTCGGCGTACCCGTCCCCGTTCACGTCCCCCGCCGAGGCCACCGAGTAACCGAAATAGTTGCTCGTCGCCTCGCCCGATGGAGACCAGGAGTAGGCGGACGGGAGATCTGAGGGCCCTCCGAGATAAAGGTAGGCCCTCCCCCTGTTGGCGCTGTATCCGTATGCCCCGACGACCACATCGGAGTACCCGTCTCCGTTCACATCCCCCGCCGTCGCGAGAGAGTACCCAAAGAAGTTGGCAGTGGCTTCTCCGACCACCCCCCAGACTATCGAGCTGGGATTGGAAAGGGTCGTGGGACCGCCGGTGTACAGATATGCCTTGCCCGTTCCACCGGTTAGCATCGGGGCGCTTACGATCACGTCCGAGTATCCGTCCCCGTTCACATCCCCTGCCGTCGCCACCGCGTAGCCGAAAAAGCCGCTCGTGGCCTCTCCGACTGCCGTCCAGGAAGTGGAACTCTTCAATCCCGCGGGCTCGCCCAGGTACAAGTACGCTTTGCCGGTGTTGCTGGCAGAGCCCGAGGCGCCGATAATCACGTCCGAATACCCGTCCCCGTTGATATCCCCCGCGGTGGCCGCAGCAAAACCGAACATGTCGTTCGGGGCCTCTCCGGTCGCCGTCCAACTTGCATAGCTCGAGAGGCCCGTCGGGGCGCCGTAGTACACGTAGACCCTCCCAGCCCAGGTGCCGTAGGCATTGGCGCCGACGATCACATCGGAGTACCCGTCCCCATTCACGTCCCCGGCCGTCTGCGCGCAGACTCCGAACTGGTCGGATGTGGCCTCCCCGACTGCGGTCCAGGACGCCGTGCCCGAAAGGCCCGACGGCCCTCCCATGTACAGATAGGCCTTGCCGGTGTTGCTGCTGAACCTCCATGCCCCGACCACCACATCGGAGTAGCCATCCCCGTTCACGTCGCCCGCGGAGGCGACGGCGCTGCCGAACCTGTTGTCGGTGGCTTCCCCGACGGCCGTCCAGGAGGGCGTGGACGCCAGGCCGTAGTAGCCGCCGAGGTACAGATAGGCCTTGCCGGTCTCGGTGTTGTGGCCCTGAGCCCCGACGATCACGTCCGAATAACCGTCGCCGTTCACGTCGCCGGCTGTCGCCACGGGCCAGCCAAAAAGG
>JBBIUU010000164.1:3198-4471 GCA_037440125.1 Acidobacteriota bacterium
CCGCTGTCCAGGACGCCGAACCCGAGAGGCCCGACGGCCCGCCCAGATAGAGGTAGGCCTTGCCCGCGTTGCTGCCGCCGTATGCCGCGCCGACGACCACATCGGAATACCCGTCCCCGTTCACGTCCCCTGCCGTCGCCACCGAATAGCCGAAATAATCGAAGGCATTCTCCCCGCTGGTGATCCAGTTCGGGCTCGTCGCCAGGGGGTCCACGGTGACGGGGTAGGCCGCCCCTGCGTCGACGAACGCGATGCGGAGGGCCCCCGGTGCCCCCTCGAAGCGGCTGGCCAGTTCGCGTCCGCTGGCATCGGTGACCCTGAGCTGGGCGTAGCGCAATACGCTAAAGTTCCCTCCCGCATAGAAATCCACCGCCTGGCCGTCCTCCGCGAATCTGGGATGGAGCGTGCCGGAGAGGGCTAGGTCGATGAACATCAGATGTGGGTTAAGAGTCGAGGGCTGAGAGGACCCTTCCGACCGGGCACAGGCGGGGTCTGGCCCCGCCGGCGGCGCGGCGAGGGTGAACCCCTGCTCCAGGCCGCGCTCGTCGTTGACGAACCACTCGAGCAACCCGGGCCGGCTCGCCTCGAGGCGCGCCGCCTCCACGTGAACCTCGCCCGCACCCACGGGGCGGAGGGCTCCTGGCCTGCCCCACGCCACGAGGGACAGCCCCCACTTCCAGGAGACGCCCTCCCTTGCCGGCGTGATTTCAAAACCTCTACCGGTGAACCGGGAGGTGAACCCCTGCGCCCGGTTGGACCCCACCCACCCCGCCGGAAGCGCCTCTTCCTGCCCCGTTGGGGGTGAAGCGTCGCGCCAGGAGAGAGCGTACTCCTCGTCCCGGAGGGTCTCCTGGACCCTGGACCACCAGTCGGCCTGGACCCCGGCCGGGAGCGAGACCTGAGGACCGGCCTGCGCTGGGGCCGGATGAGCCGGGGCCCCTGGATGTGCGGGTGTCGTGGAGAACAGGACAATAACGGATAACGCCGAGAGCGACCACACGCGGCTCATGGGCACCTCCCCCTGTCCGAAACGTCAAGCGTCTTGGTCAGAACTTAGGACCCGGGGGGACATCTGTCCAGTACGGTTCCGTTGGACGCCGGTTCTGGCGCCTTACGCCCCATTCGCATGGATCCCTCTGTTGTCACCCGAACCCCCGCCGGCATAGACTTCTGCGGGAGGCCCCGTCTCCAGCTCGGGAAGAGGAACAGAGCCGACGCTG
Source organism: Acidobacteriota bacterium (assembly GCA_037440125.1). Classification (GTDB taxonomy): domain Bacteria; phylum Acidobacteriota; class UBA4820; order UBA4820; family DSQY01; genus JAKAJA01. Next base: position 4,419 of record JBBIUU010000164.1, read on the forward strand.
GCCGGAACCCCGCGTGGAGGGGGAGCATGACGCACCGTCGGGAAGACGCCATC
>JBBIUU010000165.1:0-4398 GCA_037440125.1 Acidobacteriota bacterium
GCTCGCCCGCGCGTCCCGAGCGGGGGCACCCGTCGCCGTGGTCATGATGGACATCGACCACTTCAAGCGCCTCAACGACACGCAGGGCCACGAGGCGGGCGACGCGGTCCTCGCGGCCCTCGGCCGCTGCCTGGCGGAGGGCACGAGGCTCGAGGATGTTCCCTGCCGCTACGGCGGCGAGGAGTTCGTTCTCATCATGCCGGGCCTCGCTGCGACCCGGGCAATGGGACGGGCCGAGGAGCTCCTCGAGCGGGCGGGCCGCCTCGAGGTTGCCGGTCCCAGGGGGATCATCGGCCCCATCACCCTCTCCATGGGCGTCGCAGCCTTCCCCGAGCACGGCGACTCCGCCCAGGCCGTCCTCCAGGCGGCGGACTCGGCCCTCTACCGCGCCAAAGCGGACGGGCGCGCGAGGGTGGTCCTGGCGCGGTCGTGGGACTGACGCGCCCGGGCTCTCGGCCCCCTCAGCGAAGCACGCTCAGGCGCCCCCCGTCGTGGCGCCGCACCCTGCCGGGGCGCTATATTCAGGCCGTCAAAGGGGGGCATCCCATGGCTCTCTATCGGCGTGCGCTTCGAGCGCTCGCGGCGGTCGTGCTCGTCGGGGCGGCCGCGGCGGTGCAGGCCCAGACGCTAGACCCCACCCCGCCGTCCTCTCCCGTGAAGCTGGTCTTCGTGCACCACTCCACCGGAGAGAACTGGCTGAGGGACGTCCAGGAGGGCGACGGCACCGCGGGCGGGCTCGGCGCCGCCCTGGCGCAGAACAACTACTTCGTGAGCGACACCAACTACGGGTGGGGCCCGCAAGGCATCGGGGACCGCACCGACATCGGCAACTGGTGGGAGTGGTTCCGGGGCGCCGACGCGGCCGAGACCACGGCGGCGCTCTACGCGGAGAGCGGCCAGAACTGCTCCTACACCCGACTGGGGGCCGACCCCGGCGGCAGCAACGAGGTCGTCATGTTCAAGTCGTGCTTCCCCAACTCGAACCTCGGCGGCAGCCCCTCCGACCCCGTGCCCCCCATCGGCGAGAACCCGCTCAGGGGCCAGGACAGCGGGTCCGAGCACCACACCCTCGCCAACGCCAAGGGCATCTACCTCGACCTCCTGAGCTATTTCGTCGCCCATCCGGAGAAGCTCTTCGTCATCGTCTGCGCGCCGCCGCTGAGGCAGGCGGACACGGGCCCCGAGCAGGCCGCCAACGCCCGCGCGCTGAACGACTGGCTCGTGGACCACCTCCTGGACGGCTACGCCGGCAACAACGTGGCCGTCTTCGACTTCTACACCGTCCTCACCTCCAACGGCGGGAGCCCCGACGTGAACGACCTGGGAGCCCCGGGCGGCAACCACCACCGCTGGCGGAACGGCCAGATCGAGCACGTGAGAAATCTGGCGAACGACACCTCGTCTTATCCGAGCGGCGACAGCCACCCGTCCTCCGCGGGCGGCCAGAAGGCGAGCGAAGAGTTCCCCGCGCTCCTCAACATCGCCTATCACTGCTGGAAGGGCACCGGCGGGTGCCCCAGGACTCCCGGGTGCACCGTGACGTGCTCGGCGACGGTCCCCGGGTGGGCCCCGCCCCAGACCGCAGTGGACTTCTCAGGGAGCGCCACGGCCTCCGCGCCCTGCACCGACGTCTTGACCTATGAATGGAACTTCGGCGACGGCAGCGCCCACGCGCACACCCAGAACCCCTCCCACACCTACGCTGCCGTCGGCACCTACACGTGGACCTTCGCGGCCACCTCCGGCTCGGCGACCTGCACTTGGAGCAACGAGATCCTGATCAGCTCCTCGGCCGACTGCACCTTCACGCAGTGCAACGCCGACACCCAACCGCCTGACGGCGCGCAGCCCGGCGAGGCGGTCCTCTTCTTCTCCTACGTCACGCAGAGCGGGTGCTCGGGAGAGATAGCCTACAACTGGGACTTCGGGGACGGCTCACCGCACTCGCACCTCGCCTGGCCCGAGCACGTCTACGCCAACTTCGGTACCTACCACTGGGTGATGATGGCCACCGTAGACGGAGTGTCCTGCGCCACGTCGGGGACCCTGCACGTGGTGGAAGCGCCCGTCGTCACGGGCGTCCAGAAACTCGGCAGCCCGTTCCGGCTGAGAATCACGGGGAGCCACTTCGAGAACGGCGTGACGGTCCTCATCTGGCCCGACCAGCAGCCCTGGCCCAACACCCAGCACAAGAGCGACACCCAGATCATGCTCAAGGGGGGCGCCAGCGTGAAGGCCAGGTTCCCCCGCGGCCAGGCCGTGACGCTCCACATCACCAACCCCGACGGCGGGCACACCACCACGACCTACACGAGGCCGTAGGGAAAGGGATTATTCGGAATTCGGATTTCGGAATTCGGAAACGAAGGCGAAAGGCGAAAGGCGAGAGGCGGACTGACACCCTGTCCCGTCATTTTGGCGACCGAAGGGAGGCCAGAATCTGATTCCGGACGGGCAGGAATGGCTCAATGGTGCGGTTCTGCCGATCGCCCCATCCTGCCGTTCTGGGGAGCGCAGACTGTAGGAGCGGTCTCCTGACCGCGATGTCTTTCTTCTGCGGAGGACCCTCGGGGAAGAAGATCGGCGTCGGGAGACGCCTCCTACACAATCTTCTCCTCCCCGCTCCCTGCGAAGGCCCGCGCACTACTTCGGTGACGGCTGAGGCAGCGGCGTGTCGCCGGGAGAAGGGGGCTCCCCCGGGTTGATCTCGACGGCGTTTCGGTTCTTGTCGCCCAGGGGGCCCGCCAGGAGCTCGTACATGTAGTCCACGATCCGCCCGCTGTTGCGGCAGGCCTTGATGCGTTCGGCGTTGGCCTGGTAGAGCGCCCAGTCGGCCTGGGAGGCGGGCCCCCAAGCCTCCGGGAGCATCTCGAGGTGGGCGAGCTGGCGTTTCAGGTCCTTCCGGGCCCGTTCGTCCAGCTTGGGGTCCTCGGAAGTCTTCCGCAGCTCCTGGATCTCTTCCTGCATCTCCTCGCGCGCCGCCTTGGAAGGCTCCCCTTTGCGGACCAGCCTCAGCCGCAGGTTGATCCAGTGGAACTCCTCGGGGCCCATCTGCGCCTCGGGCAGCGCCGCCGAGAGGTCCTTCAGGTAGGCGATCAGGAGCTTCCCGCCCTCCTCCGTGACGACAAGGGGGCCGAACATGTTGAACATGACGTCCTTCTCCAGGTGGGCTTCCGCGGCGTCCGCCGACGCCTTCGTCCTGCACGCGACGGCCAGGTAGGTCTCGAGCCGCTCCGGGGGGATGCCCTTCCCCTCGGGCGCCTCGAAGGGGAATCGGGCGTCGAGGACGATGAGGTCCTTCGCGGCGGCCGAGACAGCGGCGCCCGACCTGATGGGCGTCACCCAGAAGTCGGTGAAGATGAGAATCCCAAAGGTCAGGAGGCAGAACCCCAGCAACACGAGGGCGACGACGAGCGCGGGCCTTTCGAGCTTCTTCAACGGACCTCCACCTCCCAGGGTTAGGATACGCTGGGAGGGTGCTTCCGGTTTACGCCGCCCCGGTAACGACCCGCCGTTTCGGCTATAGTCTTCCCATGGTGCAGGTGCGCGACGCCAAGGGCGTCACCCTCGCAAGGACCCACGCCAGGTTTCTCGCGTTCTCCATGCCCTACTGCGTGTACTTCGTGGACGGGCTCCTCGTGGACACGGGGCCCCACTCCCTGCGGAAGCGGCTGAGGCCGTTCCTGGCCGGGCTCCCGGTGGACCAGGTGGCGCTCACGCACCTCCATGAGGACCACTGCGGCCTGGCTTACCTCTTCTCGGAGCGAGGCGTGCCCGTCTACTGCCTGCCCGAGTCGGTGGCCGACGCGTCCCGGGAGCCTCGCCTGCCCCTCTACCGGCGCCTCGTGTGGGGAAGGCGCCCGGCCTTCGAAGCGCAGCCCCTGCCCGAGGTGGTCCGCACGCCGCAGCACGAGTTCCAGGTCCTCCGCGCGCCGGGGCACACGCCGCTCCACGCCCTTTTCTACGAGGCCTCGCGAGGCTGGCTCTTCACGGGCGACTTCTTCCTGACGACCCGCCCCCGCGTGGTGTTCCTCGAGGAGGACCTCAGGGCCACGCTGGCCTCGCTCAAGAGCCTCGAGGGGCTTCACGCGCGCGTCCTCTTCGACGCCCACTCGGGTCCCCTGCACGAGGGCGCCCGGCTCCTGGCGCGCAAGCGTGCGGCACTCGAGGAACTCGGGGAGAGGGTGGCCACCCTGCGCGCCCGAGGGCTCGACGACCGCGCCATCGACCGGACGCTCTTCCCCAAGAAGCCCCTCATCACCTGGTTCTCCCGCGGCGAGTGGACCTCCCTGCGCATGATCCAAACCGTGGCCACGCCCGAGCCGGCCCCGCACGACGCGGGCTGACCTCCCCCGAAAAAAAGGGCGCCCTTCCGGGCGCCCGCATCCCCCTCCAGCG
>JBBIUU010000166.1:0-2406 GCA_037440125.1 Acidobacteriota bacterium
TCGAGGCCCTTCGCCTTGTGGATCGTCATGACGCGGACCGCGTCGGCCTCCTCCGCGAGGGGCACGCGCAGGGAGGTGTGGTCGGGGTTCCCGTTCCAGAAGTCGAGGAAGGCGCCTATGGAGTTCTCCCCCTCCGCCTCCCGGGCCTTCACCACCTCCAGGAGGTGCGCCACGAAGGCCCCCTCCCCGGGGAATCTCTTGAGGACGCCGAGGCGCGCCACGGCCTCCTGGAGGAGGTCGTAGGGCGGCTGGTAGCCGACGGCCCGGAAGCCCGGCTCCACGAGGTCCTTCCACGCTCCCGGGAAGCGGTCCCGGAAGGTCGTGTAGAGAGCGTGGCCCGGCCCGGCGCCGCCCTGCAGGAGCGCGCCGAAGAGCTCCGGCGCGTCGATCCCGCTGGCCCGGCCGAAGACCTCGCCGCCCGCGAAGGTCGCGAAATTCAGGTCGTCCACGGGCGAGTTGAGGAACGCCAGGTAGGCCACGAGCTCGCGGGCCACCTGGCTCCTGACGAGGCTGAGGGTGGCGGCGGAGGCCACGCGGAGGCCCCGGGCGAGGAGGATGCGGCTCGCGGTGGCGGCCTCCTCGTTCTTGCGCACGAGGATGCACACGTCCCGCTGGGCGAACCCCCGCTCGAGGAAATCGGGGATGGTCTCGGTGGCGACCTTCTCGAGGACGAGCTCCTTCGTCTCGGCGAGGCCCGTCCCCTCGGCGATCTGCAGCCGCTCCACCCGGACGTAACCGCCCTCGCGGACCCAGCCCTGGGCCGCACCGTCGAAGACGGGCGCCACCGCCCGCTCGTAGTCCTCCGCCGAGTACGGGTCGGTGGCCGTCCCCGCCACCTCCGTGAGCCACCTCACGAGGTTCGCTGGGGAGAGCGCCTCGGCGTGATACTCCACGAGGACCTGGCGGCTCCGGTAGTTCGTGGGCAGTTCCTCGTCGTAGAGCTCGCAGGAGAAGTCCTCCGCGGCCTCGTCGAAGAGGGCGGGGCGCCCCCCGCGGAACCCGTAGATGGCCTGCTTGCGGTCGCCCACGAAGAAGAGGGAGCCCTCCTGCGAGAGGGCCTCCTCCACGAGGGGCTTCAGGCACGCCCACTGCGTGTCGCTCGTGTCCTGGAACTCGTCCACGAGGAAGTGCCGGAGGCGCTCGCCCCACGAGAAGTACGCGGCGGGCACGCCCACCTCGTCCAGGAAGCGCCGCATGAGGAAGGGCACCCGGTCGAGCAGGAGCCTGCCGTCCCTCTCGCCGATCTCGGCCACGATCTCGTCCACGCGGCCCAGGAGCCGAAGGAAAGGCTCGGGGCGGGCCTTCGCGTCCGCGAGGGCGAAAGCGGCGCCGGCGGCCTTGAGCCGGTCGAAGGCGGCCTCCATGGCCGGGGTGATGAGGGGCTTGAACGGCTTGTTCACGCTATCTTCGAGCCGATCCTTCCCCACCGCGGTGATCGCCGCGAGTGCCTTCACCGTCCGCTCCGCGAGGAAGTCCCCGAGCTGGTTTCGCAGGCCCGAACGGAACTTGAGCTCCTCGGACGCCACGAGCGCCGAAAGCGCGGACGCCGCGTCGATGGCCCGGTCCCTGGCCTGCCGTCGTTCCTCCTGAAGGCCCTCCGCTCCCGCGAGCGGCAGGCCCGTCTTGATCTCCAGCCGGCGGGTCCCGAGCACCTGATCGGCGAGCCGGGTGCGCAAGTCCCACGTCAGGTCCTGGCTCATGTCCAGGAGGTCGAAGGCGACCTGTCTGAGCTCGGCGGCGAGGGTTTCGTCCTGCCCCGAGCGCTCGAGGAGGAGCGCGAGCGCCTCCTCCACGGCGGGCCCGCTGTCCAGGTCCACCTCGGCGCCCGGCGGCAGCCCGAGCTCGTAGGCCGAGCCTCGCGCGAGCCCCGAGAGGAAGGCATCGATAGTCTCCACCGAGAAGTCCAGGTGGTCCGCGAAGATGCCCTCGAGGGCGCGCAGGGCGCGCGGACGCAGGTCCTCCGGCGTGGCGCCCAGGGCGGAGGCGAGGTCCTCCACGACCTTCCGCTCCTTGTCGTCCGACGGCCCGAAGTGGAGGAGCTTGAGCCACAGGACGATGCGCCCCGTCATCTCCGCCGTGGCCTTGTTCGTGAAGGTCACGGCGAGGAGGTTGGGCAGCGAGCTCGAGGGGATGCGGTCCGAGAGGAGGAACTGCAGGTAGCGGCGCGCGAGGGTGTAGGTCTTCCCCGAGCCCGCCGAGGCGCGGATCCGCTGCACGTGCGGGAAGACCAGGTCCGTGTCCCTCGACGACGCCATCCCTCCGCTCCTCGACCGATAGCCTACCACGCGGCCCGGGGACAGCATGGCGGAGGGGAGTGCAGGGGGTGTGCACTGCAGGCTGCAAGGTGGAAGGTGGAAGGCGAAAGGCGAAAGGCGGAAGGACCCATTCGGAATTCCGAAAGCGGAA
>JBBIUU010000166.1:2506-4365 GCA_037440125.1 Acidobacteriota bacterium
CGAGTGTGATGCGCCTCACACTGCGAAACCGATTTCGTCGCGCCGGGAAACCATGTCACAACGGTGCCGTGAACCCGCTTCACATGGCATTGTGTCTCGCGGCGCAGGGCACAGAAGGGTCCGGCAGAAATCTTTTCCACAGGCTCGTCCCTCCTCCAAAGGCCCGTGCCGCTGGCTTCGAATACCCGTTTCATCTACCCAAGGTCAAAAAGACCTCCTATATTTCGCGGCATGAAGAGAAGCGGGGGGACCTTCGCGCTGGCTCTGACCATGTCGTTGCTCCTCTCCCTGGGAGTTGCGGCGCAATCCGATATGGTGATGTACGACGATGCCTTCGTGAACGGGTGGCAGTACTGGGGCTGGGCCACGACCTACAACCTCGCCGCCACGGCCTACGTCCACTCCGGGACTCACGCCATCTCCTTCCTGCCTCGCAACTGGGAGGCCATCTATCCGCACCTCGACGCGGGCGTGTCGGGGACGTCCTACGACGGCATGAACTTCTGGGTGAACGGGGGCACGGCGAGCGGCCAGAACCTCCGCATCGTTTTCGTCCTCGGCCAGACGACCCTCGCCAACGTGGCGCTCTCCGACGTCCTGAGCGGCGGGCCCACTGCCAACACCTGGCGGAGCGTGCGCATCCCCTTCGACAGCGTGGGGCTCACCAGCGCCCTCGTGGACGGGATCTACTTCCAGGACGGCACGGGCGGCACTCAAGCCACGGTGTACCTCGACGACATCTCCTTCACGGCGAGGTCCACGCCTCCTCCGAGCGGCTCCGTGACCGTGGGGGTAGATCCGTCCGCAAACCGCCGCGCCATCAGCCCCTACATTTACGGCGTGAGCCTCACGGGCAGCCTCGCCACGGGCCAGCCCGCCTACCCCGTGCGCCGCTGGGGCGGCAACGCGACGACGCGCTACAACTGGCAGGTGGACGCGAGCAACCGCGCGTCGGACTGGTTCTTCCTCAACTACCCGGAGGCCACGCCCAACCCCGGCACGCTCCCGAACAACTCCACGGCGGACCTCTTCATCGACGACTGCCGCGCCCACGGCGAGCAGGCCCTCCTCACCGTGCCCCTCATCGGCTGGACCCCCGTGGACCGCCAGGTCCGCTGGGGCTTCTCGGTGAGCAAGTACGGCGCGCAGCAACAGACCGAGTGCTCGGACCCCGCAAATGCAGGCTGGTGCCACGCGGACGCGGGCAACGGCGTGAAGGCGGCGGGCGGCGACGTGACTGGAAACGACCCCTACGACACCTCGGTCCCCATCACGGAGACCTTCGTCACGCAGTGGATGCAGCACATCGCGGGCCGCGTGGGCACGGCGTCGCAAGGCGGCCTCAAGTTCTACGCCCTCGACAACGAGCCGGCGCTCTGGAACTCCACGCACCGGGACGTCCACCCCACGGCCCTGGACTACGCCGAGCTCTGGCAGAAGACGCAGACCGTGGCCGCCGCCATGAAGGCGCAGGACGCGGGCGCCCTCACCTTCGGCCCCGTGGCGTGGGGCTGGTGCGAGTACTTCTACTCGGCCCACGACGGGTGCGGCCCGGGCTCCGACTACGCCGCCCACGGCCCGCTCCTGGCGTGGTACCTGGACCAGGTGCAGTCCTACCTCAACACCCACGGCGTGCGCCTCGTGGACTACCTCGACATCCACTACTATCCGCAGTCGGGGAGCGTGGCGCTCTCGGAGGACGAGTCCGCGGGCACGGCGGCCCTGCGCCTGCGCAGCCTCAAGAGCCTCTACGACACGACCTACACCGACGAGTCGTGGATCGGCCAGGCCATCTACCTCATCCCCCGGATGAGATCGCTCATCGCCGCCCACTGCCCGGGCACCCAGCTCGCCATCAC
>JBBIUU010000167.1:0-4202 GCA_037440125.1 Acidobacteriota bacterium
TCGGTCACCTTGAGGGTCACGTCGACGACGTAGACGCGGTCGGGGTTCTTGGGGTCGGCGTAGGGTTCCTGGTAGTACTGCCCGCTCCCGGAGGTGTAGTCGGAGCGCTTCTCCCACGTGGCCCCGCGGTCCGTCGAGCGGAAGAAGCCGCCCTTCTTCTCGGCGGCCTCCACGATGGCGTAGATCACGTCGGGGTCCGCGGGGGAGAGGGCGATGCCGATGCGCCCCAGGTCGACCTCGGGCAGGCCGCTCGTGAGCTTCCTCCACGACGCGCCGCCGTCGGTGCTCTTGTAGAGGGCCGACTCGGGCCCGCCGTTGATGACGGTGTAGACGTGCCGGCGGCGCTGGTACGCGGCCGCGTACAGGACGTCGGGGTCGCGGGGGTCCATGGCGAGGTCCGTGACGCCCGTGTTCTCGGAGATCGTCAGCACGGCTTTCCACGTCTTCCCGCCATCCGTGGTCTTGTAGAGGCCGCGGTCGCCGCCCGGCGCCCACAGCGGCCCCTGGCACGCGGCGTAGACGACCTTGGAGTCCCGCGGGTCGACGAGGATCTTGGCGATGTGCTCGGAGGCCCTGAGGCCCAGATTCTCCCAGCTCTTACCGCCGTCCTCCGAGCGGTAGATCCCGTCGCCGTAGCCCACGCTGCGCTGGCTGTTGTGCTCGCCCGTGCCCACCCAGACCACGTTGGGGTTCTTGGGGTCGATGGTCACGCACCCGATGGAGTAGGAGCCCTCCTTCTCGAAGACAGGCGTCCACGTGGTGCCCGAGTTCACCGTTTTCCACACGCCGCCCGAGGCGGCGGCCACGAAGTATCGGGAGGGGTTCGTCGGGTCCACCGCGAAGTCCATGACGCGGCCCGACATGAACGCCGGCCCGATGCAGCGCAGCTCGAGGCCCGCGAAGGTCTTGGGGGACCAGGGGCCCTTCTCCTCGGACTTCGCCGGGGCGGCCGTATCCTTGCCGGCGCCGGGCGCAACTGCGGCGACGACGAGGGAGAGAAGGCAGACAAGCGAAGCCAGCAGGACGACACGACGCATGGAGACCCCCTCCTGACACGGCCCTCGGGCGAGGGCGAAGGGAGCATGGTACCCAATCGCGGGCCGCCGGAGAAGGTGGGACTGAGAGCCTATCCTAGAAATAGGATGCGGCCGCGACGGAGGCTGACCGGGATGCATGACGCGAAAGCGAGCGAGGGCCGATGCTGGAACCATCGGATGAGCGAGCTGACAAAGTCAGGCGCCCGGCCAGCCCCGTCCCTTCGGGCGCGGGCGGCGGGCGTCGCAGGGCTGTGTTGGCCTCACTTGACAGGGCGCCACCCTGCCTGCGGTCGGCCGCCTTGCCTTGCTCGCCCGGCGTCGCGCGCGCGACTGCATACTATTTTAAGATAGGCTCTAAGGAGCCGGGCAGGGCTCTAGGTGGAATGCCGCAGTGGTGACGATGAGGCGTCCGTCGTCGCCCTCGAGAGGCATCATGACCTCACGGAGGGTTCCCCCGAGGACCTCCCGCCGGAAGGCGCCCCGGAGCCCGCCCCTGACGGTCGGCCCTGCGTCATAGGATGCCGAAAACCCCCGCGCCCGGAGCCATCCCGAAACGGGTTGGGCCGCTCCGAAGCGCCCCCCGGAGAGGGTGCCCCGGAAACGGCCGAGGAGGTCGACCTCCGCGATGCGCAGCCGGACCTCCTCTCCGCCCGCGCTGCCGAGGCCCGACTCCTCGACCCCGTCCCCCGTGCTGCCCGCGCCCAGCTTTCCGCAGAGCGTCCTGCCCTCCCAGGTTCGGGCGCCGGCCATGGGCCTCGCGAGCCACAGCCCGACGAGGACGGCCCCACCGACGAGCGCCAGGACACAGCCCCGGAGCATGGTTTTGCGCCGCTCGCGGCCCTCTTCGGAGTCGTGGGAAAGTTCAGCGGGATCAGACATCAGGGAGAGATTCTAACTCGTCTTGTCTGTCCAGGGCAACACGGAAACGCCCTAGGGACTTGCATTCCAGTGGTGCCGGCGCTATGTTTCTCCGCGTAGCTTCTAGGAGACGGGGTTTCCTACACCACTCGAAGGCCCACCAGAAAAGCCGAAGCGGGGCACGCGCCCCGCGGCGGGAGACCCGCGCACGGAGCGCGGGCGGCCGGGGAGAGGCGCAGGCGTGTGAGCCGGAACCCCTGAGGGAGCAAGGAGAAACATCATGGTACCTGGAATGGTGATGTGGGTTTACGGAGGGGCCGCGGCGGCGTTCGTGCTGCTCGTGCTGATCTTCAAGTCGGTCGTGATCGTGCGCGGGACGGAAATCGCTCTCCTCGAGCGGCGCTACTTTGGCGCGCATATGCCCCAGGGGCGTGTCGTGGCGCTGGCGGGCGAGGTGGGCATCCAGGCCAGGACCCTCGGGCCGGGCCTGCACCTCCTCATCCCCTTCCTGTACAAGGCCAAGAAGATGCCCTTCACCTCGATCGCCGAGGACGAGGTGGGCCTCCTCGAGTCCATCGACGGCACCCCCGTGCCTCCGGGCAAGATCTTCGCGAAGGTCGTGCCCGGGCACAACGCCTTCCAGGACGGCGAGGCCTTCCTGAGGAACGGCGGCGAGAAGGGCCCCCAGATCCAGATCCTCCCGCCGGGCTCGTACCGCATCAACCCCGTGCTCTTCCACGTGGCGCGCGCCAAGGCCATCGTCCTGGACAAGGGCCGCGTGGGCCTCGTCACCTCCATGGACGGCCAGCCCATCCCGCCGGGGCGCCTCCTCGCGCAGCACGTAGAGGGACACGCCAACTTCGAGGACGGCCAGGCCTTCCTCAACTGCGGCGGCCAGAAGGGCCCGCAGATCGACATCCTCCTGCCCGGCACCTACCGCATCAACACCGCGCTCTTCAAGATCGAGATCGTGGACGCCACGGTCATCCCCGCCAAGAGGGTCGGCCTGATCACGGCCGTGGACGGCGAGCCCCTGCCCGAGAAGGAGTACGTGGCCAAGTCCGTCCCCAACCATAACGACTTCCAGGACGCCTCGGCGTTCCTCGAGAACCGCGGCCAGCGAGGCCCCCAGTTCGACGTCCTCAAGCCCGGCACCTACTACATCAACCCGCTCTTCTTCAGGGTGGAGCTCGACGACGTGGCCGTGGTGGAGCGCGGCCAGGTGGCGGTCGTCGTCTCGAACGTGGGCGAGGAACCGGCGCAGGTGCGCCAGATGGTGGAGGAGACGGCCCGGCTCGAGCGGAAGAAGGAGGACAAGGAGCTCGTGGACGACCTCGAGAAGCGCCTGGACACGGGCATCGAGCGGTACGTCGTCCCCGCGGGGTTCCGCGGCATCCAGCAGGAGGTGGCGGGCCCCGGCTTCTACTACCTCAACCGGCGGGCCTACATGGTCTACGTCGTGGACACCACCAACATCACCATCGACTGGGACGACAGCAAGGAGACCCGCTTCGACCCGCTGCGCGTCATCTCGCGCGACGGCTTCCAGATCAGCGTCTCGGTGAAAGTGGTCATCCGCGTGCGGCCCGACCAGGCGCCCTACATGGTGGCCAAGATCGGCTCCATCGAGAACCTCATCCTCCACGTCATCCACCCCATGATCGACAGCAGCTTCCGCAACCAGGCCTCCTCGACCTCGGCCATGAACTTCATGCAGGACCGCCAGGAGGAGCAGCGCAAAGCGGAGGACCGCGCCCGGGCGGAGCTGGCCAAGTACCACGTCGAGTGCGTGTCGGTCCTCATCTGCCAGATCAACCTCCCGCAGGACCTCATGGACACTCAGACCAAGAAGATCATCGCCCAGCAGCAGCAGGCCATGTACCAGGACCAGCAGAAGGCCGAGCAGACGCGCATCGCCATGGAGAAGACCCGGGCCGAGGCGGACCAGCAGAAGAACCTCGTCGAGGCCGAGATCGGCGTGAAGATCGCCGAGCAGAACAAGGTCAAGGCCATCCGCTTCGCCGAGGGCGAGGGGGAGAGCATCAAGCTCAAGGCCCAGGGTGAGGCCGCGGGCATCCAGGCCCGAGGCGAGGCGGAGGCCGCCAAGATTCTCGCCATCGGAAAATCCACCGCCGAGGCCTACGAGCTCCAGAACCAGGCCATCGGCCAGCAGGGCGTGACGGCCATCGAGATCGCCAAGCAGATCGCCGCGGGCAACGTGAAGATCACGCCGGACCTGCTCGTCCAGGGCGGCGGCGAGACGGGCGGCCTCCTCTCCGCGTTCCTCAGCCAGCTCGTGACCGGGAA
>JBBIUU010000168.1:0-4033 GCA_037440125.1 Acidobacteriota bacterium
GGCCGCTGGACACCGCGTCCGCCCTGAGGGTGACCCACGAGATCGCCGAGGGCCTGGCCGCGGCCCACGCCAAGGGCGTCGTGCACCGGGACCTCAAGCCGGCGAACATCTTCCTCACCGAAGAGGGACGGGTGAAGATTCTCGACTTCGGCCTGGCGCGTCAGGACCCCTCCACCCTCGGCCTCGACGAGCCGCTCTCGGAGGCCACCACGCGTGACCGTTCCACCCGGCCGGGCACGATTCTGGGAACGGTCGGGTACATGTCGCCGGAGCAGGCCCGGGGGCAGCCGACGGACGTGAGGACCGACATCTTCTCGCTCGGCGTCATCCTCTACGAAACGCTCACGGGGGTGCGACCCTTCGCGGGGAACTCGGAGGTGGACGTGCTCGCCGCCATCCTCCGCGAGCCTCCCACGCCCATCTCCCGCAAGGGCCTCCGCGTCCCCCTCGAGGTGGAGCGCATCGCGTACCGCTGCATGGAGAAGTCCCCGAACTCGCGTTTCCAGACGGCCAAGGACCTCGTCTCGGCCATCGAGAGCTCCGCGAGCTACCCCTCGAGGCCCTCATCGATCTCCTCCCGCCTCCGTTCGACGCTGAGGCCGCGTCTCGGGCGGATGGCGGCGATCATGGGACTCGTCCTCGCGCTCGCGACCGCGGTGCTTCTCCCGGTTCTCCTCGGGTCCCCCTCGCGCGGACGTAGGCTGCCCGCATTCGAGCCCAAACAGGTGACGAGCCAATCGGGGATCGAGGGCGAGCCCGCGATCTCTCCCGACGGCACCTCCGTCGCCTACGTGTCGGGCCTGGGCGATCAGGCGGATCTCTGGATCGAAGACCTGCGCGGCGGGCCGCCCTTCCGCCTCACGGACGACGGGGCGGTGCAGGGGAGGCCGGCCTGGATGCCCGACGGCAGCGCCCTGCTGTACACGGCGCTTAAGGGAGGACGCCACGGCGTCTGGAAAGTTCCTCGCTACGGGGGTCCGGCGAGCCTCCTTGTGCCCGACGCGGAGGAGCCCGCCGTTTCCCCGGACGGTCGTCGCGTCGCCTTTGTGCGGACGGGTGCCGCCTCGGAGTACCGGGTGTGGGTCGCCGCCATCGGGAGCGACGCGCCGCCCCAGAGGCTCACGACCGACGGCGACGGGGTGTGGGACCACGAGCGACCGACCTGGTCGCCCGACGGCAAGACCATCTGCTACCAGGACCAGAACAACCTCTGGCTCGTGCCGAGCGGCGGGGGCCGGCCTCGCGCGATCACCCATGGAGAGGCGAACAATCGGAACCCGGCCTGGTCCCCCGACGGGAAGCGGATCTACTTCGATTCCTACCGCAGCGGGCCATGGGCCATCTGGTGCGTCGGCGCCGACGGCGCGCGCATGGAGCGGGTCACGCTCGGCACCGGCTCGGAGCGGTTTCCGAGCCTCTCGGCCGATGGGCGGCGCCTGGTCTACGCGACGACGGGACGGTGGCTCTGCACGCTCGTGAGCCGCGAAGACGGCAGCCGCAGGGTGCTGCCCATGGGCTACATGCCCCTCGAACCCGTGTTCTCTCCCGACGGCAGATCCATCGCCTTCGCGTCGGACAAGGAGGGCGGCAACAACCTCTGGGTGATGCCTCTCGTGGGTGGCCTGAATACGGGCGAGCCCAGGAAGTTGACGGAGAGCCCGGGGAACTGCGCGAACCTCAGCTTCTCGCCCGACGGAAAATGGATCGCCTACCACAGGGTGCTCAACGGGGAACGCGACGTCTGGGTCGTGTCCTCCGGGGGCGGCCCACCCGAGCGATTCACGGAGGGGGCGGGCATCCACGTCCAGCCGGAATGGCGGCCCGGCGCGCGGGAGATCTCCTACATTTCCGAGGGCGCCGAGGGAGCGGAGATCTGGTCGGCGCCCTTCGCGGACGGTCGCCGCGCCGGCCCGGCCCGGCAGCTGACCCGGACCGGAGGCAAGGCCGGGCCCCACTGCTGGAGCGCCGATGGTCGCTGGCTCGTCTACGTGGTCAAGGATGCCGCCGGGGGAGACTGCTGGGTAGTGGCCGGGGACGGCGGCTCCACTCCCCGAAGGCTCACGCAGAGCGCGGGGATCGAGATGATCACCTGGGACCATGCCGGGGGGACCGTGCTCGCCCTGGGGGCCTGGGGAGAAGGTTCCCCGAGCGTGCGGAAGCTGACGCTCGACGGGAGCGCCGAACGCCTCGAGCACGCCACGGCCTCTTCCGCCAGCTGTCAGATCATGGAAATCGAAGCCTCTCCGGACGGGAGGCTGTTCCTCCTCATCGAACAGGAGAACGAGGGGGACATCTGGGTGCTCGAAGCGAAGAAGGGGAGGTTCTAGACTGACGGGACGAAAACGGAAGGCCACCGAAAGAGGCCGTGAGGAGGCGAGAACATGAGCAAAGCGGTGGACGTCATCGACGCCGATCTCAAGTCGATCAAGTACGAGTTGGACAACGCCAAGATCCTGGCCGACGCCTTGGCGAAACTGATCGCGCAGAACCCCGGGGTGGCCACGAGTTCGGCCGGCTACGCGAGCGTCATCAAGGCGGCGGGGGACCTGGACACCATGTTGACCAAGCTCGTCGTGGTCCTGGATGCGCTGGCCAATACCACCGCCACCAGGAACCTCCCCACCGCGGGGAGAAGAATCTATACAGGTTGCTAGGTGCTCTCTCCGCCCGGCGTTGCGGCCGTGGGTCAGGAACTTGCGAGCGGCCTCACGCTCCTCCTCTCGTCGCACTGCAACCTCTCGTGCGACTACTGCTACCAGGGAGCGAGGTCCGGTCCGGCGCGGATGCCATGGCCGGTGGCGCGCGCTTCCCTCGATTTCCTCCTGGCGCACGGGAGGCCGCCGCACACGCTGGAGTTCAGCGGAGGGGAGCCCTTGCTCGCCGCCGATCTCTTCCGGCGCTGCGTGGCCTACGTCCAGGAACGGCGGCTCCGAGCGGACCACCTCAAGCTCGTGCTGGCGACCAACGGGCTCCTCCTTACCGACGACATCCTTGCATTCCTAGTGGAACAGGGCGTCTACCTCCACCTCAGCTTCGACGGGCCTGCGGGATCGCAGGACCTCCGGGGCGAGGGTACCTTTGAAACTCTCGACGGCCTCATCGACCGCATGGCCTCGAATCACCCTGACTTCTGGCGGGACAGCGTGTCGGTGAGCGTGGTCGTTCACGGGGGCTCCCTGCCCGACATGGCGGAGGCCGCGCGCTACTTCCTTGCGAAGGGGACCAAGACCGTGGTCTTCAGCCCGGCCGCGGGTGCGGAGGATCCGTGGGACGCGGGGTGCGAAGCGGCGCTGTGCGCCCAGCTCGAGGCCATCGTCCGGGACGCGCTACGGCACTTCGCCGGAACCGGAGAGGTGGTGGTCACCTTCCTCGACCGGCCCGCCGCGAGCAGCCGCAACGGTCCCTTCCTGTGCGGCGCCGGCTACGGCCAGGGCCTCTGCGTCGATACCGAGGGGACGGTCTGGACCTGCCCGCTCTTCGCGTCGTCGCTCCAGGATCTGCCCCCGCTGGCTCGGGAGGTCTCGCGCGCGACGCGCCTGGGCCGCATCGCGGACGAGGATCTCTGGGAGCGCCTCGTCGCCCTCCCCGAGAGGACCTCGGGCCTGCCCCTGCTCACCCGCCGGACCGAGAAGCGATCGGGGCACGGCCGCTGCATCGACTGCGAGTTCTGCGAGGAGTGCTTCATCTGTCCTGCGGCCGCAAGCCACGATCCGGGCAACGCCGACCCGCACCGGATCCCCGACTTCCACTGCGCCTTCGTCCGCGCCACAGCAGAGGCGCGCAGGGCATTCCAGAACGCCATCGCACACGAGGCGCCGCGACGGAAGGGCTACCTCCTCGGTTGAGCGCGGCGCCCGCACGGAGCTGAAGACACGACGGGAGGCGGCTCTCACCGCCTCCCGTTCTATCTCTCGCTCGCTGATTCACCGACGCTGCGATTCTTTGTCTCTCCGGCTCTCCAGCTCTCCAGCTCTCCAACTCATACTTTCTTCAGCGTGTGCCCCATCTTCTCTTTCTTGGTCTTGAGGTACGC
>JBBIUU010000169.1:0-3861 GCA_037440125.1 Acidobacteriota bacterium
TCGTCATCTGCGGGTGCAAGAACCCGACCGTCACCCCCGGCCTCCTCATGACCAAGGGCGACCGCGTCTCCGAGTTCCACATCACCTGGGGTTGAGCGGGGTCCGGGAGGCTCGCGGCGAACGCTCTTTCAAGCGAGCGCCGCGGCGGTCCATCAGGGCCACCGGGAACCTGTGAAGCCGCAGGATTCCGTGGTTCATCAGGGTGGTCGTTGTCCGAAGGGCTAAGGGAGCCTCCCTCCCAGCTCGCCTACCGCCATTCTCGCCAGGCGGAACAGGACCACGCACGAGTAAGGGGGGGTGATGACGACGCCGGGGGCGGTGGCCTTGGTGAAGCTTTCGGCCTCGACCATCACCATGAGGTCCTCCTTGAAGGGGACCGAGCGGAACGTGAAGTTCCCCTTCTGGTCGGTCCCGGTCACGGCGATCCCCGTCAGGGATTTCTCGAAGAGCAGGGTTACCCGGGCGCCGGCGACGGGGTGCTTCTCCTGGTCCGTGACGCGGCCCCTCACGCAGTTGGCCCCATCCTGCGTGTAGGCGATTTCCACCGGGGGCCGGTCCTTTGCCAGATAGGCCGCCGAGCACAGGGCGACCGCCCACAGGACGACGACGAGGCGGCGTTCGAGCCTCATGAGGGGTCGCCTCCGAAGTACGCGATGGTCGGGCGGATCCCGAGGAGGACGGCCGCCGCCGCGAAGGCCCAGACGTAGGCCCTGACAACCTCCGGAAAACAAGCCCCCACGACCATCCCGACGAGGACGCAGCACCACTTCAGCAGGGCCATGTCCACCCATGGCCAGACCTTCGTTCGGAGCAGCGTCATCGAGAATCCTCCGGAGCGTCCGGGCGGGCGGGGCGCGCTTCGCCGCTCGCAACCCGAGGGTGCGCCCCCCGGCCCATCTTACCAGGGCCCCTCAGCTCCCGTGGAGCAGTGGTGGTTGTACCCGGAGACCTCGTAGTACCAGACCTGGCCTTCGGGCGGCGGCGTTTCGGAGGTGTCCACCCACTGCTTGTTCGGGCTTCCCTCGTCCATGTCCACCACGTCGGAGGCCACCTTGGGCCACTCGCCGTGGGGCAGTGCGGGGTTGCTGGTCCTGTACACGTTGTACCCCGTGACCTGGCTGGGCTGGTTCGGGTCCATGAAGTTCAGGACGGGGTAGTGGTTGCCGTCGGATGTCAGGGTGACGCTGTAGATATAGAGCGGCTCATCGGGAGGGATACACAGGGCTCCCGGCACCATGCCGCAGTCCCAGCGCGTGGGGTCGAGGCCGTCAGTGAGCGCTACGGGCACGGTCTGTCCCGTGACCGCGTCCGCGTCACTGTCGAGCGTGTCGTCCGTGCCCTGGTCCCTCGGGCTGAACACGTAGTCAGCTGAGGGAAGGAAGAACTTCACGAGGTACGTGCTCCCGTAGGCCAGGCCCGAGAAGGAAAAGGCCCCGGAGGGGTCGGTGAGCCTGCGGGCCAGCCAGGAGTAGGACGCGTCGTAGAGGTCCACGACGACTCCAGAGAGGCCTGGTTCGCCCGCGTCCTGGATGCCGTCCCCGTCGTCGTCGCGCCAGATGCGGTCGCCGAGGGCGAGGGGCGTCACCGTACTCGTCGCGCTCGCGTTGTTGTTGGCCGGGTTCGGATCCGCCGAAGAGGTGACCGTGGCCTCGGCGTCGACCGTGCCCTCGCCCGAGACCTTGAACACCGCAACCAGGGTCGTCGAGCCGCCGCCCGCCAAGCTCCCGACCGAGGCGGAGAGGGTCTTGGAGGATGAGTTCCAGGACCACCTCGCATCGCTCGAGCCCGGCACGAAGGTGACCCCCACGCCCGTGGGAGAGAGGACGACGCTGGCGGAAGCCTCTGCCGAATCGGGGCCCGCGTTGACGATCGCGAGCGAGTAGGTAAGGTTCTGGAGATTGAAGACGGGATCGGGCGAGTCCGTGAACGACGAGACGGCGATGTCGGCCTCCCTGGGCATGAGTCGGAGGTCCATCTCGGTCCACCCATTGTCGGGGGGACCGAACCAGCGCCCCCCCGGCTGCCACGGCAGGCCGGCGGCCTCGTAAAGCAGGCGCGCCCGCCAGTGGTAGCCGCCGTCGAGGGGCAGGGACGCCACCACGTTCGTCAGACTTGCGCCCGCGGTGCCGGTGTCCGTCCAGGCAGACGACTGAAGGCCCGTCCCGTCGAAGGCGGTGCCGTAGGGCTTGACCTCCGTCTGCAGGCGGGCCTTGCCCCGGCCAAAGGGCGTACGACCGAGCGCCGCGAGGCGGAACCCGTCCCGGGTCTCCGATTTGCCCAGCTGGACGATGGGCGCCGAGTCGTCGTAGCGGCGCTGCTGGGGCTTGAGCGCCCGTCCCCCGCCGCCGCCTCCGGCGCCTCCGAGATAGAGCGCGACGCGTCCCTCCTCGGTTTCGCCGTTGCTGTAAGACTCCGCGTCTGCGAGGAAGTCCGCGAACCCGTCGCCGTTCACGTCACCCGCCCCAGCCATCTTGACGCCGAGGTATTCTCCTGCCTGGGACCCCTCGGCGGACCACGAGGGTGTGGTCCCGAGACCCGTGGCGGAACCGTTGAACGCCCACGCGATGCCGCAGTCCGCCCCCGCCGCGCCGTCGAACCCATAGCCCCCGGTGATGACGTCACCGTAGCCATCGCCGTTCAGGTCGCCCGCGCCGGACACGGAGTACCCCAGGTAAGCCTCGGCTTGGTCGCTCTCTACGGACCATGCCGCCGAAGGGGCGAGACCGCCGGGTGATCCCAGGTAGAGACAGGCGCGCCCCTCCCAGGTTTCGCCATTGCTGTGACGCGGGGCTCCCACCAGGAGGTCCGAGTAGCCGTCTCCGTTCACGTCTCCCGCCCCGGTGACGTTGTATCCAAACCGCTCGCTATCCCCGTCGCTCTCCGCGGTCCAGGCCGCGTTCGACGGTGTGCCCTGGGGCCCCATTCCCGCGGCGGATCCCAGCCACACATACACCCGACCGCGTTCGCTGTTGTAGCCGTATTCAGAGACGAACACGTCGGAGTACCCGTCGCCGTTAACATCACCGGCCGACCCCGCCGAACTCCCAAGCCATTGATACCCATCGACTCCGATCACCGACCAGTCAGGGGTTGACGAAAGACCCGTCGGGGAGCCTCGGTACAGGTAGGCCTGGCCCGCGCAGCCGCAACCCACAGCACCGGGCGCGCCGATGATGACGTCCGCGTAACCGTCTCCGTCGACGTCCCCTGCGGAGGCCACCGGGACCCCCATGCTGCCGTAATAGCGGTTGCTTTCCGCGGTCCAGTCTGGCGTGGCCCCCAACCCGCTTGGCGATCCAAAGAAGAGCAGCGCGCGGCCTTCCCAGGTTTGCCCATTCGAGTACAAGTGCTGGCCGATGAGGACGTCCGCATAGCCGTCCCCGTTGACGTCGCCGGCCCCGGCTACGGAGGTCCCCAAGGCGCCTCCGCTCTGCGCTCCCTCCAGCGTCCAATCGGGCGTGGTGGATGGCCCTGCCGGCGAACCCAGGAAGAACGCCACTTTCCCCGCGCCGGCCCCGGCCGCCGTGTCGTAGTAAGGAGAGGACACCAGGAAATCGTCGTACCCGTCGCCGTTCACGTCACCGGCGGGGGCCAGCCCCACACCCCAGTAGGCGGTGGCCTGGTTGCCCTCGGTCGTCCACGCGGAGAGACCCGGGCCGTCGGGACCGCCCAGGAAGACCCAGGCTTTTCCCTCGTCCGCCTGGCCGTTGTCATAGAGAGGTGCCCCCACGATGAGGTCGGAGTACCCGTCGCCGTTCACGTCCCCGGCCGTTCCCGCGGACACGCCGAATCACGACGACACCTGATCTCCATCCGTAGTCCAGGGAGGCGTCGTGGAAACGCCCGACGACGAGCCGAAAT
>JBBIUU010000170.1:0-3760 GCA_037440125.1 Acidobacteriota bacterium
ATCTCTAGGTCTTTTCAGCAGGTTCCACCAACCAAGGGGGTCCACGAATGTCCACAGTCCGTGCGTTCTGCGCCTACCGGCCGAGGCCCGATCTGGCCTCCAAAGTGGCGAGCTTCCCTTACGACGTCATCAACTCCGACGAGGCCCGCGAGCTCGCCGCGGGCAACCCTTACACCTTCCTCCACGTCGGCAAGCCGGAGATCGACCTCGACCCCGCCGTGCCCCTCTACGACGACCGCGTCTACGCGAAGGGCCGCGAGAACCTCTACGGGTTCATCCGCGACGGCGTCCTCCTCAAGGACGAGAGGCCCCATCTCTACGTCTACCAGCAGAAGATGGGGGACCACGTGCAGGCGGGCATCGTGGGGCTCTGCTCCGTCAAGGAGTACGAGGAGGGCCTCATCAAGAAGCACGAGTTCACGCGCAAGGACAAGGAGGACGACCGCACGAAGCACGTCACCGTGCAGAACGCGAACGCCGAGCCCGTGTTCCTCACCTACCAGGCGCGCAAGGACATCGACCGCATCGTGGACATGGTCCGCGCGCAGGCCCCGCTCTACGACGTCGTGACGAGCGACGGCATCGGCCACACCGTGTGGCGGGTGGACGACGCCGAGTGGCAGCGGCACCTCGAGACGCTGTTCCTGCAGGTGCCCGCGCTCTACGTAGCCGACGGGCACCACCGCACGGCCGCCGCGGCCCGCACGGGTGTGGCCCTGCGCGAGAAGAGCGCGACCCATACGGGAGCAGAGCCCTTCGAATACTTCATGGCCGTGGTCTTCCCCCACGACCAGCTCAAGATCATGGACTACAACCGCGTCGTGAAGGACCTCAACGGGCTGACGCCCGAGGCCTTCCTCGCGAAGGTCGCCGAAAAGTTCGACGTGAACGACGCCGACGGCCCGAAGCCCGGGCGGAAGACGACCTTCGGGATGTACCTCGGCGGGAAGTGGTTCCGGCTCTGTGCCAAGGAGGGCACCTTCCCCGCCGGCGATCCCGTGAAGGGCCTCGACGCCTCGATCCTCCAGGAGAACCTCCTCGCACCGATCCTCGGCATCGCCGATCCGCGCACCGACAAGCGCATCGATTTCGTGGGCGGCATCCGCGGGACGCTGGAGCTCGAGAAGCGCGTGCGGGAGGGATGGGCCGTGGCGTTCTCCCTGTTCCCGACCTCGCTCGACCAACTCATGGCCGTGGCCGACTCGGGCCAGGTCATGCCGCCCAAGTCCACGTGGTTCGAGCCCAAGCTCCGCAGCGGGCTCATCGTCCGTTTGATCGAGGAATAGAAGACAAGAAACTCACCACGGAGGCACGGAGGACACGGAGGGAAAATCGAGAGCAGGCTCTTTGGTCTTGAGAAAAAAGAGGGTCCCTTCTTTCTCCGTGCTCTCCGTGTCTCCGTGGTGAATTGGTTTTCCTGGTTCTGATGGGAGGCAAACGATGAAGATCCTGATTGCGGACGCGTTCGACGCGTCGTTGCCGGGAAGGCTGGCGAAGTTCGGGGAGGTGACCGACGACATGGGCAAGCTCGGCCAGGCCGAGGTGCTCCTCATCCGTTCCAAGACCAAGGTCACCAAGGAGATGCTCGAGGGCGCGCTCAAGCTCAAGCTCGTCATCCGCGGCGGCGTGGGCCTCGACAACGTGGACAAGGAGGCGTGCGAGGCCAAGGGCATCAAGGTCATGAACACGCCCAAGGCGTCCTCCGTCGCCGTGGCCGAGCTCGCCATGGCCCTCATGCTCGCCGTGCCGAACCGCCTCATCGAGGCGCACAACGGCATGAGGGAGGGGAAGTTCCTCAAGAAGGAGCTCAAGCGTACGGAGCTCTACCAGAAGACCCTCGGCCTGCTCGGCATCGGCCTCATCGGCACCGAGGTGGCCAAGCGCGCCAAGGCCTTCGGCATGAAGGTCGTGGCCTACGACCCCTTCGTCCTCAACCACGAGGTGGCCCAGCTGAAGAACGGCATGGACGAGGTCTTCAAGGAGGCGGACTACATCAGCATCCACACGCCCCTCACGGACCAGACGAAGGGCATGCTCAACAAGGACGCCTTCGCCAAGATGAAGAAGGGCGTCATCATCGTGAACACGGGCCGCGGCAAGGTGGTCGTGGAAGAAGACCTCGTCGAGGCGCTGAAGTCGGGCCAGGTGGGCGCCTACGCCACCGACGTGTGGACCTCCGACCCGCCCCCGCCGGAGTGCCCCCTGCTGACCGCGCCGAACGTCCTCATGGCCCCCCACATCGGGGCCTCGAGCAAGGAGAACCTGCTCCGCATCGGCGACATCGTGGTCGAGATCCTGTCCCAGGAGAACCTCTGAGATTCCCCGGTGGGGAATGAAAGGAGAGTGAAGCGATGAACGCGATCAAGCTGGGACTCCGTTGGCTGTCCGTACTGCTGGTGCTCGCCATGGTCCTGGGCTTCGCTTCGGGCCTGGCGGCGGGAGATAAGGAGACGCGCTACGCCTTCATCACCAACCAGACCGCCGACATCGTGGTCCTGCGCTACGACGAGATGATCTCGGGCAACAAGGCCAAGAGCGCGGTTCAGGTCTACGTCGGCGAGACCAAGCGCATCGACACGACCAAGATCGACGGCGACGTCTGCGCGTGGGATGCCAGGGAGGGGAGCCTCCAGCCCGCGAAGCAGATCGGCTGCAAGCGGCTCCAGCCGGGCGACCGGTGGGTCATCCACTAGAGGACAGCTGAGGAGATAGAACATGGCGAAGCGAGTGATCAACTTCTACGCGGGCCCCGCGGGCCTGCCCCTGCCGGCGCTCGAGCGCGCGCAGGCCGAGCTGGTGGACTTCGAGAACACGGGCATGTCGGTCATGGAGATCAGCCACCGCGCCAAGGAGTACGAGGCCGTCCACAACGAGGCCATCGCCCTGACGAAGGAGCTCCTGCACATCCCCGACAACTACAAGATCATCTTCCTCCAGGGCGGCGGCCACCTGCAGTTCGGCATGCTCCCCATGAACCTCCTCTACAAGGGCCGGAAGGCGGACTACATCTGCACCGGCTCCTGGGCGGAGAAGGCCTACAAGGAGGCGAAGATCGTGGCGGGGGAGAATGCCCGCTGCATCGCGACCACGAAGGAGGAGAAGTACGCCCGCCTCCCGCGGCCCGAGGAGATCAAGGTCAACCCCGACAGCGTCTACGTGCACTTCACCACCAACAACACGGTGGAGGGCACGCAGTGGCAGAAGTTCCCCGAGACGGGCGGCGTGCCGCTGGCCTGCGACATGTCCTCCGACTTCATGTGGCGGCCCTTCGACATCGCGCCCTTCGGCATGATCTACGCGGGCGCCCAGAAGAACCTCGGGCCCTCGGGCGTGACGGTCGTCATCCTCCGGGAGGACCTTCTCAACCAGTGCCTCGACAAGGAGCTCCCGAGCTACCTGCGCTACCGCATCCACGTGGAGAAGAACAGTCTCTACAACACCCCGCCCACCTTCGGCATCTACATCCTCCGGAACGTGCTCGCGTACAACAAGTCCATCGGCGGCGTGGAGGCCATCCACAAGAACAACCTCAGGAAGGGCGAGCTCCTCTACGGCTGCCTGGACCGTCACTCGGGCTTCTACAAGACCTTCGTCACCGTCAAGGAGGACCGCTCCCTCATGAACGTCGACTTCTTCCTCCCGACCGAGGAGCTGACGGACAAGTTCGTGAAGGAGTGCAAGGCCAGCGGCATGGTGGGCGTGAAGGGCTACCGCGACATCGGCGGCATCCGCATCTCCATGTACAACGCCGTCACCGTGG
>JBBIUU010000171.1:0-3743 GCA_037440125.1 Acidobacteriota bacterium
TACGCCGCGGCCCGAACCTCTCCCCCGATCCGCGCCTCCATGACGGCGAGGGCGGCCCTCTCTTTATCCGCCTTCACCTCCGCGGCCTTCTTGGCCAGCCCGCGCTTGCCGGGGAAGGGCAGGGTCTGGGAAACGCCGAGGGAAACCCCTTCGGTAAGCGCGTTGGAAAGGTCGGGATGGCTGGTGGAGACGTTCATGAGCTCAATGTCCGCGGCAGGGTCCGGCAACGCATGAGCCTGGCTCGGCACCTGCTCGGCCGCCGCGATCTTGGCGCGTTGGGCTTTCAACTCGGGGTTGTCCCTCAACGCTTGCGATACCATCGCCTCCACCACCGCGCCGGGATCTCGAGCCTCACTCTGAGCGGCCGCGCGATGGGGGGCAAGGATGAGCATCATCAAGACCACAAGAGCACTTGTAGGTTTCCATTGGCTTCGCACTCTCGGACGCAAGTTCCACCTCCGCAGGTCCACTGTGTGCAACCCTTGTGCCACTCCCCATTCCCAGCCCTCGACGGGCGTTTCAGCAATCTGGCGCGACAGTCAATGAGGTGCCAGTGGACGATATTGACCAGAATAGGGCTAATATGGTCCAGGAGTTTGAATGTCGCCAGGGGCCGTTTACCCATCGGCGGCGCAGGGTGGGGCTTCCCAGGATGCGGTATGACTCTTGCTTTCTGATGAGCGAAGAGGGAAGGCGAGTGCAGAGATGACGGGTTGGAGACGGGTGAATGGGTTCGTGCCGCCGCCTTGGAGGCGGCAGCGCTTCCGGGGTAGCGGGAAGCTGGCCATTCTCGTTCTGCTGACGGGGCTCACACTCTCTCTCCACTATATGGTGTTCCCCTTTCCGCACTGGATCCACCTCGTGCATCGGAGAGTGTGCTACGTTCCTATCCTTCTGGGCGGGCTCTGGTTCGGGTTGCGCGGCGGGCTGGCGGTCGCGGCGGTTATCTCTGCCGTCACGGTTCCCCTGGCGGTCCGAGCGGGCTTGCCCCTCTCCAGCAACCAGGACCTCATCGAGATCGTGTTCTACATCGGTCTTGGCGTCCTCACGGGCGTCCTGGAAGACAGGAGGCAAGCGGAGCAGCGTCACAAGGAAGAGGAGCGTCGCCAGAACGAGAAGCTCCAATCCGACATGGCGGAAAGTCGCCGGCTGGCCGCCCTGGGCCAAATGGCCGCCGGCATCGCGCACGAGATCAGGACGCCCCTTGGATCCATCCAGGGTGCCGCGGAAATCTTGGAGCGTGATATCCCGCCCGATCATCCCCGTCGGCGCTTCTGGATCATCCTCCAGCATGAAGCCAATCGCGTCAATAGCGTCGTGAAGGACTTCCTGGACCTAGGACGCCCGCTCAATGTTCAGCCGCATCAGCTGAGCCTCTCTCCCACGGTCAACGAATGCGTGGGAGCCCTCCAGGGCCTCGCTGGCGAGCGGGGGGTCTCCATCATCGTGGGGCCCGGAATCAGCGGCGAGCTGTTCGCCGATCCGCAGCGCTTCTATCAGGCGCTGACCAATTTGCTCCGGAACGCGATTCAGGCTTCTTCTCCGGAAGCGATGATCCGCGTTGGAGCCCAAGCAGGTGGGGGCGGAATCGTCATCACCGTTGACGACGAAGGCCCAGGATTGCCCGATGGCGAAGCCGAGAGGATATTTGAACCCTTCTATTCGCGTCGCCAGGACGGGACCGGGCTCGGTCTGGCGCTGGTTCGGCAAATCTTGCAGGCTCACGGCGGTTGGGTCAAGGCCGAGGACCTGCCGGGCGCAGGTGCCCGATTCACGATGTACTTTCCCAACAAACCTCCTGAGCAGGAGGGCTGAGCATGTCGAAAATACTGCTGGTCGAAGATGATTCGAGTCTCCTCGAAGTGCTGGCCTTCCATCTCGAGGAGGCGGGACACGAGGTGCTTCGGGCAGACGGCGGCCAACGAGCCGTGGACCTTCTGAAGAAGAAGACTGTCGACCTCGTGCTGACGGACATACGCATGCCTGGGCTGGACGGCAAGGCCTTGCTGCGGGTCGTCCACGGGCGCGATCCCGATCTTCCCGTCGTAGTCATGACGGCCTACGGCACCATAGGGGATGCCGTCGAGGCCATGCGCCTAGGCGCCGTGGACTATCTGACCAAGCCTGTCACCCGCGAGACACTCCTCCTGACGGTGGAGAAAGCGGCGCGGGTCGAACGCCTGGCGAAGGAGAACAGGAGCCTGAAGAAGGCTTTGCACAAACAGGATCCAGAGATGGGGATCATTGGAACGAGCGCCGCCGTCCAGCAAGTCATGGCGTCCGTTCGCCAGGTGGCCCCGACTGACGCGACGGTCATGATCACGGGAGAAAGCGGCACTGGGAAGGAACTCGTGGCCAGGACGCTCCATGCGCTCTCCCCGAGAAATGGGCGGCCCTTCGTCGCGCTGAATTGTGCAGCGTTTCCAAAGGAGCTCTTGGAGAGTGAGCTTTTTGGTCACCAGAAGGGATCGTTCACGGGTGCGACGGATTCAAAGCCCGGGAAATTCCAGCTGGCCGACGGGGGCACGCTGTTCCTGGACGAGATCGGGGACATGGACGTGGCGCTCCAGGGGAAGATCCTCCGCGCCCTTCAGGAGCGAGTGGTTGATCCGATCGGTGCCAAAGTGTCTGTCAAGGTGGACGTTCGAATCGTCTCGGCTACCCATCGTGACCTCGCTGCGGCAGCGAGGGCCGGATCATTCCGTCAGGATCTCTTTTGGCGTCTCAATGTCATTCCGATTCACGTGCCACCCCTGCGGGAACGACCTGAAGACATCGTGCTTCTCCTGAGTCATTTCTACCGGAAGTTCGGGGTGGGAGAGATCCGGATCTCCAGGGAGGCCGTGGAAGTGCTGGAGAACTATGCGTGGCCGGGCAACATCCGCGAGCTCCAAAATCTCGGGCAACGGCTTGCAATTCTGCATCCAGGGGAAGAGATCACTCCGCAACTTCTCCCACCCTTTCTGACGCAGGACGAGGAGATGCAGACCAGTCTGTGGGGTGTAGAGCGAGAGACCATCCTGCGCGCGCTGCGCATGGCGGGAGGAAACCAGTCAAAGGCGGCTCGCGCGTTGAAGATCCCGCGTCATATCCTGCGCTATCGCATGAAGAAGCACCACATAGACCTTCAGCACCCGCAGGGCGGATTGGCGCGCGGGGAAGAGGAGCATTCACCAGATGAAGGGGAGTAAGGAGATCCGGGCTTCAGCAGCCCGGAACATGCCCGGCTTCTGCTGGAGCGCGGAGCAACTCCTCACAGGCCGCCATAAGCGCGACTTCCGCGCTGGAGCGCCTAGATGGTGGGGGATTCTGCCCGGGTATGGGGTTTGCCGGTTTTGATGCCAGGTAGAGACTGAACGCCTCTTCAACGACCCTCTTCAGTTCTTTCCTATCCCAGTAAGCGACGCCCTTCAGCCGCTGGACGGTCTCCTCACGGACGATGAACGTGGCTCGGGTCCATCCGGGACGAAGGCCCTTAGATGTGGTGCCACCCCTCGACGGGGTACTAAGTGTACCGGGATGATCGAGGCTACTCGGTGGACTCGGTAAGCCGTGTTTACTAGGGTTACCGGTCTTACTGGGTGGACTGTGGGGATCGTGCTTACCAGGATTACTGGGTTTCTCGGGATTACTCGGTTGACTCTGTACACCCTCCTGCTTGTCGGGTTGTTCTGGCGAGTCGCCGCCGATCCAGCCGAGGGGATCTTTCTTCTGGAAGGGGTCGGAGCCCATGCGGGGTTTGT
>JBBIUU010000172.1:0-3732 GCA_037440125.1 Acidobacteriota bacterium
CCAGGCGGCGTAGCACCAGATGAGTCCCGAGAGCGCGAAGACGACGGGGATGAGAAGGACCGCGCGGTCGAGGGAGCTGGCGTCGGAGAGCATCCCCACGAGGGGCGGGGAGGGCACGTCGCCGAGGAGGTGGATGGAGAAGATGCTCAGGGCCACGGCGGTGGCCCGCTCCGTGGGCGCCACGAGATTCACGATGGCGGAGTTGATGGGGCCCGTGCTGGCGAAGATGAGGACTTCGGCGACGACCATGGCCGTGTAGTACGCGTGCGGCGAGGGCGAGGTGAGCGCGACGGCGGCAGGGATGACGGCGAGGAGCGTGGCGACGCCCGACACCCAGAGGTAGGACTGGTGCGTGTATTTCAGGAGGTGGTCGCC
Organism: Acidobacteriota bacterium; assembly: GCA_037440125.1. Lineage (GTDB taxonomy): Bacteria > Acidobacteriota > UBA4820 > UBA4820 > DSQY01 > JAKAJA01. Next base: position 376 of record JBBIUU010000172.1, read on the forward strand.
GAGCCAGCCGCCCGCGAAGGTCCCCACGAAGCCCGTCACGACGACGATCGCGCCGAAGGTCACGGTGGCCTCCTCCTTGGGCACGCCCCGGATCCGCTCGAGGAAGGCGGGCATCCAGAAAGCCATGGCGCCCAGGGCGAAGGTGTAGGCCGCGTAGCCGAGGACCGTCAGGCCGTAGGGGGCGTTCTTGAGGAGGTCGCCGTAGGCCGAGAGGACACCTGCGCCGGAGGCGTGCGCCGTGCTCTCGTCCATGTCGTGCGCGCCCCGGGGCGGATCCCGGAGCAGGAGCGCGAGGGAAGCGAGGAGGACGCCCGGCACACCCGCGACGAAGAAGGCCGCGCGCCAGCCGAAATGCCGGTCCACGAGGCCGCCCAGGACGTAGCCCAGGGCCGAGCCGATGGGGATCGCCGAGAAGAAGATCGCGAAGACGCGCCCCCGCCGCTCCTTGGGAAAGTAGTCGGCGAGCATGGCCGGGGAGATCGTCCCGTACGCCGCTTCGCCCACGCCCACCGTGGCGCGCGCGGCGAAGAGGCTGGCGAAGCCCCGCGCGAAGCCCGCCGCGGCGGTGGCGGCGCTCCAGAGGGCCACACCGAAGGCGATGAGCCTCGGCCGGTCGCGCCGGTCGCCGAGGGTGCCGAATATGGGCGAGGACGCCATGTACACGATCATGAAGGCGGTCCCGAGCGCGCCGCACTGGGTGTCGGTGAGGTGCAACTCGGAGCCCTTGAGGCTCTCCACGAGGGCCGACACCACGAAGCGGTCCAGGTAGTTCAGGAGGTTCATGCCCGTGAGGACCACGAGCGCGAGGCGCGCCGACCGCGCGAGGTCGAGACCGTGGGGGGCGTTCGGTGCGGGCGTCTCGCCGGTCATGGGCGCAGTTCATCATGCGCGGCCCGGGGGCGTCAACCGGAATGAATTAGAAAGGGAATTCACCACGGAGACACGGAGAGCACGGAGAAAAGATAAGGAGAAGGAAATCTGGGGTTGGAAGAGAGAAGAGATTTGGAAGTTGAGCAAGATGGGGCTGGGGGTGTGGAGAGGGGGAAGGGTGCCCTTTTTCGCTCTTCACAAGGCTAATCTTTTGACCTTCTCCGTGTCCTCCGTGCCTCCGTGGTGAGCCGTCTTTTGATTTGATCCTCTCCCTCTGGGACAATGGCGACATGACGCGAGACGAGGCGGTGCGGGGCTTCTTCAGCCTCGTGCTCCACATCTTCTTCCGGCGGATCCGCGTGGTCGGGCTCGAGCGGGTCCCCCGCGAGGGCGGCCTCGTGCTGGTGGGAAACCACGAGAATGGCCTCCTCGATCCGGTCCTCCTCCTCGTCGCCTCGCGCCGCCCCGTGCGCTTCCTCGCGAAGGCCACGCTCTTCCGGAACCCCATGGTCGCGCCCTGGCTCCGGCTCGTGCGGGCGCTCCCCGTCTACCGGCGGCAGGACGAGGGGAGCGACATGACGCGGAACGAAGCCACCTTCGAGGCCTGCGAGCACGCCCTCCTCGAGGGCGAGGCGCTCTCCCTCTTCCCCGAGGGCGTGAGCCACGACGAGCCCAAGCTGCAGCCTCTCAAGACGGGCGCCGCGCGCATCGTGGGGCGCTCCGTGCAGCGGGGCGCCCATCCGATGATCCTCCCCGCGGGGCTCCTCTACAGCGCCAAGTCCGCGTTCCGAAGCGAGGTCACGGTGACCTTCGGCGTGCCGGTCCGATACGACGATCTCAACTGGGGCGCGGGCCAGGATCACGACGCCGTAGACGCGCTCACGGACCGCATGCGGGACGCCCTCGAGAGCCTGACCTTCAACGCCGAGCGCTGGGAGGACCTGCGTGTCGTGGAGGGCGTCCGCGGAATGGCACTCAACCTCGCCGGGGTCCGGACCGAGGAGGAGGAGGGCGCCGAGATCACACGGCGCCTCCTCGTGGAGTTCTACAAGGCGAGGATGGATCACCCGACGCAGCTCCACGCGCTCCTCGTGAGGGCGCGCGCCTACCTCAAGATGCTCGACCTGCTCGACCTGAAGGACGAGGACGTGGTGCGCGAGTCCACGAAGGGGTCGGCCCTCGACCGCGTCTGGCGGAGGCTGGCGGTCATCGTGGCCGGGTACCCCGCGGCGGCCTACGGCTGGCTCTTCAACTTCCTGCCCTACCTCATCACGGGGCGGCTCGCGGTGGCCTTCGGCGGTGGGCGCGACGTGGTGGCAACCTACAAGATCTACGGGGGCCTCCTCTTCTTCCCGCTGTTCTACGTGCTCCAGGGGGCGCTGCTCTGGTATGCCTTCGGCCCCTGGTGGGCCGTGGGGGCCGTCCTTCTGGGCGGGCCGTGCGGGCTGTGGGCCATGAGATACTACGCGCTCAGGGCGGAGTTCGTGCGCCTCGCGGCGGCCGGCCTGTCGCTGAGGACGAAGCGCGACACCCTGGCCCGGCTCGTGGAGATGCGGCAGGAGGTCCTCGAGGCCCTCAAGCCGCTCGTGGATATGTACCGGTGAGGCGTGAGACGTAAGACGTAAGACGTGAAATGTGAGGTGCTTTGCGTAATCGCCTCATCGAACGATCGCCCAGGCGCCTATTCCCGTAGACGAACGACCACCTGATCACCGGAGCTCGATCATGACCTCCTTCCCGCGCGCCCTCACGATCGCCGGCTCCGACTGCTCGGGCGGGGCGGGCGTCCAGGCGGACCTCAAGACCTTCCACACCTTCGGCGTCTTCGGGCAGTCCGCCGTCACGGCCGTTGTGGCCGAAAACACGGTGGGCGTCCAGGGCTGGCAAGCCATCGCGCCCGAGACCGTAGCGATGCAGATCGGGTCGTGCCTGAGCGACATCGGGGCGGACGCCTGCAAGACCGGGATGCTCGTGGACGCCCCCACCATCGCGGCGGTGGCGGCCAAGCTGCGCGAGCACCGCCCGCCCCACCTCGTGGTGGACCCCGTCATGCGCGCCAAGGGCGGGGACGCGCTCATCGCGCCGGAGGCCGTGGAGACGCTCGTGCGGGAGATCTTCCCCCTCGCCTCCGTGGTGACGCCCAACGTCCCCGAGGCGGAGGCGCTCGTGGGCGGCGCATTGAAGACGGAGCGCGACTTCCGCGCCGCGGCGGAGGCCATCCGCTCCATGGGTCCGCACGTGGTCGTCATGAAGGGCGGCCACAGCGCCGTCAACCCCGAGGGCGGCTCCCGCGACTTCGTCTGGGACGGTGCGTCGTGGTGGGCCCTCGAGGGGGAGCGCTCCCCCGACCGCAACACGCACGGCACGGGGTGCACCTTCTCCGCCGCGCTCTGCGCGTGCCTCGCCCTGGGGCTCCCCCTGCGCGAATCGCTCGACCGTGCGAAGGCCTTCATCACGGAGGCCATCCGCACGGCGCCGGGGCTGGGT
>JBBIUU010000173.1:0-3721 GCA_037440125.1 Acidobacteriota bacterium
TGACCGCGAGGAGCGACGTGGACCCCAGCACGACGACGGCCCCCACCGCCTGGAGGGGGTAGAGGCGCTCGCCCAGGAGCGCCACGGCGAGGACCGAGCCTACGACGGGGATGACGTTCGTGAAGGCCGAGACGATGGAGGCCTTCACGTGGGCCAGGGAGTAGTTCAGGAGCCAGTAGGCGACGAGCGAGCACCCGAAGGCGAGGTAGAGGAGGGCCGCCCATCCGCGTGGCCCGGGGGTTCTCAGCGGGTGTGAGAGGGTGTCCCACGCGGCGAAGGGCAGATAGAGAAAGGCCGCGCAGAGGGTCTGCAGGCGCGTGACGGCGAGAGGGTTGTAGGTCGTCAGGAGGCGGCGCGCGATGACCGTGTAGAAGGACGCACAGAGCGCCGCGCCCAGGATGAGCAGGTTTCCCTGGAGGCTCCCGCCCAGCGAGGTCCCGGGCCCGCCGCCCGCCACCACGAGGAGGAAGATCCCGCCCACGGAAAGAAGGATGAGGAGTACCTCGGAGGGCACCACGGGCGCCTTGAGCCAGAGGGCCTCGAGGACGAGGACGAAGAGAGGGATCGTGGAGATCAGGATGGCGGCCGTGGAGGCGAGGGTCTGCTGGATCCCCTCCGCCTCGAGGAAGAAGTAGGCCCCCGGCTCGAAGAGGGACATGAGGAGGACGCTCATCCGTCCCGCGCGATCGAGGCGGGGAACGCCCGCCAGCCCCGAGATGGCATAGAAGGCGGCGGCCGCGAGGGCGAACCGGAAACAGATGAGCTGGGACGGGGTGAAGTCCCCGAGGGCGATCTTGGTCCCCACGAAGGACGCGCCGAAGAGGAGGGACATGCCGGCCATGGCCCAGCCGGACTTGGCGCCCTGCGTGATCACGACGCCCTCGTGAGGGCCTTCATGAGGACCGACAGGCGCCGGACCCGCTCGCGACGCTCCTCCGCCGTGGCGGGGCTCGCAGCGTAGCGCAGGGGGTCCGTGTGGCCCGCCTGCGCGAAGCCCCGCAGCCTCAGCGCGCACGAGTCGCACGTCCCGCACGGCAGGTCGTTGCGGCTGTAGCAGGACCAGCTGAGCTCGAGCGGAAGGTCTAGGGTCCTCGCCAGGAGCACGATGTCGGCCTTCGTGAGGTCCACCAGCGGGGCGTAAACCCGGATGCCGCTCTCCGGCTTGGTCCCTTCCGCCACGAGGCGGTTGAACGCCTCGACGAACGAGGGGCGGCAGTCCGGATAGCCCGAGGAGTCCTGCGAGACCGCGCCGTAGTACACGCGATTCGCACCGAGGGCCTCGGCCCAGCCCACGGCCATGCTCAGGAGGACCGCGTTCCGGAAGGGGACGTAGGTGACGGGGATGGCCTTCGAGTCCAGGTCGGCCTCCGGGACGGCGATGGCGGCGGAGGTGAGCGCCGAGCCGCCCGCCTGCAGGAAGAAGTTGGTGTGCACGACGAGCTGGCGCTCCTTGGGGACGCCGAAGTGCGCGGCGATGCGGTGGAAGGCCCGGAGCTCCGCCTCCTCGGTCCGCTGACCGTAGTTGAAATGGATGAGGGCCAGCTCGAATCCGTCCCGCCGGGCGACCCCGGCGGTGGTGAGGGAGTCCATACCGCCGCTCAGGAGGACGACGGCCAACGAAGATGGGGAATGTTCAATGTCGGATGTCGAATGTTGAATGCTTGAGGACGGTTCGTTATCGCTCATCGACGCTCAGCCCTTGTTGTCCATTCTAATTCAACATTGAGCATTTACCATTCTGCATTTGGGATGCAGTCACGTCCCCCGCTTGTTCCCCCACAGCACCTTGTGCAGCTGGACCTGAACCCGGGCGTCGAGGTGGTCCTCCATCACCCACGCGGCCAGGTCCTTCGGGTCGAGGGATCCCCATACGGGCGAGAGGGTGACCGAAGGGGGGCCGGGGAGGCGGTGCCGCGCCATGTACCCCTTGGCGAAGAGGTAGTCGGCCCGGTCCCTGCAGACGAACTTGAGGACGTCCTTGCGGTCGAGCTGCGCCAAGAGATTGGGCTGGAAGGAGTCGGACTCGCCGCTCCCCGGCGTCTTGACATCGACGACCTTGAGCACGCGCCTCGGCAGGGCGGAGAGGTCGTAGGCGCCGTTGGTCTCGATGGAGACCGAGCGCCCGGCCCGGAGGAGCGCCCGGCACAGGGCGGGGGCTTCCCGCTGGGCCATGGGCTCGCCGCCCGTGACGAGCACGCGCTCGATGCGGTGTCCGCACACCTCCTCCACCACCGACGCGAGCGTGCGGCGCTCCCCCTTGTAAAAGGCGAACGCGCTGTCGCAGTAAGTGCAGCGGAGGTTGCAGCCCGTGAGGCGCACGAGGACCGTGGGGTAGCCCTGCTCGGGCCCTTCGCCCTGGAGCGAGGCGTAGATCTCGTTGACGAGAAGCGTCGGCCCGGCCACGGCGCGCTTCAGGTATCGCGCGGCTCCCGTTTCGCCCGCCGAGACGCGGCGACCGGCCTGCGGGCCGCTGTCTCCCTTCTTGTTCACCTGATCACCCGTTCACCTGATCACGGTTCCCTGAAATACGACGCTACCGAGGTCTCGGTCTCGAAGATGTTCACGCGGTGGACCGGCGCGCCCCGGGAGACCTCGTCGAAGATGAACCTCGCGATGTTCTCCGCCGTGGGGTTCAGCGTCATGAAGGGCTCGATCTCATTGAGGTACTCGTGGTCGAGGCGCTCCAGGACCTTGTCCGTCAACTCCTTGAGCTTGCGGAAATCCATGACCATCCCGAGCTGGTCGAGCTCGGCGCTCCGGGAGATGACCTCCACCTTCCAGTTATGCCCGTGCAGGCGCTCGCAGTTGCCCGGGTAGTCCTCCACCCGGTGCGCCGCCGCGAAGTCCCGCGTGATCTTCACCTCGAACATCGTGCCTCCCAACAACTTCAAGATGCCACTGCAAGGGGTCACATCAAGGGCGTCATTCTACCCCCGTCTATCGGGTGAACCAAGGAACAAGAAGCCCCGCCGGCCCATTCCGCCGCAGCATTCCGATGTGAGCCAGAGAGTCAGAGAATCCGTGAGCCGGTGAGAGGAGGGATTAGAGTTTGACCGCCATGAACTCCCGCCAGGCCTCCTCGGGACGGCTCGCGAGGGCGCCGATCACGGCGAGGGAGGCAAACCCTCGCTGCCAAAGGGCGCGGGCATTGTGGGGAGTGATGCCCCCGATGGCGACCACGGGGATCGGCGAGGCGCGCAGGACGCGCTCCTGCACCTCCACGGGGACGACGGGGTCGGCGTTCTCCTTCGTGGAGGTTCCGAAGACGGGCCCAAGGGCGAGATAGTCGGCCGGGGAGTCCAGGGCCTCCTCGGCCTGCTCCCAGTTGTGCGTGGAGAATCCGATGAGCTTGCCCGTTCCCAATAGCTGGCGGGCTTCCGAGGGGGGCAGGTCAGTCTGGCCGAGGTGGACGCCGTCGGCCCCCGAGAGCATCACGAGGTCGGTCCGGTCGTCCACGACGAGACGGCACGAGTAGGTCCTGCAGAGGCCGAGGAGGGCTTCCAGGTCCGTCAGGCGATCCCGGTCGAGGCCCGTTTTCCTCCGGTACTGGAGGAGCCTGCACCCCGCTTCGAGGAGCTCCCCGGCCCAGCCCAGGAGCGCCGGCCCCGAGAGGCCGTCCGGGGTGATCGGGTAGAGGGGCGGGAGGGGTTCCTTCATCGTCCTTGGATGCGGTCAGGTCAGCGTCTGACGTCTCACGTCTGACGTCTCACGTCTAACGTCT
>JBBIUU010000174.1:0-3714 GCA_037440125.1 Acidobacteriota bacterium
AGGTAGCGGTGGTCGTCGGCGTTCTCGAAGCCCACCTGCAGGGTGTTGTGGTCCACGTAGGAGACCGAGAGCTCCGTCTTGATGCGCGGGATCCCCATGGTTTCGAACTGCAGGTAGGCCATGGTGCCCGTGGCGTCCTGCGTGAGGGTCTGGTCCACCCGGATGGCGATTTCGTCCCCGGCGTGGAGGTCGCCCTCCACGAGGTGCGCTCCGAGGATCTTGTGAACGAGATTCGAACCCATCGGTACCTCCATTAGGTGTGTTCTCGTGCCCCTGGCCCCCCGGTCGGGAGGGCACAATTTTAGGGACCGCGGGGGATGCTGTCAAGAAGCTCAACGGTTGCGCGCTCCGACCGGCATCGCCTATCCTTTCCGCATGGCAGGCTGGCTCAGGCGTTTGACGGCGTTCGTCCTCGAGGAAGCCCATCCGTCGCGTCTGATGCGCTCGCTGCACCTCCTCCTCCAGGTGGTCTACCACGTCGTCCGCAGGGGCTGGGAGGACCGCGTAATCGTCCGGGCCGCGGCGCTGGCGTTTTTCACGCTCCTGAACCTCCTGCCCCTGGCCTGCCTAATCCTCTTCATCCTCAGCCGCTCCCTGCCCTTCCAGAGCAACATGGACTCGTTCGAGTCCGCGCTCGTGGAGCAGCTCGTCACGCCTGCGGCCCAGCAGGTGGTCATGGACCTCTTCGACCACCTCTCGAAAAACCTGTCGCTCCTGGGGAAGGGCGCCTCAGGTGTGGTGGCGGTCTTCGTCCTGCTCTTCCTCGGGACGACGCTCATCACCTCCGTCGAGCGGACGCTCAACGACATCTGGCGCTCGCCCGGCGGGCGCGGGGCGTTCCTGACGCGCATCTCCATGCTCTGGATGGGCGTGACGCTCCTGCCCCTCCTCGTGGGCAGCTCCTTCGTGCTGACGGCGCACTTCAAGCGGGGGATGCCGCGCTTCTACCTCACGCTCCACTACTTCGTCCCCTTCCTCATCACCATGACCGCCTTCTTCGCCCTCTATTGGATGACGGCGCGCCTGAAGATGCGGTTCGGCGCCGTCCTCATCGCGTCCTTCGTGGCGGCGAGCTTCTTCGAGGGCGCCAAGCTCGGCCTCACCCAGTACGTCCAGATCGCGTTCAGCCAGAGCACGGTGGAGAAGGTCTACGGCTCCCTCGCCCTCGTCCCCATCGGCATGGTCTGGATCTATTACTCCTGGCTCATCGCGCTCGGGGGCGCCGAGCTCGCCTATGTCCTGCAGTTCCTCCCGAAGCTCCAGAGCGAGGCGCGCCTCCGCGAGATGCTCGGCCGGGGCTTCACGCCGCTTTCGCGCTCGGCGGCGATCCTCCTCCTCCTCGACGCCGTGGAGGCCTTCGAGACCACCCGCGGCGCCGTTTCGCCCGCGGAGCTCTCGGCCCGGTACCAGTTCCACCCCGACCAGACGGAGCGCTGGTTTGCGGCGCTCGAGGAGGCGGGCTTCCTCCTGCGCACGCCCAAGGGCGACTTCGCCCCCGCCCGCCCCGCGCGCTCCATGAGGTTGAGAGAGCTCTGCGAGCTCTACGAGCAGAAGTTCAACATGGCGTTCGCCACGGCGGCGGGGAGCGTCCGGGGATGGATCAGGGCCGAGGAGGCCGCGTTCCTCGAGGGGCTGGGTGACAAGTCCCTGGCCGAGTGGGCCGCCGAGAGGCCGGCCGAGAGCCGCGCCGTGCGGCCCCTCGAGAGCACTTCCTGATCTGGGTCCCATGAAGATTCTGGACTCCCTCCGGTCGCTGGGATCACGGTCTGGGGAAGTGGCTCAGGTTCCCGACAGGGTCATCCCGGCAAGCGCAGCGCGTCCGGAATCGTTAGATTCCAGCACAGAGGCCCTTCGAAGGACCGCCTGGAATGACGGTCACGACGCCGTCATCCTGAGGACTCCTTGGAGGGGAAGTCAGTCTCAGCCGTCATCCTGAGGACTCCTTGGAGGGGAAGTCAGTCTCAGGATCCCGCCCTGTCAGCATTTCGCGTCTCACGTCTCACGTCGAGCGTTTTACTTACTGCTCCGCGTGCTCGGCGTAGAACTTCCCCCGCGTCTCGTAGGCCTCGACGGTGGAGGTCACCCTCGAAAGACCGCGCTTGCCGAACCACGCGGCGAGCGTGGCGATGAGGAGCTTCACGCCCGCGGTCCGGAGCATGGGGCAGCTCCTGTCGAGCTTGAGGACCCAGTCGCCCTCATCGGCCCTCGCCAGGAGGATGTGCACCGTCTGGTTCAGGCGCCCCTCCACGAGGATGTACCTCAGGAGGAGGACGTCCCCCGTCCCGTTGAGGTAGGACTCGAGGAACTTGACGTGCAGGTCCTCTTCGGGCACGGAGAACCGGAAAGCGGGGGGCTCCCTCCAGGCCTTCTCCAGATCGAACCCGCCGCTCAGCTTCACGTGGGGCAAGGTCATCCCTCCTTGCGGAACACGAAGTAGTGGAGCGGCCGTCCCTCGGCCATCCAGCGACGCTCGTAGCGCGTGCGCACCGGGTGCGGCGACTCCGTCAGCCAAGGCTCCCGGGGGTGCTCGCTCACGAGGGCGGGCACCGCGGCCAGGGCCTCCGCGGCCTGATGGGCGTAGGGCACGTCGTCGGTGGCCACGTAGAGGAGCCCGCCGGGCGAGAGCTTGCGGGCCACGATGCGCAGGAACTCCTCGGTCAGGAGCCGGTTTCGGGCGTGGCGCGCCTTGGGCCATGGATCCGAGAAGTTCACCGTCACCGACGCCAGCGAGCCCTCCGCGAAGGCCAGGTTCATCACGATGTACGCGTCGCCCACGAGGGAGAGCACGTTGCGCACACCTCCCTCGCCGAGGGCTTTCAAGAGGCGCCGATGCCCCTCGCCGAAGCGCTCGATGCCGACGAAATTGGATTTCGGGTCGAGGCGCGCCATCTCGAGGAGGAACTCCCCGCCGCCGTAGCCCACCTCGACGCGCAGGGGGCCGGCGGGGAGGAGGCGGCCCCAGTCCAGGGGCAGGTCCTCCTCCTTCCACCAGTCGCCCAGCATGAGGTGCGTCGGATCGACGCCCGGCGGGATCCTGAGCTGATCAGCGGTCCGCGCCGAGGTGGGGACGGTACCCAAGGCCTTCTCCCGGACGGGCCCTCAGGGCCGCCCGATGGAGTGGTAGTCGAACCCGGCCTCGCGGACCTCCTTGGGGTCGTGGAGGTTTCGCAGGTCCACGGCCACGTGGTGCTTGAGGCTGCCCTTGAGGCGGGACCAGTCGATCTTCTTGAACTCGTTCCACTCGGTGGCGATGACGAGCCCGTCCGCGCCGTGGGCGGCGCCGTAGGGGTCGTCGAAGGTCTTGAGCTTGGGCAGTTCCTTCACGGCGTTCTGGGCCGCGGCCGGGTCGTAGGCCTGGACCTTGGCGCCGGCGTCGAGGAGCGCCGCCGCGATCTTCATGGCCGGCGACTCGCGGATGTCGTCCGTGTCGCTCTTGAAGGCGAGCCCCAGGAGCGCGACCGTCCGGCCCTTGACGCCGCCGAAGGCCTTCTCGATCTTGTTCAGCGCGCGCTGGACCTGGTCCTCGTTCGCGGCCACGGCGGCCTCGACGATGCGCATGGGTACCTTCTGCGCCTTGGCCACGTCGAGGAGCGCGCGCGTATCTTTCGGGAAGCACGAGCCGCCGTACCCGGGGCCGGGGTTGAGGAAGCGGGGCCCGATGCGGCTGTCGCTGCCCATGCCGCGCGCCACGTCCATGACGTCGGCGCCCACCTC
>JBBIUU010000175.1:0-3557 GCA_037440125.1 Acidobacteriota bacterium
CGGTCGGGCTTGGCCACGTACCCCACGAAGACGAGGACGCCGCGCTTCTGGATCATCTCGATGCGGCGGAAGAACCCCTCGATCTGCTCGTCGGTGAGCTGGGTGTCGTGGATCGTGCACCCCATCCCGACCTTGGAGCAGTCGGCCCGGTTCAGGAAGGCCTCCACCTTCTCGTCGGACGCGATCATGTTCGTGGAGAAGGAGACGCCCTCGACCTTCGGGTGGTGGGAGAGGCGGACGACGCCCTCCTGGATCTCGGGGCTGAGGAAGATCTCGCCCTCCACGCCGAGCCGGATGACGAGGCGGAATGGCTGCGCGAGGAGCCGGTCGATGATCTGGTCGAAGCGGTCGGGCTTGAAGTTCACGGGCCGCTTGGTCCACTCGGCGATGCAGTAGGGGCACTTGAGCGAGCACTTGGTGAACTGCAGCTGCCAGCGGACGCGCAGGACGGGCAGGGCCCGGATCTGCTCGGGGGTGAGGTCCGCCCCGGGGGCGGCGCTTCGGATCGGCACCGGTGCGTTCATGGCGGGAATCCTACGAGAGGTGCGCCAGGAGGAGCCCCGGCACGTCCTCGATGTGGGGGCGCTTCTCGGGCAGGGGCCGCGTGCCCAGGAGGAAGGCGTCGTGGCGGTTGTGCATGCCCGTGAAGTGCGTGCGCCCGAAGACCTCGGGGCGTTTGATGTTGCCCTTGAGGTCGTAGCCGTCGTTCGTGAGCAGGACCACGTCGGGCGCCTTGTCGAACTCGGGGCCGTCGTAGATCTGCTCGGGGAAGAAGACATCCTTGATGACCTTGTTCCCCTCGTGTTCGAGGGAGAGGAAGAGGTCCTTGAGCTCCTGACGCACCTTCGGAACGTCGGCCTCGGCCACCGTGCCCTTCGGGTAGCGCCCCTTGCGGTGGACGTAGAGGCGCGACGGGTCGAGGGCGAAGGCGCGGCTCGACGCCGCGATGTCGGCGAAGGAGTCGGGCGGGTCCTTCTCCCACGAGAGGAACCCGGCGTTCACGAGGTGGCGGTTGACGTAGACCTCGCTCTTGATGCCGCAGAAGCCGTGGTCGCTCATGAGCAGGCACAGGTCCTGGTCGCCCAGGCGCTCGAGGAGGCGCCCCACCACCGCGTCGGCCTTGGCGTAGAAGGCCATGGCCCTGGGGTGGTTGGGGTCCGACTCGTCCTCCACCGCGTGCCACTGGAAGTGCTGGAGGCGGTCGGTGCCCGTGATGATGGCCACGAAGAGGTCCCAGTCCTCGGTCGTCCTGAAGTGCTCGAAGGCCCTCTCTCGCGCCGCGAGGGTCTCGTCCAGGTCCTTGTAGAGGTGGTCCGCGTCGGCGCCCTTGCTCGTGTCCACGTCGATGCGGTAGCCCATGCCCTCGAGCGTGGGGAGGATGGAGGGCGGGTGCACGGCCTTCTTCAGGTCGATGGCCACGAAGCCCGAGATGAGCACGCCCTCGTGGGGCCGCGCCGGGTAGGTGCCGGGCAGGTTGATGACCACGGAGCGTTTCCCCTGCTTGCCCAGCCGGTCCCAGATGGTTTCGGTCTTCAGGTGGGGGTAGCTCGGGAAGTACATCTGGTACGTGCCGGGCTTGAGGTCCATGAACCCGTAGATGCCGTGTCTCGCGGGATTCACGCCGGTCATGAAGGAGGACCAGCTGACGGAGGAGATCTCCGGCAGCGTGGCGTCCATCTGCTTGAAGTGCGTGGGACCGGCCGCGGCGAGGCGCCCGAGGTTCGGCGTCACGCCCTTGGCGATGAGCTTCTGGAGGAGCGTGTAGGGCACCCCGTCGAGACCGATGAGGACCGCTCGGGGCTTCTTCTTCGAGATGAATTTGCCTAGAAATGCCATCCAGACTCCAGGAGCGCTGTTAGGAAGTTAGTAAGAGAGGAAGTTAGGAAGAAACGGGATGACCTGCACCATCCCAGGGCTAATCAGCATCTTCCCAGATCCGACCTTTCCTAGTGTCACAATTTATCGACGCAAGAGACCGTTAAGCATAGCCCCCACTTTACCTGTTGTATCCAGGACGGCGTCTTTCACTTCAACTTCGATGTAGTCCAGTCTTTCGGCAATAATCACCTGAGTTTCGAGCTCGCTGAGGGAGCCACGTGCGATGAAGAGAAACTGCCTTCGCTCGCCTGGTCCGTGTCGAGCCACACCCTCGGCTATGTTGGAGGGAATGCTAACTGCCGCTCGACGCATCTGAGAGGACAGCCCATAAAGCTCATGTGACGGGAACAATTCCGTGAGTTTGTATACATCGGCGACCAATTCCACTGCATCCTTCCAACATTGCAGTTGTTCATGCGGCCGAGCGATCCTTGCCCCACGGGACTTGTCTTCTTGGCCCAGTGTCGACGCGGCTGGTCGCTCATCCTTCCTCACTTCCTCACTTCCTCACTTCCTCACTCCCTCACTTCCTCACTCCCTAGCTTCCTAACCAGCTCTTCCCAACACCGGCCGGGCACCCTCAAATTCCCTTCGCCGGTGCCCAAGCTGATGTGGGGGCGGTTGCTCCCGTGGAAATCGGACCCGCCCGTGGCCACCAGGCCGTACTTCTGCGCCAGGGCTAGGAAGTGTTCGGTGTCCTGTGCGGAGTGGTTCCGGTAGTAGCACTCCATCCCCTGGAGGCCGGCGTCCACGAGGCGCTTCACCATGGCCTCGAGCTCCGCCTCGTCCTTCGCCTTGAGCTGGAGCGGGTGGGCCAGGACGGCGACGCCGCCCGCGGCCCGGATGGCCGCCACGCTGTCCTCGGGGCTGAGGCGCTCCTTGTCGAGGTAGGCCGGTTTCCCCTTGGCGAGGTACTTGTCGAAGACCTCCTGGGTGTTCTGGGCGTACCCCTTCTCGACCATGACCTGCGCGAAGTGGGGCCGTCCGACCACGGTACCACCGGCTTTTGACGCCACCTCTTCCATGGTGAGCTCGAACCCGAGGCCGCAGAGCTTGTCCACGATTTTCGGGTTGCGCTCCCGGCGGGCCCGCTGGACGACTTCCAGCTTGTCCAGGAGCTCCGGCGAGGCCTCGTCGAAACCGTAGCCCAGGATGTGCATGGTGCCGGGCTGCAGCTCGGCGGAAATCTCCAGCCCCCCCAGGAAGGCGATGCCCTGGCGCTCGGTTTCCGCCCGCGCCTCGGCCAGCCCCGCCACGGTGTCGTGGTCGGTGAGCGCCATGCGCGTCAGGCCCGCGGCCTTGGCGCGCTGGACGAGCTCGGAGGGACTGTAGGTCCCGTCCGAGCACGTCGAGTGCATGTGGAGGTCAATCATGGCTTCGAAGAAGTCCTCCGTTTGTGAGACGCGAAACGTGAGACGTGAGATGTAAGATGAGAGACGTAAAGAGGCCGGACGTGAAAAGCCCAATCCATCATCGGCCCTTTGTTCGCGTCTGACGTCTAACTTCTAACGCCTCACCTTCTATTACCCCAGGTACCCCAGGTCGCGCAGGCGGTCCGCCACGGCCTTCTCCTCGTCGGCGCCGTAGTCGTCGCCCACCACCGCGGGGATGTAGCCGAGCATCTCGAGGGTCTTGAGGATGCGCGCGCAGGACTGCTCCGCGGGCTCTTCGCCCGTGTG
>JBBIUU010000176.1:0-3469 GCA_037440125.1 Acidobacteriota bacterium
TGGTAGTAGAAGATCTTCTGGACGGCCCCCATCTGCATCTCCACGGGGGCGTAGAAGAAGACCAGGTAGAGCGCGACCCCGTTGAGCGCCAGCGCGAGGGCCCACAGGGCGCGCGTCCAAGAGCGGAGGTTCATCCTCACTCCTCCACGGCGTATTCGAAGAGGAAGATCGATGCCGTGACGAAAAGTGTATCGAACAGGGCCACGAGCCGCAACCACTGGCTCCCGAGCACGGCGCGCCCGGCGAGGGCGTCCTGCGTGAGGGTCGCCGCGGCGATCACGAGGGGGATGAGCACGGGGAAGAGGAGGATCGGGTAGATGACCTGCCCGCCCCTCACGTGGGCGATGAGCGCGGAGAAGAGCGTCCCGAGCGCCGCGTAGCCGACGGTCACGGCGACCCAGCACAGGCCGAGGGGGACGATGACCTCGCCCGTCCTGAAGTCGAGGAGGAGGAAGGAGAAGACCAGGAGCAGGACCTCGAGGGTCAGGAGGAACACGAGGTTCACGAGGAACTTGCCGAGGTAGATGGCGCTCCGGTCCACGGGGCTGAGGAGGAGGGCCTGGAGCGTGCCGCCCTCCATCTCCTTCCGGAAGGAGGCCCCCATGAAGAGGCTCCCGGCGAAGAGGATGATGAGCCAGAGGAGGCCCGAACCCGTCGTGTTGAGGTTCACTTGGGTGGGGTCCAGCGCGAAGGCGAAGAGCACGAGGGAGAGGAAGGCGAAGAGGAGCGAGGAGGCGATGTTCTCTTTCCGCCGGAGCTCCTCCCGGAAGTCCTTGGCAAAGATGAGCCAGACCACGCGCAAGTACGTCACGTGCGGTCCCCCCCGCCGGTGGCCTCGAAGTAGCGCGCCCGCGCCTCCTCCACCGTGAGCCCCGCGGCCGGGGCGGACCAGGCGATGCGTCCTCGATGCAGGACGGCCACCCGGTCGGCGATGGGGAGGCAGTCCTCGAGCTCGTGCGTGATGAGGAGGAGAGCCCGGTCCTCCGCCTTCAGGCCCGCCAGGAGGTGCGTCAGCGTCCGGCTCCCCGCGGGGTCGAGGCCCGAGTAAGGCTCGTCGAGGATGAGCAGGCTCGGGTCCGTGAGGAGGACGCGGGCCATGCTCAGCCGCTGGAGCATGCCGCGGGAGAAGGTGGCCACCTGCCTCCTCCTCACCGACGCGAGGCCCACCTGCTCGAGCAGCCTCCCGATGCGGGCCTCCAGGTCGCCCATGCCGTAGAGCTTGCCGAAGAATCGGAGGTTCTCCTCCGGGGTAAGGTGCGCATAGAGGAAGCTCTGATGGCTCAGGTAGCCGACCTGGGCGAGGAAGGCGGCGCGGTTCTCGTGGCCGAGCGGCGCCCCCTTGAACCTCAAGGTCTCCTTGGGCTGGTGGAGGCCCCCACCGCCGGGGCGGGTGAGGGTCGTCAGGACCTTGGTGAGGGTGGTCTTCCCCGCGCCGTTGGGCCCCAGGAGGAGTACGAGCTCCCCCGGGTGGAGCTCCAGGGATACTCCGTCCAACACGGTGACGTAGCCGAACCGCTTCTTGAGGTCCTGGACCGATAGGGTGGGCGCCGCTTCTGCCATAGGGGGCTTTTATACCACGCCAGGCCCCCGGGACGCCTCCTCCGACCGGCAGTGCCACGCGGGCCGGTTCGGGCTTATACTCCACTTGAGGGGTGGGCATGCCAGGGCCGGGAGGTTCCCGCGACGCGCGCGAGTGGCGGCGTTTCCTGAGGTCCACGCTGCGAAAGTGGCGCGGGCAGACCTTGCTCCGCGCCATGGACCGCAACGCTTTCGACGCCTACTCCGACGAGTCTTGGGCGGTTCAGGAGGGCGTCGCGGCCTTCGCCGACTCCCGGACCGTCTCCGACGCCTTCATCCTCGACATCACCCCCAGCCTCATGCGCCTCATCGGGCAGATGTACGCCTTCGGGGACGACATCACCGCGTTCCTCCTGGCCCGGGCCCTGGGGGACCTGCAGGAGGACCGGGGGCTGGACGAGGCGGCCGCGCGCTCGCTCCAGTTCGCCGGCCGGTGCGCCCGGGTGATGGGATTCTACGGCGAGGCGAAGGTCGTCCTGGAGCGCGCCCGGCGCTGCGCCCAGCGCACGGCACCCGACCACCCCATCCTCATCGAGACGCACAACCTCCTCGGCCTCGTGTGCCACTTCACCGAGCGCCTCGACGAGGCCGAAGCCCACTACCACCGAAGCCTGGAGCTCCTCGACCGCTGCCCCGCGGTGGCCGTCCGGCACCACGCGTGGGCGAGCAAGTCGCGGCTGAGGGGGATGCGGCTGACGAATCTCCTGGACCTCCACCTCGTGAGGGCGCGCCAGCTCGCGGGCGACGCCAGGACCCGGGAGATCGCCACGGCGCGTCAGCTCCACGACCAGGTCCGGCAGGGCTCCCGAGCGGAGCCGGCGGTGATGGGGCTCTACGACGCCAACGAGGGGGAGATCCTCTTCGTGGAGGGGCGGCTCGGGGAAGCGAAGGCGCTCCTCCTCCAGCGCATGCGCCAGTGCGACCCGGACTCGCCCATGGCGAGCCACCTCCTGCCGCCGACCAACAGGCTCCTGGCGCAGATCGCCGCCGAGGAGGGCGACGAGGCCGAGGCGTACGCCCACAGCCGGGAGGGCCTCCAGCTGAGCCTCCGGTACGCCAACTCCATGGAGGAGGGCCTCATCGTCGAGACCACCCTCAACATCATGGGGCGCTTCATGAGGCCGCGCGTCGCGGGCGCCGGCGTGAGCGCCGTGGGGGCGCAGGAGCGGAAGGTCATCCAGAACCTCGTCCTCCTCCTCGAGAGCAAGGACTGGTATACGGGGAACAACCACTCGCGGGCCGTGTCGAGGCTGTGCCGGACCCTGGGCTACCACCTCCAGGCCGAAGCCGAGGGGCGCCCACCGGCGCTCCCCGCCGACAAGCTCGACGTGGAGTCCCTCGAGATGGCCGGGCTCCTGCACGACATCGGGAAGCTGAGGATCCCCTGGTCCCTCCTGAACAAGCGCAACCCGCTCACGGGATTCGAGCAGGGGATTCTGCAGTCCCACGTCCCCGAGGGCGTGAACATCCTGCGGCACCTGGGGTTCGAGGAGTTGGCCCGGCTCGTGGAGGAGCACCACGAGAAGCTCGACGGGTCCGGCTACCCCGGGCGGCGCCGCCAGCTGAGCCTGATGGGAGCGGTCATCGCCGTGGCCGACGCCTTCGAGGCCATGATCACGCCCAACCGCCGCTACGCCCAGCCCAAGAAGCTCGCCGCGACGCTCGCCGAGCTCCGCGGTCTCTCGGGCGTCCACTACGACCCGCGCGTCGTGGCGGCCCTCGAACGCCAGATGGCTGCGCGCCACCACTGAACTGCCCGCCGCCCCCCCAAACTCTCGCCAGTCAAGCCAGCTCACGTGTTGACCCGAAAGGGGTTTTCCCCTATCATATCGGGCGGCGCGGAGAGATGTCCGAGTGGCCGAAGGAGCACGCTTGGAAAGCGTGTTTACCC
>JBBIUU010000177.1:0-3405 GCA_037440125.1 Acidobacteriota bacterium
GCTCGCGGCGGCGGAGAGCCGGAGGGTCGCCGTCGGGCCCGATGCGGTCTGACCCTCGTAGGGGGCCTGGAGGGAGACCGACGGAGGTTGATCCGCCCGGACCGTGAACGCGTCGTGGAGCGTGTCCGAGCTCCCGCCCGGGTTGAGGACCGTCGCGTCGTGGAGCCCGATCGAAGCCGTGGGGCTCACCACAAGGGTGGCCGCGAGGAGGTTTTCCGCGACCCAGAGGGTCTGACCCACCGCGATGCCGTCGTCGAAGCTCAGGGATGCGCCCGGCATGAAGTTCCGTCCCCCCGCCAGGACGTTGATCGTCTGGCCCCGAACCGCCTCGTCGGGGCGGAGGGCAACGAGCGTCGGACCGCGCAAGCCCTGGAGACAGGGGAAGGTGTCCGGAGTGTACGCGGCTGTGAGGATGGGGTCCGGCCAGCGATCGAGGGCGAGGAGCGTGGTCCCGTCCACGAGCCGGAGGTCGGTGGCCTGGAAGGGCCGGCCCAGAGAATCGCAAGCGACGTGCCGCAGGTCGAAGGAGAGCTCGAAGGTCACGGTGCCTTCCGCCGCCGCAGCGAGATGGGCCGCGGCGTGGTCCAGGAGGTTGCCGTCCGCATCGAGAAGGTCCGCCGAAGCGACGTACTCCCCAGCGCTCGGGACTACGGCCTGAGCGGAGACCCTCAGCGCGTCGTAGGCCCCGGCCCCCGACTGGTCGATCGGCGAGTCCGCAAAAATCCCTGTGAAGAGGTGGGACGACGGAAGCACGGTGAGCGTGTCGAAGGCGATCCTCGCGAAGGGTGGGTCGAGGTAGGAGCCCGTCAGCCTGAACTCGAGGGTGTAGCTTCCCGCCCCCGGGGCGGTCATGGTCCCGGCGTAGGCGCCGTCTCCGGGCCCGCCGTCGCCGTGCTCGCCGTCGTCGTAGAGGGGCACGGTCAGGAGGGGGGCGCCGTCGGGACCGTACACCGTGGCTTGTGCCGAGGGCCCGGTCAGCCCGTCCGTGTCCCCTTCGGTGTCGAGGCGGAGGCGCACGGTGGCGCCGGACGCGTACACGTCCTTCGTGGCGTAGCCCCTGATGCCGAAGGTGGCGTCCTCCACGAAGGTGGCCTTGAAAGAGACGCCGCCCGCGCCGGGGGTCACCTGGAGGCCCCACGTTCCCGCATCGGGATTCAGCTCATGATAGGCGTACTCGTCAGAGACCTGGGCGGAGGCCACCGGCTGACCAGCCTTGTCGAGCAGGGTGAAGGTGCCCGAGCCGTCGCTGACCATGATGACCGCACCCATTCCGTCGGTGGCAGAAACCGTGAAGGGGTAGGTCTGATGGGCAGTCTCGAGACCTGGCGCGGGCGGGGGAAGAGAGCCCGACGCGGTGCCGGTAGAACGGCCATTGGTGCCCCAAACAGATTGCCCGACTGGAGTACCGGGTCCGCCGGGTTGGTCATCTAGAAGCGGCTGGGACTGCAGTCTAGTGGTCGCTCGAAGGGCCTGCAAAATGACGCCAGCAAGGACGTCTTGCGCCGATTGGCAATTCCCGAAGGCGCCGTGCGCCAGTCGGAAGATGTGCCCCGGCCCGCTGTCGAAGGAGAGGGCTGGGAAGGGCGCGCACTTGGGGAACCCGAAGGCGGTGTCGGAGCATCCGATCTGTGTGACGGTGAACGCGGAGTATAGGCTCACGCGGCCGTCGGAGTTGTGCTGGGCCCACCAGTCGTCGTCTCCCCCGATGGCGTAGACCGACGAGGTGTGGTCGCCGAAGTTGGGGTACTGCGGATTGAATCGCCGCACCACCGATTCCACGCTCATGGCGTCCCCAGCTGTTCCAAGCAGGAGGTCGCTCCCGCTGTTGGGCACGGCGAGAAGGTAGACGCCCTGGAGCGCCTGCATGAGCCTGGAGTTCCTCCCTGGTCCTGAGGCCATGACCCGCGCCACGAGCCCGCCCATCTCGTACGCGACGACGACCCAAGGGGGGGGCGCGTCCAGCACGGTGGAGGGGGACGAGGGTGTCGATCCCACGAGACCCGCGAGGTC
This sequence comes from Acidobacteriota bacterium, assembly GCA_037440125.1. Classification (GTDB taxonomy): domain Bacteria; phylum Acidobacteriota; class UBA4820; order UBA4820; family DSQY01; genus JAKAJA01. The sequence goes on from JBBIUU010000177.1 coordinate 2,011, forward strand.
CGAGATGATCTGGTCCCTCAACTGATCCGCCCGCAGACCCCAGGCCGCGTCGGCGTGCCACCAGCGGTAGTTCGGCGTGAAAGAGATGAAGCCGTTCTGGAGCCTCGCCACGTTGTCCCAGTGGTCGCAGTCCCCCGGATCGGGGCTGTACCATTTGGTGTAGCACTCCAGGGCGCCGTGGAGCATGAAGAGGGGCGGCGGGAAGCAGAGGTTGGCGAAGTCTCCCCCTGGGCCCGCGGTGATCGTATGTGCCATCCCCGACGATTTCACGTGCTTGGTGAGCGTTTGCGGCGCGGGACACCCTCTCCCCGGCAGGTCGTTGTTGTCCACGGTGATATGGTCGAGATAGTCGAACTCGGCGTATACCTGATAGGCGCCCTGTGCGAGCACGGGGAAGCGGTATCTCACCCCCGTCATGACCGCGTCGGTCCGTTGGCCGGAGCCGTTGACGGCATAGACCTTGAGGTTGCTGACTTCAGGCCCCGACAGCGGGAAGAATTGGCTCCCGCCGCAAATGCCGACGAAGCCTTGGAGCGCGGCCACCCCCTGGGGCACGACGAAAAGGCGACCCGTCTGCTTGCACGTCGAGCTTCCGAGCGAGGCGGTCATGGTCCACGTGTAGACCCCTGCTGCCGCGTACTCGTGGGTGGTGTCGTACTGGAAGGAGTGGATGCCCCCGTCGCCGAAGTCCCAGTCCACCGTCGGCAAGCCCGGACAATCGGCCGAGGTCGCGGTGGCTGTAAAGGAGAAGGAAGTGGTGGTGTCGCCGGCCAGCGGCGTGACCAGAGCCGAGCAGGCGATTGCGCACCGTGGGGCGATGATGACCGTTCCCCCTTTTTGGCAGGTGACGTCGCCCAACGTGGTCGTCATCGTCCAGGGGTAGACGCCTTCGGCGGCGTAGGTATGTTGCGAGGTCGCCTCGGTCCCGTGCGCGGTCTCGTCTCCGAAGTCCCAGTCGTAAGAAGGCGTTCCCGAGCAGACCGGCCCCATGACGGTCTGCCCCGAGAAGGAGACCGGTACGTGCGGGGGAGCGGCCAGGGGCACCTGGGCGCTGCAGTCCATGGAACAGGAGAGGAGCGCCGCGCTGGCGTCCCCGCCGGCGGCAACCGAATGGGCCCCGCTCAGGCCCGGGACCGCGAAGGGGTAGCTCTGGTTGACGTTGCCCCCATCTCCGAGCTGCCCGCCGTAGTTCGCGCCCCAGGCCCAGACCGTACCGTCGGCCTTCAACCCCAGGCTGTGGAAGTCGCCGGCCGCCAGGGAGGTCATGCCGGCGAGGTTGACGGCGTGGACCGGGCTGGTTCGGTTCACCCCGGTGTTGTCCCCGAGCTGGCCGAAGTCGTTGTTGCCCCAGCACCGAACGCTGCCGTTGACGATGGCGCAAGCGTGCAACGTTGC
>JBBIUU010000178.1:0-3370 GCA_037440125.1 Acidobacteriota bacterium
AGACCCTCAAGAAGACCATGAACATCCCGGTCTTCCACGACGACCAGCACGGCACCGCGATCATCTCGGGAGCGGCCCTCATCAACGCCCTGGAACTCGCGAACAAGAAGATCGAGGACGTCCGCGTCGTGGTTTCCGGAGCCGGGGCCGCCGCGATCGCCTGCGCCAAGTTCTACGAGATGCTCGGCGTCAGGAGGGAGAACTTCCTCCTGATCGACACGAAGGGCGTCGTCTTCAAGGGTCGCAAGGAGGGCATGAACCCCTTCAAGGAGTATTTCGCCCAGGACACTAAACTGCGCACCCTGGCGGAAGCCATGAAGGGTGCCGACGTCTTCCTCGGCTGCTCGGTGAAGGGCATGGTGACCCAGGATATGGTCCGCTCCATGGCCAAGAACCCCGTCGTGTTCGCCATGGCCAACCCCGACCCGGAAATCACCTACCCGGACGCCAAGGCCGCGAGGAGCGACGTCATCATGGCTACAGGGCGGTCGGACTATCCGAATCAGGTCAACAATGTCCTCGGCTTCCCCTTCATCTTCCGCGGCGCCCTCGACGTCCGGGCGACGGCCATCAACGAGGCGATGAAGATGGCCGCCAGCCGCGCGCTCGCGGCCCTTGCCAAAGAGCCGGTGCCGGAGAACGTCTCGGCGGCCTACGGCGGGCAGAAGTTCGAGTTCGGGCCCGAGTACATCATCCCGAAGCCCTTCGACCCGCGCGTCCTCGTGTGGGAGGCCTCGGCGGTGGCCAAGGCCGCTTGCGACACGGGTGTGGCCAAATACCCCATCACCGACTGGGAGGGCTACCGCGCCCGCCTCGAGGCCATGACCAGCAAGAGCCAGGAGGTCATGCGCGCCATCGTCACGAAGGCCCGTCAGACGCCCAAGCGCGTCGTCTTCCCCGAGGGCGACAACACCAAGGTGGTTGAAGCGGCCCGCGTCCTCGTCGAGGACGGCCTCGCCAAGCCCATCCTCCTCGGCGACCCCACGACCATCGAGTTCAAGGCCAAACACGTGGGCCTCGACATCAGCAAGATCGAGATCATCGACCCCACCAAGACGCCCAACCTCGTGACCTTCGCCAACGAGCTCTACGCCATCCGCTGCCGCAAGGGCTACACGCCGAAGAAGGTCGAGTACTACGTGAAGCGCCCCATCCACCAGGCCATGCTCATGCTCAGGCTCGGCATGGCGGACGGCATGGTGGCGGGCATCGAGCGCTCCTACCCGGAGACCCTCGGGTTCGTCCTGCCCCTGGCGGAGCTCAAGGAGGGCGTCACGCGCGCCGTGGGCGTGCACGTCCTGCTCGTCGAAGGCAAGGTCTTCCTCTTCGCCGACACGACGCTCAACATCGAGCCCGACGAGCGCCAGCTCGCCGAGATCGCCGTGAGCGCCGCCGACGTGGCGCGCCACTTCAACATCGACCCGAGGATCGCCATGCTGTCCTTCTCCAACTTCGGGGACAACGACCACCCGAAGGCGAAGAAGGTCCGGTACGCGGTGGAGATCCTGCACAGGGAGCACCCCGACCTCGTGGTGGACGGCGAGATGCACGGCGACGTGGCGCTGCTGCCCGGCTTCGCGAAGGAGAATTTCCCCACCTCCCGCGTCCAGGGCGACGCCAACGTCCTCATCTTTCCCGACCTGCAGAGCGGGAACATCGCCTACAAGCTGGTGACGCACATCTCCAAGGGCGAAGTCATCGGGCCCCTGCTCATCGGTCTCAAGCACCCCGTCAACATCGTCTCCTTCCACAGCGACGTCCGCGACATTGTCAACATGGCCGCCATCTCGGCGACGCAGGCGGAGTAGGGATAGAGCCGGCGAACCGGAGAAATGGCTGGCCAATTTGGTTGTTGCAAGGGGGGCTCAAACCACGAGCCCCTCTTTTTCATTCACCGTTTCACCCTTCCCCGGCTCCCCGGCTCGCCCACTCGAATCTCGGCTAGGGCTTCCTGAGACCCCGTCCCTGACCTGCATCTGCTACACTCCCCGAGGCAAGGGGAGCGCCGCCGTGCAGGCCCCGCGGCCGTGCGACCTTCTGAGGGAGCGATCATGAAGCGCGGCAGCATCCTGGCCTTCCTCCTCCTCGCGGTCCTGCTCGTGGCCCTCGTGGCCCTGATCCAGCGCGCCCAGCGCCCCACGGCCGTCAACCTCTTCTTCACCGCGGACACGCAGGGGTTCCTCGTGCCCTGCGGCTGCAAGACGGTCCCCGCGGGCGGGCTCGCGCGGCGCAAGGCGGCCATGGACGCCTTCGAGGACGGGAGCCGCCCCGAGCCCGTGATTCCCGTGGAGGTGACGCACGGCTTCGCGGACCGCGGCCCCGCGCGGGAAACCCTGAACCGGGAGATGGGGCGTTACTACGAGGAGACGGGCACCCTCGTGGGCCTGGGGAGCTACGACCTCCTCCTCGGCCCGGAGGCGCTCAGGATGGCGGCGCCGGGGGTGGAGGTCTTCGCGGCGGGGCGTGAGGCCTACCCGGGCTCGAAGGTGTTCCGTCTCGGCGGAGGCGCCCTCGGGCCCTTCTCGTGGGGCGGCAAGGCGCTCCGCCTCGTCTTCCTCTCCCAGTCCGCGCCGGGAGGAGCGCCCATGGCCGACCCCGTCGCGGTCCTGGCCCGCGAGCTGCGGGAGGGCCCGGCCGACAAGGTCGTGATCGTGGGGCAGCTCGCGCCCGAGACGGTCGCCAACCTCCTGAAGGTGGAGCCGGCCATCCTCCTCGTCGTGGCCCAGTGGGGCACCTCCGTGACGACGCAGCCCCAGAGCGCGGGGGCGGACCGGTGGCTCATCTACCTGGGGGACCGCGGGCGCCGAATGGCCACCGCGCGCGTGGCGTTCGGCGACGGGACCTGGCAGGTGATGCCGCAGGTCCGGTACCTCGGCCCCGAGGAGCCCTCGGATGCGGCCGTCGCCTCCCGCGTGGAGGCGACGCTCAAGGTCGTCTCCACCGCCAACGCGGAGGCGCTCGCGAGGATGGCCGTGCCCGCCGATGGCGCCGCGTCCTACACGGGAGCGGCGGCGTGCGCGGCCTGTCACGCGGAGGCCTATCGCGTCTGGAGCCTCTCGCCCCACTCGAGAGCCGCGAAGGACCTCGCCATCGACCACCAGGAGCACAACCCCGAGTGCCTCACCTGCCACGCCACGGGGCTGGGGAAGGCGGGGGGATATAAGAACGCCTCGGTGGACCTCGCCGGCGTGCAGTGCGAGGCCTGCCACGGTCCGGGGCGCGGGCATCCGCCGGGCAAGCTCGCGGCGGCCCCGCCCAGCCGGGAGACCTGCGGCACCTGCCACACGCCCAGGGATTCCCCCGGGTTCGAACCCGAGGGCTTCTGGAAGCTCGTGGAGCACAGGTAAGGGGTGAGCAGTGAGCGGTGAGC
>JBBIUU010000179.1:0-3304 GCA_037440125.1 Acidobacteriota bacterium
AAGTTCATCCAGATGGAGGACGAGATCGCCTCCATGGGCGCCATCATCGGCGCGAGCCTCGCCGGCGCCAAGTCCATGACCGCCACCTCGGGCCCCGGCTTCTCGCTCATGCAGGAGAACATCGGCTACGCCATGATGGCCGAGATTCCCTGCGTGGTCGTGAACGTCATGCGCGGCGGCCCCTCCACGGGCAACCCCACGGGCCCGAGCCAGTCGGACGTCATGCAGGCCCGCTGGGGCACGCACGGCGACCATCCTGCCATCGTGTTGAGCCCCAACTCCATCCCCGAGGTTTTCGAGACCACCGTGCACTGCTTCAACTTCGCGGAGAAGATGCGCACGCCCGTGATCCTGGCGATGGACGAGATCGTGGCCCACATGCGCGAGAAGATCGCCATCCCCGCCAAGGGGGACGTGAAGCTCATGGACCGCAAGCGACCCAGCCTGCAGCCCGGTGAGACCTTCAAGCCCTACGCACCGGACGCCGACCTCATCCCGCCGTGGATGAACTACGGCGAAGGCGCCCGCTACCACGTGACGGGCCTCGACCACGACCACACGGGCTTCCCCTCGGGCGCGGCGGACAACCAGGAGGTCCTCCACCGGCGCCTCCTGGACAAGGTGGAGCTCCACAGGAACGAGCTGACGCTCTTCGAGGAGCACCGCCTCGAAGACGCGGAGGTCCTCGTGGTGGCCTACGGCTCCACCTCCCGCTCCGCCAAGCGCGCCGTGGAGGAGGCCCGGGCCAAGGGCGTGAAGGCGGGCCTCTTCCGGCCCATCACGCTCTACCCGCTCCCCGAGAAGCAGATCGAGAAGGCCGCCGCGAAAGCCAAGAGGATCGTGGTGCCCGAGATGAACCTGGGCCAATACCGCCTCGAGGTCGAGCGCATCGTGGGCCGCAACGTTCCCGTCATGGGCGTCCACCGCGTCAACGGCGAGCCCATCGCCCCGTCCCTGATCCTTTCGGCCATCCTGGGAGACTGAGCCATGTCGATGGACTATTTCCAGTACCTGCGCAGGGAGCGCATGCCCCACATCTGGTGCCCGGGCTGCGGCCACGGCACCATCATGAAGTCCATCCTCAGAGCCCTGGACAAGCTCAAATGGCCTCAGGACGACGTGGTGGTGGTCTCCGGCATCGGCTGCTCCAGCCGCACGCCGGGTTACCTCGACTTCAACACGCTCCACACGACCCACGGCCGCGCGCTGGCCTTCGCCCAGGGCGTGAAGGTGACCAACCCCAAGCTCAAGGTCATCGTGATCTCGGGCGACGGCGACGCCATGGCCATCGGCGGCAACCACTTCATCCACGCCTGCCGCCGCAACATGGACATGACCCTCATCGTGTTCAACAACAACATCTACGGCATGACGGGCGGACAGGCCTCCCCCACCACCTTCACGGGCTCCAAGGGCACCACGGCCCCCTACGGCGCCATCGAGCAGCCCTTCGACGTCTGCAACATGGCCCAGGCCTCCGGCGCTACCTACGTCGCCCGCGCCCTGGACCTCGATGCCGTGGCCATGGACCGGATCATCCTCGCGGGGCTCCAGAACAAGGGGTTCTCGGTGGTGGACGCGTGGTCGCAGTGCACCACGTACTTCGGCCGCCAGAACAAGTGGGGCGACGCCTCCGAGATGATGGACCGCTACAAGGGCATGACCTACAACGTCCGCACGGCGGACAAGATGACCGAGGAGGAGAAGGCCGGCAAGTACCCCTTGGGCGTCCTCTTCCAGGCCACGCGCCCCGAGTGGTGCGAGGAGTACGACAAGCTCATCGCGCGGGTGAGCGGGGGGGAGAGATAGCCATGAGCGACCGCTACGAAGTGAGGCTCGCGGGCCTCGGTGGCCAGGGCCTTGTCCTCGCCGGGGTCATCCTCGCCGAGGCGGCCTCCATCCACGAGAACAAGAACGCCGTCCAGAGCCAGTCCTACGGGCCCGAGTCGCGCGGAGGCGCCAGCAAGAGCGAGGTCATCATCTCCCCCAAGGAGATCGACTACCCCAAGGCCACCCACATCGACCTCCTCCTCTGCCTCACCGACGCGGCGGCCGAGAAGTACCTCAAGGACTGCCCCGAAACGGCGCTGGTGGTGGCAGATTCCGACCTCGTGCCGAGCGAAATCCCCGCCAAGTTCCGCTCCGTGAAGGCGCCCATCACGCGTCTGGCGCGCGAGACCGTGGGCAAGGAGTTCGTCACCAACATCGTGGCCCTCGGCCTCCTCCGCGAGCTCACCGGCGTCGTCTCCTCCGAATCGCTCGAGAAGGCCGTCCTGAGCCGCGTGCCCAAGGGCACCGAAGAGCTGAACAAGCGCGCCCTCGAAGTGGGCCGCGACGCCGCCCACGAATTCGGCGCCCACATCCTCGAAGGGAAGTGAAATGTGAGACGTGAAACGTGAGAGGCCTCGCCTCAAGCGTCTAACGTCTAACGTCTAGCGTCTAACGTCTAACATCTAACGTCTAACATCTAACGTCTAACCATTCACCTGTATCCGCAAATCAATCTCGAGGTCAGGTCATGCTCGAACGCACCTTCACGATCTTCAAGCCCGACGCCGTCCGCAAGGGGGTGCAGGGATACATGCTCCAGCGCCTCCTGGACGAGGGCTTCGCCGTCCGCGGCCTCAGGATGCTCCACCTCTCGAGAGCCCAGGCCGAGGCCTTCTACGCCGTCCACAAGGAGCGGAGCTTCTTCCCCGAGCTGGTGACGTTCATGACCTCCGGACCCGTGGTGGTGGCGAGCCTCGAGCGCGACAATGCCGTGGCGCACCTGCGCGCGGTGATGGGCCCGACCGATTCTACCAAGGCCCCCAAGGAGACCCTCCGCGGCCAGTTCGGCACGGACATCCAGTGCAACGCCATACACGGTTCGGACAGCGTGGAGAACGGCCTCATCGAGACGGCCTTCTTCTTCTCCGGCGCCGAGACCGTGTCGGCCGCCCCGCCCGCCGCCAAGGCCGCCGCCGAGGCCGCCGTGACCCCGGCGTTCCAGTCCAACCCGCTGGACCGCCCGCCCAAGGGCCGCTAGGCCCAGGGACCAGGTGGATATCCGGGTCACTCCCGGCGACTTCGAGGAACCGCTCGCTCCCTTCGGCAGCGGTTCCTTCTGCGTCGCCGTGGCCGGTATCTCGGTGCGCTTCGAGGCCGTACCAGAACCCTTGCTGACCGCCGCCCTCGAGCGCTACGGACCGTTCCTCGCCCCCGACGCCGTCCCCCTCCACGCCGTCCGCCTCGCCCAGGGACGCGAGGCCTACCTCGACATGGCCGAGGACCGGTTCCTCCGGCTCGAGGAGGAGCGGTTCCC
>JBBIUU010000180.1:0-3213 GCA_037440125.1 Acidobacteriota bacterium
GACGTGAAGCTCAACACCATCGGCGAGGGCACGAGCGAGGTCCAGCGCCTCGTCATTGCACGGCACGTGCTGAAGGAACATGAGAGAACGTGAGCAGTGAGCAGTGAGCAGTGAGCGGTAAGCCGTTAGCGGTAAGCCGTGAGCCGAGCAAGAGAAACAACCCGCCGGGCAATGGTTTCTTTTTCTGCTCACTGCTGACCGCTCACCGCTGACGACCCACGGTCAATGACCTCCGGCGGTTCTTCATCAAAGGTGAACCTTGCACGATCTATCTGAGCGGCTCATCTCCGGCGACACCCGCGCGCTGGCGCGGGCGCTGAGCCTCGTGGAGGACCGCCGGGAGGGCTACACGGAGGTCCTCAAGGACTGCTACCGACACGCTGGAAAGGCCCGCGTCATCGGCATCACGGGGCCGCCGGGCGCCGGCAAGTCCACCCTCGTGGACAAACTGATCGGCGCCTACCGGGCGCAGGGCCTCCGGGTCGCCGTGGCGGCGGTGGACCCCTCCTCGGCGTTCAGCGGGGGCGCGATCCTGGGCGACCGCATCCGCATGCAGGACCGCGCCACCGACCCCGGCGTCTTCATCCGGTCCATGGCCACGCGCGGCCACATGGGCGGCCTCGCCGTGGCGACGGGCGACGCGTTGACGGTGCTGGACGCCGCGGGGTTCGACGTGATCCTCGTGGAGACGGTGGGCGTGGGCCAGGACGAGGTGGACGTGGTGCGCGAGGCGGACACGGTCCTCGTCATCCTCGTCCCCGGGCTCGGCGACGACATCCAGGCCATCAAGGCGGGCATCATGGAGATCGCCGACGTCTTCGTCATCAACAAGGCGGACCGCGAGGGCGTGGACCGCGTGGAGCGCGAGCTCCACGCCCTGCTCACGCTCTCGGGCGAGGCGCAGGGCTGGACGCCCGCGGTGGTGAAGACCGTGGCGCCCCGCGGGACGGGAGTGGAGGACCTCCTCGGGGCCATCGAGCGGCACCGGGCGCACCTCGCCTCCGACGGCGGGAGCCAGGCGAGGCTCCGCCTGAAGTACGGCCAGCGCTTCCGCGACATACTGTCCGAGCGCTTCCTCATGGAGCTGGCCAAGCGACACCTGACCCCTGCCGAGGAGGATCGCCTCCTCAAGGCCTTCCTCGACCGCGAAGAAGACCCCTACAGCGCCGCCGAGCGCCTCCTCGGCCGACTGCGATGGGAATAAGGAATAAGGAATAAGGAAGAAGGGCCTCACCACGGAGGCACGGAGGACACGGAGAAAAGAGAGGACCCTTCAAGGGGAACCAGAGAGACACGACAGGTCGTGCGCCTTGGACATTCCCTCGAACTTTTCTTGATTTATTGAAATCAAAGTAGGTTTTCCGGTTCTGACCTTCTCCGTGATCTCCGTGTCTCCGTGGTGCACAGTCTTTGGGGTTTTGAATGAAGATCGACCATATCGGGATCGCGGTGAGCTCCCTGGAGGAATCCAAGGCCTTCTACGAGGCGCTCGGCCTGATCTGCGGCGGCGAGGAGGAGGTGCACGAGCAGCGCGTGAAGGTGGCCTTCTTCCCCGCGGGCGAGGGGCGCATCGAGCTCCTCGAATCCACCGACCCCGAGGGCCCCATCGGCCGCTTCGTGGCCAAGAAGGGCCCGGGCCTCCACCACCTCTGCATCAGCGTTCCCGACGTCCGCGGCGCGATGGAGGCCCTCAAGGCCCGGGGCTACACCCTCATCGACCAGGCGCCCAAGACGGGCGCCGGCGGATGTCTGGTCTCCTTCGTTCACCCCAAGTCCACAGGCGGCGTGCTGCTGGAGCTCTCTCAGAAGGTTACGGAATGAGCGAACGAGAATCGGATGAGGGTGGTCTGCCCTCCCCAGCTCCCCAGCTCTCCAGCTCTCCAGCTCCCTCTCAAGGGGCGCCCGCGGTGGGGTCGGCGCGATACGTCGTTCTCTACCTCCACGCTCCCCGCGAAAAACACTGGGGCCGCCTCCTGAGCATGGACGCCGCGGGTCTCTGGCTCAGGGGCATCGAGCTCGACTCCTTCGAGGCGTGGGCGCGCCAGCGGTTCTCGGAAGAGCCCGCCCACCTGGGGCTCTCCACATTCTTCGTGCCCTTCCTGCGCGTGGAGAAGGTCGTCGTGGACGAGCGGACGGGGCCCGTTCCCAGCATGCGCGAGCGCTTCGAGACCATCACCGGGCGGAACCTGGACGAGGCCTTCGGCCCAGGCATTTGATCACCTGATCACCTGATCACCCGATCACCCGCCCCCAGAGGGCGTCTTCGGAGGTTTCCTTGTACGACCCCACCGACGAGCGGCTCGACGAGCTTTTCTCCCTCCTCCTGCGCCTGTTGAACGAGACGCCGCCCAACCTCGCCAAGCAGAGCCTGGCGCGCCTCTTGGAGCAGACGGCCCTGGCCCAGGTGCTCCTCGCCAAGAGGGGCATGGTGCTCGACCCCGATACGGCCGAAGCCGCCCTCGCCGAGTATTGGGACGAGGTGGAGGCCCTCCGGAACGAGCTCGCCGCCGACGCCCTCAACGCCATCCAAACCCAGGAATTCTAAAGACGGGAGCGGGTGACGGGGAGCAGGGAGCGGGGGAGAATCGCCTCGCCCCTCGCGCCTCGAAGGCCCCGTCCCCGTGCTATACTTCCCCCTCATTCACCGTCCAGCGCCTTGCGCTGACCGTTGGGCTAAGCCGGGGGGCGATTCTCAACCAAACCGCAGTGGAGGTTCTCCATGTCCATCCGTGACCAAGAAGCGCGCGATTACCACTCTATAGGCAGGCCGGGGAAGGTCGAAGTCGTGCCCACCAAGCCCTGCCTCACGGCCCGGGACCTCTCCCTGGCCTACACTCCGGGCGTGGCCGTGCCTTGCCTCGATATCGAAAAGAACCCCGAGGAGGCCTACAAGTACACGAGCAAGGGCAACCTCGTGGCCGTGCTCTCCAACGGGACGGCGGTCCTGGGCCTGGGCGACATCGGCGCCCTCGCGGGCAAGCCCGTCATGGAGGGCAAGGGCGTCCTCTTCAAGCGGTTCGCCGGCGTGGACGTGTTCGACATCGAGGTGAACACCCACGACGCCGACGAGGTCATCAAGGTGGCCCAGCTCCTCGAGCCCACCTTCGGGGGCATCAACCTCGAGGACATCAAGGCGCCCGAGTGCTTCTACATCGAGGAGACCCTCAAGAAGACCATGAACATCCCGGTCTTCCACGACGACCAGCACGGCAC
>JBBIUU010000181.1:0-3110 GCA_037440125.1 Acidobacteriota bacterium
TCACCTTGATGGCCGTGTCCAGGATCGCCGCCACCTGGTCCACCGTCAGGTCGTGGATGGAGATGAGGTCCTTGCCGAACATGGTCCGCTCCTATTTCTGGGTCGCGACGGGCGCTTTCGCGCGCTCGATGCGCGAGGTCTTCTTCGTCTTCTCGTGGACGATGCGCGTGCCCGCCTTGCCGGCCACCGCCTTCGCGAGGCCGGGCGCGTCGGTAATGATGACGCTCCCACCCTTCTTGGTGAGGAACTGCACGGCGGCCTCGATCTTCGGGCCCATGGAACCCGGCGGGAATTGCCCCTCCTGCTGGTACGCGAGGACCTCCTCGAGGGAGACCTCCGAGAGGGCGCGCTGGTTGGGCTTGCCGAAGTTCACGTAGAGGCACGGGACGGAAGTCACGACGATCATGTCGTCCACGTCCAGCGTGACGGCGAGGAGGACGGAGGTGCGGTCCTTGTCGATGACCGCCTCCACGCCCCGGTGCGTGCCGTCGAGCTCGCGCACCACGGGGATGCCCCCGCCGCCGCCGGCGATGATGATGCTCCCCGTCTCGTAGAGCGCCCGCAGGGCGCCCACGGAGAGGATGCGCTTGGGCTTGGGCGAGGCCACCACCTTGCGGTAGCCTCGGCCGCTGTCCTCCACCATGGCCCAGCGCTCCACCTCCATGAGGTGCTTGGCACGGTAGGCCGTGTAGAAGGGCCCGATGGGCTTGGTGGGGTTGCGGAACGCGGGGTCCTCGGCGTCCACCTCCACCTGGGACAGGACCGACATGAGGTCGCGGTCCACCCCTTGGCGCTGGAGCTCGTTGCTCAGGGCCTTCTCCAGGACGTAGCCCATGGAGCCCTGCGTCTCAGCCACGCAGACGTCCAAGGGGAGGGGCGGGACCTTGGTCACCGCCTCCTCCACCCGGATGAGGTTCTGTCCGACCTGCGGGCCGTTCCCGTGGACGAGCATGAAGCACGAATAGCTGTCCAGCAGGGGCACGATCTGGCGCGCCGCCTCGTCGGCGTTCGTCATCTGCTCGTGGATCGTGCCTTTTTCCCTGGCCTTGATGAGGGCGTTGCCCCCGAAGGCCACCAGTCCGCGTCGCATGGCCGCTTACTTGATGAACTTTTTGGCGCGCAGGACGGTCTCGAGCGTGGGCTGGCCGATCTCCTGGAGCTCGTACTCCACCCGGACGGTGGGCTTGTTGATCTTGATGATCCGGCCCAGGTCGATGGGGGTGGCGATGATGACGAGGTCGCACTTGGTGGCGTTGATGGTCTTCTCGAGGTCCTTCATCTGCTTCCTGCCGTAGCCCATGGCCGGGAGCAGGACGCCGATGCCGGGGTACTTCTCGAAGGTGTCCTTGATGGAGGCCACGGCGTAGGGGCGCGGGTCCACGAGCTCCGCGGCGCCGTACTTGCGCGCGGCCATGACGCCGGCGCCGTACTGCATCTCGCCGTGCGTGAGCGTGGGGCCGTCCTCGACCACGAGGACGCGCTTGCCCTGGATCTTCTCGGCGCCCTTCACCGTCAGCGGCGAGGCGGCGTCCACCACGATGGCCTTGGGGTTCACCTCATGGACGTTGAAGCGGACCTCGTCGATGTCGTCGCCCGAGGCGGTGTCGATCTTGTTGATGACGATGACGTCGGCGCGGCGCGTGTTGGTCTCGCCGGGGTAGTACGCCACCTCGTGGCCGGGGCGGTGGGGGTCCACCACCACGATCTCGAGGTCGGACTTGTAGAAGGGCAGGTCGTTGTTGCCGCCGTCCCACAGGACCACGTCGGCCTCCTTCTCGGCCTCGCGGAGGATGGCTTCGTAGTCCACCCCCGCGTAGATGATGCAGCCGCGGACGATGTGGGGCTCGTACTCCTCACGCTCCTCGATGGTGCAGTTGTGCTTGTCCAGGTCGGCCAGGGTCGCGAAGCGCTGGACCTTCTGCTTCTCGAGGTCGCCGTAGGGCATGGGGTGGCGGACCGCCACGACCTTCTTGCCCGCCTTGAGGAGGATCTCGGCGACCTTGCGGGTCGTCTGGCTCTTGCCGCAGCCCGTGCGCACCGCGCAGATGGAGATGACGGGCTTGGAGGACTTCACCATGGTGTGGTCGGGGCCCATCATCATGAAGTCGGCGCCCGCCGCCATGGCGATGGAGCCCTTGTGCATGACGTCCTCGTGGGACTGGTCGGAGTACGAGAAGACCACGAGGTCCACCTTAAGCTTCTTGATGAGCTCGGGCATGGCCTTCTCGTCGTAGATCGGGATGCCCTGGGGATAGCCCTTGCCGCACAGGCTGGCGGGGTACTTGCGGCCGGCGATGTCGGGGATCTGGGTCGCCGTGAACGCGACCACCTTATAGGAGTCGTTGCCGCGGAAAAACAGGTTGAAATTGTGGAAGTCGCGCCCTGCGGCGCCCATGATGAGAACATTCTGGGGTTTCATCGGGGGTCTACCTTTCCTTGACCTGCGGCTGCGGCCCCCGCACTCTTCGCAGGCAAGACGCTAAGTGTACTAAAAATAAGCAGTTGGGGTCAAGGACAGGCACGCCGGGGCGGGTTCAATCACCCACCCCTCGGCTTGACAGCCAGGGCCAAAATCTGGTTAAATGAAAGCTTGGGCGGGAATAGCTCAGCTGGTAGAGCACAACCTTGCCAAGGTTGGGGTCGCGGGTTCGAATCCCGTTTCCCGCTCCATGAAAGACGCAGAGAGGGGCCGAAAGGTCCCTCTTTTGCATTCTGCCTCCACCAAAGCACGAGGGATTCGAGGCCGCGACCGGGCGAAGGGGTTCGGGGGAACGGGAAGGTTCCCCCGAGCATAGGGTTGCCCACGCGAGGGCCGGGGGTCACAGCCTGCCGCAGGCAGGCGCCCTAGGGGGCCGGCCGAGGCCCCCTGGGGGGAGCGCCATGCGCGACGGAGCGTGGTTCGAATCCCGTTTCCCGCTCCATGAACAACGACGGAAGGGACCGCGAGGCCCCTTTTGGCGTATCTAGGCTTTACGCCACCAAGGGATTCGAAGCCTCCGGGCGAGGGGGTTCCTACCCCTCGTCGCCTTCCATACGCCGCTCCAGAAGGCACAGTGTCTCCAGCGCGTAGGTCTGGGGGAAGCAGTCGAAGCCCCGCACGCGCGTGGGCC
>JBBIUU010000182.1:0-1645 GCA_037440125.1 Acidobacteriota bacterium
AGGAGGCCGAGATGAGAACCTGGACGAAGGGAAAGAGAGGAAGGACGTGAGGCCCCCCATCCGGGTGGACGCCGCGGACGCCGTCCCGATCTGGCGACAGATCGAGGAGGGCGTGCGCCGCCTCGTGGCCTCCGGAGCCCTGCGCCCCGGGGGCTGTGTGCCCTCCGTGCGCGACCTCGCCAAAGAACTCCGCGTGAACCCGGCCACCGTGGCCAAGGCGTACCAGCGCCTCACGGATGCCGGGATCCTCGAGGTGCGCCGCGGCGAGGGGACCTTCGTGGCCGAGGCTCCGCCCGCCATGAGAAAGGCAGAGCGGAAGGAGGCCCTCCACGAGGGCGCCGTGCGATTCGCGAGCCTCGGGCTCACACTCGGCGCCGCCCGCGAAGACGCGGCGTCGGAATTGGACCGCGCCTGGAGCGAGCTGGGCGGGCACAGGAAAGGGGGACAGCCATGAGCGAGCGCAACGACGGCGCCGTCCTGGCGTTCGAGAACCTGACGGTGAGATACGGAAGGACGACCGCGGTGGATCGCGTATTGTTGTCGGTTCCCAAGGGCGAAGTCTACGCCCTCCTCGGCCGCAACGGCTCGGGCAAGACCTCCATGATCCGGTGCCTCCTCGGCCAGTGGGCGCCCTCCGCCGGACGGGCCCTCCTCTTCGGGGCGGATGCGTGGTCCTCTCGCACCGAAGCCGTGGCCCGGATCGGCGTCGTCCCCGAAGCTCCCGACATGCCCTCGACGCTCGACGCCGGGGCGCTCGAAGCCTTCTGCCGGAAGCTCTATCCCAAGTGGGACGGGAGGAGCTTCGGCGAACGCCTGGACCGCTTCAGGGTGCCGAGGGAGGTTCCCTTCGGGAAGCTCTCCCGGGGGCAGAAGAACCAGCTCGCCCTCGCGCTGGCGCTCGCGCCCATGCCCGAGGTCCTCGTCCTGGACGATCCCACGCTGGGCCTCGACGCCGTGGCCCGGAAGGAGTTTTTCGAGGAATTCGTGGGCGACCTGGCGGATCGCGGCACGACGGTCTTCATCACCACCCACGACCTGGCCGGGATCGAAGGGATCGCCACGCGAGTGGGCATCCTCAAGGGCGGGACGCTCCTGCTCGACGAGGAGACGGAAGTTCTCAAGTTGCGGTTCCGCCTCCTGAGGTGGGAGGGGAACGCCCAGCCCCCGTCCCTCGCCGCGCTGTCGCCTGTTCGCCTGACCGGTGACGAGTGGGGTTGCGAGGCGCTCGTCTCGGCCTTCACAGAGGAGGCCTTCGGGGCGCTCGCTCGGGACCTGGCGCCCGTCGAGGTGGAGGCGTCGTCCCTCTCGCTCGAGGAGCTCTTCATCGCCCTGGTCGGCGAGGAAGGAGGTCGGTCATGAGAGGCTTCTCCAACGTCTTCCTTCTCGAGCTGCGCCTGAGGAGGGCCATTTTTCCCGCGGCCCTCGTGGCCGGGCTCATCCCCATCCCGATGGCGCTGCTCATGAAGAGCGTGGCCTCCTTCTCCGACAGCGTCAACATGGGCGCGACGGCCTTCGGGCTCATCGGCGGAGTATTGCTTGCCGAATACCTGGGCGGGACATTCCTATGCCAAGACCTGAGCGAAGGCCGGGCCGGGTTCTACCTCTCCAAGCCCGTCGCGCCCCTCGCACTCTGGGCGGGCAAGCT
>JBBIUU010000182.1:1745-3024 GCA_037440125.1 Acidobacteriota bacterium
TCATGGTCTTTCTCCTCCCGGTGCTGGCGTGGTGGGCGATCAAGCCCGTCCTCCTGCTGGGCTCCGGCTACATCCTCTTCGTCGAAGGCTTGCTGTTGAGCCTCGGGGTCTTCGTGGCCCTTCTGGCTGCCGGCGCTGTGCAGACGGCCGTCGGGCGTGCCGATCTCAAACGCGGCCACAGGGCGCTCTCTCTCACTCTTTGGGGCATCCTGTCCCTGACCGTTCTCTCCCTCGATGCGTATTCCCTTTGGGCCGCGCACATCTCGCCCTCCGATCTCGCGAGGGTGGAGAGCGTCCAGGCCGCGCCCGCCGGGCCGTGGATGGCCGTCGGGGGGCCGCTCAGGGGGAGGGGACCCTATGCTTGGGCGAGCTTCTTGGTGAACGGCCAGTCGGGGGCATCGCGCCTCGATTCAACCCTCCGGTGGGGTGATAGGAACGACATCATCTCTCCCGACGGGCGGCTCGCCGTGTCTGTCGGGTACCACTCCCTGATGGATCGTTCCCCCGTTGAAGTCATGGCCTGTGACCTCAGCGCCGCCAAGCCGGAGAACCTGCCCACCGGCATCACGCTGTCTGGATACGATACGGCTCTGGCCTTCTCGCCCGACTCCACCAGGCTGGCGGTGCAGACCGGTTCCGACCTCACGATCTACGAAGTCCCCACCTGGAGACTCCTCGCGGCGCAGAAGGTGGCGACCCCGGCCGATGCCTGGAGGTCGTGGCGGATGTACTTCATGGACCGGGACACGCTCAGGCTCGCCCTCACGTCGTACGTGAGGCAGGAGAACTCGCGCGTCAAGCGATGCGACCTCCAGCTCTTCGAGTTCGACCTCCGGAACAAGAAGCTCACGGCGACGGGGACGATTCCGTCGGTTGGGCCTTGGACGATGCGCGTGAACGCGGCGGGCGACCATCTCCTCGTCGCCCGAGAGGAGGCGGGGGCCGAAGCGACCCTCCTCCTGTGCGACGCGCGGACGGGCGCGGTCCTCAAGCCCCTGCCCATAGGAAGCAGCAAGCAAATGGCTCGGTTCCTGTCCGATGGGCGCTTCGTGGTCATGAGGCGCGCGGCCGGTCCGGGGCCGCGAGAGGAAGCGCCCCGCCAGGTGACGCTCTATTCGGCGGAGGGTGAGGAACTCAAGACCTTCGACGTGGGGGCATACCGGAACTTCATGTGGGGTTTGCAGCCCGCGCCGGGAAAGGTCCTCATGAACACCTCCCACAAGGTCAACGGCGTCCTCTCACAAGAGGCCTTCTTGTTGGACGTGGATTCCGGCAAGGT
>JBBIUU010000183.1:0-1173 GCA_037440125.1 Acidobacteriota bacterium
GGCCTGCTCGTTCAACAAGGAACTTCATCCCAGAGCCCATGCAATAGCGTGAACACGCCCTAGGCTGTTCCTTCCGAATTCCGCTTTCCGAACTCCGAATTCCCCTCGCCCCGCCTTGCGGGCCGAGGGGCCCTTGCCCCACAATGCTTCGACGGGGGTGTCATGGACCGACCGCTCTTCCTGAGGGAACTGGAGGCCCGGCGCAACCTCTTCGAGGCCCGCGCCCAGTACCTCCACCTCATCCGCGATTTCTTCCGGAGCCAGGGGTTCCTCGAGGTGGACGCGCCCGTCCTCGTCCCCGCGGCCGGGATGGAGCCCCACCTCGACCCCTTCGAGGCGCGCGGCTGGGCCACGGGCTCCTCGGCCTTTCTCCCCACGTCGCCCGAGTTCTACCTCAAGAAACTTCTGGCCTCGGGCGTGGCGCGGTGCTTCTCCCTCGCGCCCTCCTTCCGCGACGAGCCCCCGGGGCGCGGCCACAGCCCCGAGTTCCTCATGCTCGAGTGGTACCGGGCCGGGGAGACCATGGAGGCGCTCCTGGCGGACTGCGCGGGCCTCCTCGGCGAGCTCGGCGGGCGCTTCCTCCCCGACGGCACGCTCGTCCGCGACGGCGTGCGGTGCTCTTTCACCAGGGGCCTCGAGGTCATGACCCTCTCGGAGGCGTTCGCGCGCTTCGCCGGCGCCGACTGGCGGTCCTTCTCGTCCGCGGCCGATTGGCGCGACGCGGCGAGGGCCCAGGGCGCCGCGAGCACCGAGGCGTGGAGCGA
Organism: Acidobacteriota bacterium; assembly: GCA_037440125.1. Classification (GTDB taxonomy): domain Bacteria; phylum Acidobacteriota; class UBA4820; order UBA4820; family DSQY01; genus JAKAJA01. The sequence goes on from JBBIUU010000183.1 coordinate 765, forward strand.
GAACGACTGCTTCTCCTTCCTCATGGTCCACGCGGTGGAGCCGCGCCTCGCGGCCCTGCCGCGCCCCGTGGCCCTGCTCGGCTACCCCGCGTTCCAGGCCGCGCTGGCGCGCCTCAACCCGGCCGACCCTCGGGTCTCCGAGCGCTTCGAGCTTTACGCCGGCGGCGTGGAGCTCGCCAACGCCTACACCGAGCTCACCCACGCCGGCGAGCAGCGCACGCGTTTCGCCGCGTACCAGAGGGAACGCGCCGCCGCGGCAAAGCCGCCCCACCCCGCGGACCCCCAGTTCATGCAGGCCGTCGAGTACCTCCCGCCCTGCGCCGGCATCGCGCTGGGCGCGGACCGGCTCCTCGCGCTGCTTCTCGACGAAAGCGTCGCGCGGGTGAGGCACGGAGCCTGAAGGGACAGA
>JBBIUU010000183.1:1273-3021 GCA_037440125.1 Acidobacteriota bacterium
CCCCACCTCCCGCCCCGTATGCGCCTGCAGCGCCTTCTTGGCGAGGCGCGAGCACGCCTTGAGGGAGAGGTTCCTCACGCGCTCTTTCACGTCGAGGATGGAGGAGGGCGTCATGGAGAGCTCGGTGACGCCGAGGCCGAGGAGGAGCGGCGTCATGCGCGGGTCCGCGGCCACCTCGCCGCAGACCGTGACGGGTTTGCCCGCCTCCACGCCCGCGGCGCAGACGCCCGCGATGCACTTCAGGACCGCGGGGTGCATGGGGTCGTAGAGGTGGGCCACCGAATCGTTGTTGCGGTCGATGGCGAGGAGGTACTGGATGAGGTCGTTCGTGCCGATGGAGAAGAAGTCCACGTAGGGCGCGAAGGCCTCGGCCGTGAGCGCCGCCGAGGGCACCTCGATCATGATCCCGACGGGGACTTCCTCGTCGAAGGGCACCCCCTCGACGCGAAGCTCGGCCTTGCACTCCTCGAGGAGCTCGAGGGATTCCTTCAGCTCCTCCAGCGTGGTGATGAGCGGGATGAGGATGGCCACGTTCCGCCGCGCCGAGGAGCGCAGGAGGCCGCGGAACTGGCTCCTGAAGATCTCCGGGTGCTTGAGGCAGAAGCGCACGGCGCGCACGCCGAGCACGGGGTTGCGCTCGCTCTTGTCCAGGACGGCGTGGAAGTACTTCTCGCCGCCGAGGTCCAGGGTGCGGATGACCACGCGGTGCGGATAGAACGGCTCGGCGATGCGGTCGTAGTAGGCCTGGTGCTGGGCCTCCGTGGGGAGGTCCGGGGAGCAGTCGAGGAAGAGGAACTCGCTTCGATAGAGGCCCACGCCGTTGGCCCCCACCTCGATGGCGCTCTTCACCTCGTCGGTGAGGTCCACGTTGGCGGAGACGAGCACGCGGTGGCCGTCGATGGTCCGGGCCTCCTCGAGGGCGTGGGCGAGGACCTGCCGACGCTTCTCGCGGTAGGCCTCCGCGCGGCGGCGGTACTCCTCCTCCTCGTCCCCGGTGGGGTCGAGGATGATGACGCCCTCGAGGCCGTCCACGATGACGGTCTTCTGGGAGGCCGCCACCTCCATGAGGCCCTTGACGCCTACGACCGCCGGGATCTCGAGGGAGCGCGCCACGATGGCCGTGTGGGACGTCCGTGCGCCGTGCTCCGTCGCGAAGCCCACGATGGGCGCGTGGTGGAGGGCGCCCGTCTCGCTCGGCGTGAGCGTGTCCGCGAGGAGAACGAGGTTGTCGCCCTCCCACTTCCGCGGGGTCGCATCGGCGCCTGCGAGGTGCTCGAGGATCCGCCGGCGGAGGTCCTCCAGGTCCGAGGCGCGCTCCTGGAAGTACGGGTCCTCCGTGGCCAACAGGCCCTTGACCATGTCCTGGATGGCGACCTGGAAGGCGTACTCGGCGTTGATGTGCTCGGTTCGGACGTGGCCCGTCGCGTTGTTCATGAGCGACGGGTCCTTGAGGATGATGACGTGCGCGTCGAAGATGGCGAGGAGCTCGTCGCTCAGGCGGCCGCGGGCCTGCTCCTTCAGGGCCTCCACATCCCGGATCGTGTTCTGGAGCGCCGCGCGAAGGCGGTCCACCTCGTGCCCGACGCGGTCCTCTGGGACGCTCGTCCGGATGACGGGCGTCTCCTTCACCAGGACGATCTGGGCGTTCCCCACCGAGATGCCTGGGGAGACGGGGATCCCCGTCAATCTCATCAGTCTTCCCCGAACTTTCCGCTGATCAGGGCCTCGATCTTCTGGATGGCCTCGGC
>JBBIUU010000184.1:0-2937 GCA_037440125.1 Acidobacteriota bacterium
GTCGGCCAGAACGACCACCGCGTGAATCTCGGTGACCTCGGCCGGGAATCGGTCGGTCACGCCCGTGGGCAGGGTCCCATTCTCTGTCACGCCCTTGCAGGTCGACACCGAAACGACGCGAGTGGCCGCAGAGGGGTTGAGAGCGAACAGGAGGATTGCGAGGCACGAGAAACCTAGGAGCGCACGGCCCGATCTCCGGGTGTCCATGGGAACCTCCCCTGGGGAACCGGGACGCGGACGAGCGGTGAAGAGGCGCCTCACCCTCGACACGCTCACTCGCTGTCCCATGTCCTTGAGGGAAATATGGAGTCCCCCCGGGCCGAGTGCAAAGGCCCGGGGGGAAAGGGGCGTTCCTGGCTGGGAGCGATGAAGCCCGGTCGGGCTACTCGCCCCCCTCCTCGTCGTCCGCGTCCTCGTAGTCGGCGTCGGAGAAAACGGAGGGGGTGTTGGGGCCGAAGTGGACCACGGCGTCGAACTCGTGGATCTGGGCGGCCTCGGCCGCGGCGGCCACGTCCTCCATGACCATCTCCACGGCCTCCTCCTCGGAGATGTCGTCCTCGTAGGCGCCGCACCACGTGGCCGTCATGGGTTCCACGAGCTCCCACTCGAGACGCGCCAGTTCGGCCGCGAAGGCGTCCCACTGACCCTGGGGCACCTCCTCGGAGACCTCGACCGTCAGCACCGCGATCCTGGACATGGACGCCTCCTTCCCCCTCGAATGAGTTGACCCGAGTCTACCACGGAGCCGAACGGCGCTCCACGAGAGGTCAGGTCCCCTCGGCCTTCGCCATCGCGCTCAGCTTCAGGTAGAGCTCCCGCCCGACCCAGGCGTCTGTGGCCGCGTAAGCCACCTGCGCCTCGCTCAGGGGCTCTCGCGCCCAGTTGGAGGTCTTGGGCCCCTTGGAGATCCGGAACCCGAGGATGTTCCCCGCGAGGTTGCGCAGCCCCGCCGATTTGTAGCCCAGCGGCTTGGAGAGGGTCACGAGGTCCACGAAGCCCGCGGGCTCGAAGGGGTGGAGGAGCTGGAGCTGCTTCACGTCGTAGTCGAGGCTCACGCCGACTTTCAGGATGGAGGCGTCGGCGAGGATCTCCCAGAGCGGGTTGGGGTACTCGAGGCGGCGCAGGTGGACGAGCCAGACGCCCTCGGCGCTGGCGAGCTGGAGGAGCGCCGGCAGGTAGGATTGGCCCCTCTGGAAGGAGGGCCGGGTCTCGGTGTCGAATCCGAGTACACGCTCGCGCCGGAGCCGCCGGGCCGCGTCCTGGAGGTGCCTCGGGTCGTCGACGAGGTGAACGGGGCCGCCGTAGGACCGGAGCGGGAGGTCGTTGAGGGCCTCCTTGGGCATGTCCTTCGACGGCGCGTCGTGGGCCGGGTCCTTGTCCTCGTGGGCGTGCATCGGTCCTCCACCGGGTCTACGTATGATACCCCAACGGGGCGCCCGCAGTTGCCTGATGGCGTACCGTGTCCTAACCTTGCACCGTGGGGAGGCACCCGATGCAGGTTCCCATGAGGCGGGTCATCGTGGCGGTCGTGGCGCTGGGCTTGGCCCTCGGGCTCTGCGGGCAGTCGCGGGAGGGCTACGCCTTCCTCAACGCCCCCTACTCGGAGGCCAAGGACTTCATCTACACCCTCGCCTCGGGGAGCTTCTACCGCGCCGCCGACATGGTCTCCAAGGACGCCGGGCCGGGGCTGACCGCGGAGGGCCTCTCCGAGCAGTGGCTCGGTCTCCTGAAGAGCTACGGAAACTTCCAGGGCCTGGAGGTTTCCGCCGCCGACATCAGCGGCGACCGCTGGACCGTGCACGTCTACTGCACCTTCGACCGGGCCAAGGTCGACGCGGCGGTGGACTTCAGCAGCCTGCAGGACCAGAAGAAGGTGCTGGGGGTGAGGTTCACGAAGACGAACGACGACCGGCGTCCGTAGGGCGCCGACGGCGGCGGACCTCCTGCTTTGTCAGGCTCGCGGTCCGAATTCTCAACGTACCCTCCGGGTACGCCTCCGGTTCGGCCCGCTCGCCTTCCGCGCATTAGGCCCACCGGCGTCGGGACGCGGCCTTGGGCCTCTTCGGCGAAACGCCGAGTACCCTGGCTGAAGAGAGGGGGGAGAGGCTGTGAATCCGCAATTCCGCAATGCTCTGATCTGGGCCGGCGTCGGGGGCCTGGCGCTCCTCGGCGTCGTGCTCCCGCTCCTCTTCATGGACGGCATGAACGGCGGCTTCGGCATCGCCTGCCTCTCGGGATTCGCGGCCATGTGCTGCGGCATCGGGGCCCTGGTGTTCCTCTTCCGCGGCTTCACGCTCCGCAAGATCCTCTCGGGGGAGGAGCTCGTCGTGCGCTGGACCTATTCGCCTGAGGAATGGCGCCGCTACACCGAGGCGGAGTACGGGCGCGACCGCCAGCTCAAGTTCGTCCTCTTCTGCATCGTCGGCGGGTTCGCGCTCTTCTTCGGCATCCTCTTCCTCATCTTCGGCGGGGACGGAGGCCGGGCGGTGTTCTTCGTCATGCTGGGGCTCATCGCGCTCATCGGGTGCGTCGCGGCGCTCAGCATCTACCTCGCCCACCGCAGCAACGAGTCCCGGCTGGGGGAGGCCCGCATCGCGAGGACGGGCGTCTACCTCAACCGGGCCTTGCACAACTGGAACATGGCGGGTTCCCGACTGGACGACGTGAGCCTCGAACGGGACGAGTCCCTCCTCGTCGCCTTCACCTACTCCTATCCCTCGAGGACGGGCCGGCAGTCCAACACGGTCCGCGTGCCGGTGCCCGCCGGCCGAGAGGGGGAGGCCGATCGGGTCGTGGCGTTCTTCACGCAAGGGACTCCCATGGTTTAGCGGCGCCAGCGGGCGCCAGATCGTCGGTCCAGTCGGTCCGAAAGAAAAGGGGCCCCGCAGGGCCCCTCTTCTCTTTCGTCTCACGTCTTGCGTCTATCGTCTAACGTCT
>JBBIUU010000185.1:0-2926 GCA_037440125.1 Acidobacteriota bacterium
ACGGCTGAGATTGACTGCCCCTCCACCGAGCCCTCAGGATGACGCCCCATACAACGTCATTCCAGGCGGTTCCCCCAGCGGGCCCCTGAGCTGGAATCTGGGGTGCCTGCGAGGGCGAAGGGAGAGGAACAGAGCGCGCGGGACGGGATGGAGTGCGCCGTGTCCACAGTGAGTAAGTCACAATCCGCGAACCATACCCCCCCGGTTTGGGTCTCGGTGGGCGCGCTCACGGCGGTGACAGCCATCTGGGGCTGGTCGTTCCTGCTCGTGAAGGACTCGGTGGCGGGCTACCCGGTCTTCCCCTTCCTCGCCATCCGATTCACGCTCGGGTTCCTCCTCGTCTTCCCCTTCCTGAGCCGCCGGCTGCGCAACCTCGACCGCGGGGCGCTCGTGGGCGGGGTCCTCATGGGCACGGCGCTCTTTTCGGGGTACGCCCTCCAGACCCTAGGCCTCCTCTACACGAGCGCGGCGAACAGCGGGTTCATCACGGGGCTCTTCGTGGTGCTGACCCCCGTCTTCGAGGCGGTGCTCTTCAGGCGCCTCCCCCGCCCTGTCGCCTGGGCGGCCGTGGCCCTCGCGACACTCGGCCTGGCGCTCCTCTCCCTCCAAGGCGGGACGGGGGCGGTGAACCGGGGGGACCTTCTCAGCCTGGGCTGCGCCGTGGTCTACGCCATCCACCTCCTGCTGACATCGACGATGGCGAAGCGCCACGACACGGGCGCGCTCGTCATCGTGCAGGTCGCCACGGTGGCCCTGCTCGCGTGGACCTTCTCCATCCCGCAAATCCCCCACCTCCTGCCCATCCCTCGCGCAACCCTCTGGGGCATCGGGATCACGGCCGTCTTCGCCACGGCCATCGCCTACTGGGCGCAGACCACCTTCCAGCGCTACCTCTCGGCGCTCCAGACGGCCCTCATCTTCACCCTCGAGCCCGTCTTCGCCGGGCTCTTCGCGGTAGTCGTGGGCGGCGAGGTCCTGGGGCTCCAGGGCGCCCTCGGCGGCCTCCTCATCGTCGTGGGGATGCTCCTCGGGCAGTGGGCCGAGGCGCAGCAGAAGTAAGAGACTCCCCCGCTGCACCGGCGGGTGCCGGTTCTTGCATCGGTTTTCTGCCCTAATCCCCTCTCCCTCAAAAAGAACGAGGGCGGGCCCGGAAGCCCGCCCCCTCTCCGTTGCGGAATTTCCCTCTACTTCGACTGTTTCGCGATGTGGTTCAGCAGCCCGCCGTCCTTGAGAATCGCGGCCTGGCGATCGGTCACGTCCACCTTGACCTTGAAGGTGAAGCCCTGGGTTTCATCCTTCACGTCAAGAACCTTGCCGTTCTGGAGGGCCTTGTGGAGGTCGCCGATGGAAAACTTGTCTCCCTGCTGGATTTTTTCGTAGTCCGCGGAATCCGCGAAGATGAGCGGGAGGATGCCGAAGTTGACGAGGTTGGCCTTGTGGATGCGCTCGATGGCCTTGGCGAAGACGGCCTTCACGCCCAGGAAGCTGGGACAGATGGCGGCGTGCTCGCGGGAGGAGCCCTGGCCGTAGGAATCGCCCGCCACGACGAATCCCCCGCCCAGCTCCTTCGCGCGCTGCGCGAAGTTCGCGTCCACGCCGATGAAGACCACGTCGGCGTACTTCGGAATGTTCGAGCGGTACTTCAGGTATTGCCCCGCAGGCATGATGTGGTCCGTGGTGATCTTGTCCCCCACTTTCAGCAGGACGGGCTTGTCGATCTTGTCCGCGAGGGGCTCCGTCTTCGGGGGCTCGCCGATGTTCGGGCCGCGCACGACCTCGACGGCGTGGCCGTCGGCCGGGGGCACCAGGACCATGGAGTCGTCGATGGCGAAGGCCTCGGGCAGGGCGAAGGCGGGCTCCGCGATGCCGAGGGTCCGGGGGTCGGTGAACTCGCCGGTGAGGGCGCACGCCACGCACGTCTCGGGGCTGGCCAGGTAGACCATGGCGTCGGCCGTGCCCGAGCGGCCCTTGAAGTTGCGGTTGTTGGAGCGGACCGACACCTCGCCCGACCCCGGCGCGTGGCCCGAGCCGATGCAGAAGCCGCAGGCCGTCTCGGCGATGCGGGCGCCGGCGAGGAGGAAGGTCGTCATGAGGCCCCGCTGGGCGGCCTCCATCTCCACCTGGCGGGAGCCGGGGGCGATGACGAGCTCCACGTCGGGTTGCACGTGCCTGCCCTTGAGCATCTCCGCCACGACCACGAGGTCGCGCAGGGAGGAGTTGGTGCACGAGCCGATGCAGACCTGGTGGACCTTCTGGCCCTTCAGGCTGCTCACGGTGCCGATGTTGTCGGGGCTGTGGGGCATGGCGAGCATGGGCTCGAGGGCGGAGAGGTCGATGTCGATGACCTGGTCGTAGGTGGCGTCCGCGTCCGCCGCGAGGGGCATCCAGGCGCTCTCGCGCTTCTGGGCCCTGAGGAAGGCGCGGGTCTGCTCGTCGCTCGGGAAGACCGAGGTGGTGACGCCGAGCTCGGCGCCCATGTTGGCCATCGTGGCGCGCTCGGGGACCGAGAGGTGCGCCATGGCGGGGCCGCCGTACTCCACGATCTTGCCCACGTTGCCCTTGGTGGTCATGATCGAGAGGAGCTTGAGGATCACGTCCTTGGCGGACACGAAGGGCTGGAACTTGCCCGCGAGGTTCACCTTCACGACCTTGGGCCGGGGCATGTAGAAGGCGCCGCCGCCCATGGCCACGGCCACGTCGAGGCCGCCCACGCCGATGGCGATCATGCCGATGCCTCCGGCCGTCGGGGTGTGGCTGTCGGAGCCCAGCATGGTCTTTCCGGGAACGCCGAAGCGCTCTAGGTGCACCTGGTGGCAGATACCGTTGCCGGCTTTGCTGAAGTGGACGCCGTACCTCGCCGCCACCGTCTGGAGGTAGCGGTGGTCGTCGGCGTTCTCGAAGCCCACCTGCAGGGTGTTGTGGTCCA
>JBBIUU010000186.1:0-2827 GCA_037440125.1 Acidobacteriota bacterium
CGTGACCGCCCTCTCTACCCACCGGAGTCGGTGGGGGGCCAAGCCGCATCGCGTCATTCCCATACTGCCCGGAAGGCGTCTCCCCTGCGCTCCGGCCTCGGAGGAGGTGCAAGGGCGTCTCGGCCGATCCCACGCCTCGCTCCTCCCGATTCCGAGACAGACGTCACCGCCGCCGACCGGCTCCGTCGCTCCCCGGACAAGCTCAAATGAGCGCATTGTGCTCACAAACACGGAGGGCGGTCCATCCATTTCAGCGCGGGTGCGACCAGCGTCAAAGGGCTCACCGGACCGCTGGCTCCTCGCCACCTGGGCCGTCAGGGCTTCGATGAAGGCCCGGCTGTTGGCGGCCTGCGTGAGGAAATCGGTGCGAGCCGCCGACTGCTCTACCACGATGTAGGCCCGCAAGCGTGAGGCGACGTACCCGAGGAGCGCGAAGGAGGCGCAGTTCACCGCGAGGTTGAAGAGGGTGACGCTAGGGTCCTCGTAGGCGAAGTCGTCCGCCCAGTTCGCGGCCAGCCAGGTCAGGCCCGCGAAGCCTGCCAGCCCGTAACTCCAACGGCGGCCTACGAACCACGCGACCATGGCGATGGGCGGCCAGTAGAAGATGAAGAACCGGATTCTCGTCCCCAGAGAGGTAGTCCGCCACGCCGAGTAGCAGGACGAGGATCACCCCCGCCGCGACGATCGTGAGTTTCGACCACCGCCCGAGGAACTCCATGACCACGCTTGCCGACGGGTTGTCGCGGGTCTCCATGTGGCGTGCTCCGATAAGAAAGGATACCGCTTTTCGGGTCTTTGAGCTCGGGTGGGAAGCCCCCTCGATTCCGACCGGGGTCTCCGTTCGTTGCAGGCTGGGAGGGAGCACCCTATGTTGTCTCCAGCAAGGGGATTCTCGCTTTTTGTTTTTTTTCTGTGAGGAGGGGTGAAATATGTCAGCTCTGCAGGCGGCATCGCGGCCGTCGTGTCGAAGGCGTCTCATCCTCGTGACCCTATGCCTGATCACGGCCTGTTCCTTCCTGGCGTCCACCCCGGCGGGGGCGCAGTCACCCGACGAGGACGCGGGCTGGCTCTCAGCGGTCGAGCGGAACCTCGCCGCTTCGGAGTACGAGATCACGTGGCAGTCGAGGACGCCGTTCGACGAGGTGGCCTCGGCCTATCAGGCGCCGAACCGCGGCAACGGATTCAGGACGTACTTCGCGCCCGGGTGTCTCCGGGTCGTGCCCAGGACCGGCAGCGGACCTCGGTGGGTCTGGGCGGCCGATATCGGACCGCGAGAGGCGGAGAGCGAGCAAGCGAGCCGGGGACCGGCCCTCCCCAGGATCGAGGGCTCAGGCGCGCTCTATCGTGTCGAGGGCCGTTCCCTGCGGATCGAGAACGCGCCCGAGGGCCTCCGTCTCCGGTGGGAGCTCGAGAGGCCGGGCGCCGGGGAGGGCGAGGGCTCCAAGGTGGCCTTCCGTCTGGGCGGCGACCTGCACCCGGCGTTCTCCTCAGATGGCAGAGCCATCCAGTTCTCGTGCGGGTCCGTGGGGCCCGCCATCCTCCGGTTGGGAGACCTGCGGGGTACCGATTCGGGGGGCCGACCTCTCGGGGTGAGAATGGTCGGCACCTCCACACTGGCGGGCGAACTCGCGTTTCTCTTCGACCGCGCCCCGTCGTGGCCCGTGACCGTCGAGGCGCTCCTCACGAGCCCCTCCTGGACCGCCGAGGGGGACCAGGATTCGGCCCAGTTCGGGTTCTCCGTCGGCACGGCGGGCGACGTGAACGGCGACGGCTATTCCGATGTGATCGTTGGGGCGCCGGTTTACGACAGCGGCCAGGTGGACGAGGGCCGCGTCTGCGTCTATTACGGCGGCGCCTCGGGACTGGCGACCTCGCCGGCCTGGACGGTCGAGAGCGACCAGGCGGGGGCCTACCTCGGCTATTCGGTGGGAACGGCGGGCGATGTGAACGGGGACGGGTTCTCCGACGTGATCGTCGGCGCACCCTACCACAGCAACGGCGAGGACTCAGAGGGTCAAGCCTCCGTCTATCTCGGGAGCGGTTCTGGGCTGGCGGCCGTTCCGTGCTGGACCTACGAGAGCAATCGAGCCTCGGCCCAGTTCGGTTTCTGCGTTCGCTCGGCGGGCGATGTGGACGGTGACGGCCGTTCCGACGTGATCGTCGGGGCGCCCTACTACAGCAACGGAGAACTCTCGGAGGGCTGCGCGTTCCTATTCCTGGGAACCGCCTCCGGGGTCTCCCCCGCCCCCCTTTGGACTGCCGAAAGCAACCAAGCCAACGCGGAGTACGGGTTTTCGGTGGGGAGCGCAGGCGACGTGAACGGAGACGGTTATTCGGACATGATCGTCGGCGCGCCCTACTATTCGGGCGACCAGTCCCAAGAGGGCCGGGCGCACGTTTACTACGGCGGACCTGGTGGTCCGTCCGCAACGCCGGATTGGACCTCCGAGAGCGACCAGGTAGGTGCCTACCTCGGGTGGTCCGTGGGGACCGCAGGGGATGTGAACGGGGACGGCTATGCCGACGTGATCGTCACGGCCATCTACTGGGACCAAGCTTTCTGGCGGGAAGGCAAGGCATTCGTCTTCCATGGGTCATCCACGGGACTTTCGGCCGCCCCAGCATGGACCGCAGTGGGCGGCCTGGAGGAGGTCTGCTTCGGAATCTCGGCGGGGACGGCTGGGGATGTGAATGGTGACGGCTACGCGGACATCATCATCGGAGCGCACTACCATCCCGGATTACCCAGCCGGTTTGGCCGGGTGTACGTCTATTTCGGCTCGTCGTCGGGCGTTTCCACGACGCCTCCCTGGACTACGGATGGAGA
>JBBIUU010000187.1:0-2729 GCA_037440125.1 Acidobacteriota bacterium
GCTCGTGCAGGCGCGTAGCTCAGATGGGAGAGCGCTACCTTGACACGGTAGAGGTCAGCGGTTCGATCCCGCTCGCGCCTACCACCCTTTTCGCACGGATGCGGGGAGCAGGAAGCAGGAAGCCGAGGTTCCGCTCCCGGCTTCCGAGGTCCTGCTCCCGAAGTCTTTAGGAGGGTTGCGTGTCGGAAATCAGCGTCATCCTCCCCGACGGCACGAAGCGGCCCTACCCCGCCGGGACGACGCCCCTGCAGGTGGGCGAGAGCATCTCGCCGCGCCTGGCCCAGGCTTGCCTCGCGGCCAAGGTGGACGGCCGCCTCGTGGACGCCTACGTCCCCCTCGCCGCCGACGTCAGGCTCGAGCTCCTCACGGACCGCTCGCCCGAGGCCCTGAACGTCTACCGCCACTCCTGCGCGCACCTCATGGCGAACGCCGTGAAGGAGCTCTTCCCCGAGGCGAAGATCGCCATCGGCCCGGTCATCGAGAACGGGTTCTACTACGACTTCGACCGCGACAGAGGCTTCACCGCCGAGGACCTGCAGGCCATCGAGGCCCGCATGGGCGAGATCGTCGCCCGCGACACGCCCATCCGCCGCGAGGAGATGCCCTGGGAGCAGGCCAAGGCCCTCTTCGACAAGGAGCAGGAGCCCTACAAGTCCGAGCTCGCTTTCGAGCGCGGCCAGAATGAGCCCGTCTCCATCTACCGCCAGGGCACCTTCAACGACTTCTGCCGCGGGCCCCACGTGCCCTCCACCGGCAAGATCAGGCCAGGCACCTTCAGGCTCCTCTCCGTGGCCGGCGCCTACTGGCGCGGCAACGAGAAGAACAAGCAGCTCCAGCGCATCTACGCCACCGCCTTCTTCAGCAAGAAGGAGCTCGAGGAGCACCTGAAGCGCCTCGAGGAGGCCAAGCAGCGCGACCACCGCAAGGTGGGCAAGGAGCTTCGTCTCTTCCACATCGACGAGGACGTGGGCTCGGGTCTCATCCTCTGGACGCCCGCGGGGAGCATCATCCGGCAGGAGCTCCAGAGCTTCATCAGCGCCGAGCTGACGAAGCAGGGCTACTCGCAGGTCTTCACACCGCACATCGGCAAGCTCTCGCTCTACAAGACGTCCGGGCACTTCCCCTACTACAAGGACTCCCAGTTCCCCGCCATCGTGGCGCCCGAGTCCCTCACCGAGGCGCTCGCGAGCGACTGCTCCTGCTCCGAGATGGTGCGCCGCGTGGAGGCGGTCTCCGCCAAGCTGGCCTCCAGCGTGAACGAGCGCGCGGGGCGCCAGATCATCGGCGAGGACCGCGTCTTGCCCGACGAGGCCCTCTTCGACGGCTTCCTCCTCAAGCCCATGAACTGCCCGCACCACATCAAGATCTTCGCGTCCCAGCCCCACAGCTACCGCGACCTCCCCGTGCGACTGGCGGAGTTCGGCACCGTGTACCGCTGGGAGCAAAGCGGCGAACTCAACGGGATGACCCGCGTCCGCGGCTTCACGCAGGACGACGCCCACCTGTTCTGCACCGAGGACCAGGTGGCGGACGAGGTCCTGGGTTGCCTCTCGCTCGTGAAGATCATCCTCGCGACCCTGGGCATGTCGGACTACCGCGTGCGAGTGGGCCTGCGCGACCCCGATTCGGGGAAGTACACGGGCACGCCGGAGAACTGGGACAAGGCCGAGGCGGCGTGCCGCAACGCCGCCAAGACCCTGGGCGTCCCCTTCTCCGAGGAGCCGGGCGAGGCGGCCTTCTACGGCCCCAAGATCGACTTCATCGTCAAGGACGTCATCGGGCGCGAGTGGCAGCTCGGCACGGTCCAGGTGGACTACAACCTGCCCATCCGCTTCGACCTGACCTACATCGGGCCCGACAACCGGCCCCACCGCCCGGTCATGATCCACCGCGCGCCCTTCGGCTCCATGGAGCGTTTCGTGGGCATCCTGATCGAGCATTTCAAGGGGGCCTTCCCCCTCTGGTTGGCGCCCGAGCAGGTCCGCCTACTTCCCATAGCGGACCGACATGTGGCATACTGTGAAGCTGTGGCTAGGGATCTCTCGGCCGCGGGCCTTCGTGTAAGCGTCGATTCGAGGCCCGAGAAGACCGGGTACAAGGTCCGTGAGGCCCAGCTGCAGAAGGTTCCCTACATGCTCGTCGTAGGGGACCGGGAGCTGGAGGCTGGCGCCGTGGCCCTCAGGACCCGCGCCGGAGGGGACAAGGGCGTGATGGACGCCAAGGCGTTCCAGGCGTTCGCCCTGGAGAAGGCCGGGGCGAGGACCCTGGAGCTGGATTGAGGAGGGTGCTATCAGAGAAGCGACCGTAAACCGAGGACCCAGGGTCAACCGCCAGATCCGGATCAGCCAGATCCGCGTGATCGGCGACGATGGCGAGCAGCTCGGCATCATGACCCCCGAAGAGGCCATGGTCATCGCCGAGGGCAAGGGGCTGGACTTGGTGGAGATCGCCCCCACGGCCGTGCCTCCCGTCTGCCGCATCATCGACTACGGGAAGTACCTCTACGACGAGAAGAAGAAGGCCACCGAGGCCCGTAAGAAGCAGAAGCAGATCGTCGTGAAGGAGATCAAGCTCCGTCCCAAGATCGAGGAGCACGACTTCCAGGTCAAGAAGCGGCACATCGAGGAGTTCCTCTCGGACGGCGACAAGGTCAAGATCACGGTCCGATTCAGGGGACGCGAGATCGTCCACCCCGAGATGGCCCAGAAGCTCCTCCAGCGCATCGCCAC
>JBBIUU010000188.1:0-2705 GCA_037440125.1 Acidobacteriota bacterium
TCGTCGGCGAGGTCGAGGGCGCCGAGGAAGTCGTCCAGGGGTTCGGGTGCGCGGGACCGTTGCCGGCACCGCTCGAGGGATTTCCGGCGCGCGATGGCCGCCAGCCAGTGGAGGAGGCCCACTCCGCGCCACTCGAAGGAACCGACCGCCCCGAGGGCTGCCTGAAACGTCTCGGAGAGCACGTCCTCCGCGTCAGCCTGGCCCACCCGGGGCAAGATGACGCACTGCAGGAGCCAGAGGTGGGTGCGGTCGAAGAGGAGCCCGAAGGCCTCTCCGTCCCCCCGCTGGATGCGCTCGAGCAGTTTCCGGTCATCGTCGTCCATGCCTTCCTCGAGCACTTATGCGGGCCGGCCGACGGACCTTACACCTCGAGGCGTCAGGGCGCTGGTGCCGGCGCCTGGGCGTCCATCCTCTTGACGACGAGATCGGTCACGTCGAGGGTATCGCGGGCCCAGAGCGCGGACTGGTCGCCCTTGCGGACCACCACGTCCCACCCCTTCTCGCGGCCCAGGGTCTTCAGGGCCTCGCCGATGGCGGCGTGGATCTCCTGCTCGGCGGCCTGCTTGCGCGCGTCCACCTGGGAGACCGCCTCCTGCCGGAGCTGGCCCCACTGCGCCTGCATACCCTGGAGCTCCTGCGGCGTCCTGCGCGGGTCACGCGCGGCCTGCTGCATCTGAGCGCCGGTCTCGTTCATCTTGTCCTCCACCGCCTTGGCGAAGGCTTCCACGTCGGCGATGGCTTTCTTGGCGCGGGCGGAGCTCTGGGCGACCTTGTCGACGTCCACGACGACGACGGTGGTGCCCTGCGTGCCGCCGCACGCCGCGAGGACCGGGAGGATGAGGAGGGGGAGGAACAACTTTCGGACCATGCTTGGCTCCTTCGCTGAGAGATGGACCGGACCAGGACACCATTGTGGACGCTGCGGGGGCTTCGAGGCCAGCCCCCCGGGCAGCGAGACGCTCCCGACCTGCAATCGAGGGGCCAAAGCCTGGGGAGGACGGCGGGCATCCCGGCGCGCTGTCTGGGTTATGGCCTGAGCGGGGCCGGACCTTACACTCTCCCCCGAAGGCTGTCGGGTGGGCGGCTCGCGAGTGGGGTCGCGCCGAAGTCGACCGGCGGTATAATGTGCTCAGAAGGACAGACGATGACGACTTTCTGGTGCCTCCGCCTCCGCGGATCAGCGGCGTCGAGGTTTCCAGAGGTTTCATCGCGAGGTGCGATTCGGCAGGCCCATGCGGGCGGGTCGAGGGGGGGAGAATGACCCAGGCGGATCTCCATATCCTCGAGACGATCATCGCTTTCGCCCTGGTGGTGGTGCTCGCCGTGTTCCTCAAGCGGAAGGGCGTCGTGGCGAAAGCCGATGTTCCCCTCCTCGCCAGGCTCATGACCTCGGTGGTTCTGCCCGGGGTCATCTTCTTCCAGCTCCTCAGGCATCCGCCCGCCGCCCGGCACGTCCTTCCCATCGCGGCCATGCTGGGCGCCGGCCTGGGCACCCTGCTCGCCGCGTGGGCCGTCGCGAAGCTCATGGGCCTCAGCCGCCCGAAGACCGGCGCGCTCATGATCGTCTCCGCCTTCGGCTCCTCGAGCCTCCTCGGCTACCCCATGATCCAGTACACCTTCCCCCACGACCCCGAGGCCATGACGGAGGCCATCCTGATCAGCGAGCTCGCCGTGGGCCTGCCCATCTTCATCCTCTGTCCCCTCGTGGCCATGCATTTCGGGGAGGCGTCCGGGAGCTCCGGCTCGGCGAAGGCGACCGCGCTCCAGTACTTCCGCTCCCCGATCTTCGCGGCCGTCGTCCTCGGCCTGGCGGCCTCCCAGCTCCACCTCCCCTTGGGCTCTCCGGAGTTCGCGCCCATCCTGGAGGCCGCGAAGATGGTCGACGGGACGCTCGCCGGGCTGGCGTGCCTGATCCTGGGGCTCCAGATCGAGGTGCCCTCGCTAGGGGCCATCCTCCCGCTCGTGGCGGTCTCCGCGCTGCTCCAGATGGGGCTGCAGCCGCTCCTCGCCTACGGGCAGGCGGTCCTCTTCGGCCTCGGCGACCTGGAGCGGCAGATCCTCGTGCTCGTGGCCTCCCTGCCCAGCGCCGTGTTGGGGCCCGTGTTCGCCGTGAGGTACAAGTGCGAGGGGGAGATGGCTTCTGCGGTGACCTTCGCCAACATCCTGCTCGGCGGGGCCGTCGTCCCGCTGACATTCTGGATCTTGGGCCGATAGGCCCTGAGGTTCTGCGCGAGCCAGGCGGAAAGACAGGACTCACATCGTCCGAAGGGGGGTCCCATGGGAACACAGGCTCTGACGAGAGGTTCGGGGTATTCGGCGTGGACCGTGGCGATGCTCGTCGGGGCCCTCGCGCTGTCGCTCCTGGCCCCCACGGCGGCCGCGGCTCAGGTGCCGGAGGGAAGCCACATCCTGTCGGGCCCAGACGTGGGGAAGATCTCCGGCTCCACGGTCACGATCACCTGGACCACCGACAGGGCGAAGGTGGGCACGGTGGTTTGGGGCCCCAAGGCAGGCAAGTACGACCGCAAGCTTTCGGAGGGGCTCCCGAGCGCGAGCCACGCGCTGACGCTCACGGGGCTGGACCAGAACACGACCTACCACTTCAAGGTCAAGACCGGCGACGCCCAGTCGAAGGACGGCGCCTTCACGACCGCCAATTACAGCGACGCGCCCTTCAATTTCGCGAACATGGGGGACAACCGGGG
>JBBIUU010000189.1:0-2586 GCA_037440125.1 Acidobacteriota bacterium
AGTTCGCTCGACCTGGGAAGCACACGAAAGGGGCCGGGAGAAATCCCGGCCCCTCTTCTTTGTTGAAGGAGAACGACTCGGTCGCTATCTCTACCAGTTGAAGGTCGTGGTGGCCTCGCCGCCGTCGGCGTTCACGAGCCGGAAGGTCTTGACCACGCCCTTGGGGACCGCGGCTTTCAGGCTCGCCCCGCCGGTGACCTGCACCTTCGTGCTCTTCTTCCACACGACGCTGTTCCATTCCACGCCGTCGATATAGAGTCTGATGCCGCTCTGCAGGTTGCTTCCCGCCACCACGAACTTGAAGGGCGGCGCCACCTTTTTCATGGAGGTGACGACCGGCGGGTTCACCACGTTCACCGTCCCCGATCGGGAGCTCGTCTGGGCGCCCACCGTGACCGTGACGCTCCAGGTCCGGGCCCCCGGAGAAGCGTAGGTGTGGCTGGGGCTCTGGAGCGCGGAGTGCGCCGAGCCGTCGCCGAAGTCCCAGTCGTAGGTGGCGTAGGTCTCTCCGCACGAGGGCGTCGCCGAGAAGGTCGTGGACGCGCCGGTGGAGGCCGCCGTCGGGACCGCGGCAGTGCACGTCATCTGCGTGCACGGGTCGATGGACCAGATGCCCGCGCCGTAGGCGGCCACGTGGATCCGGCCCCTCACGTTCCCGTCCACGGTCATGCCGTAGAAGCTCTTGGCGAGGAGCCCGGGGGCGTTGATGGCCTGCCAGGTGGCTCCCCAGTCGGCGCTCTTGAAGACGTCGATGCTCCGGGCGGCGGCGTAGAGGGTCCCGGGTGTCCGGGGATCCGCCGCGAGGCCTCCACCCCACGAGAAGTACTGCGGGCTCCCGGCGAGGGGGGTCCAGGTGGCGCCCCCGTCGGTGGTCTTGAAGAGGCCGGCCGAGCCGGTCCCCGCATAGAGCGTGGTGTGCGTCCACGGGTCGAGGAGGATCGCGTTGACGGTCTGCTGGGGAAGGCCCGCGCTGATATTGCCCCACGTGCCGCCGCCGTCCGTGCTCTTGAAGACGCCGCCGCCCTGGGAGGCCAGGTAGACGGTGAGGTGTGACGTCGGATCCACCACCACGTCCATGTACCAGGTGTTCGGCAGGTCACCCGTGATGTCGGCCCAGCTGTCTCCGCCGTCGGTGCTCTTCATGACCCTGTGGTTGCCCCCCGCGTACACGATCCTTGCGTCGGTGGGATCCACGGCAAGACCGTAGCCGTACTCGGGCGGCGGCCCGGCCGTCGATGACCACGTGGCGCCGTCGGTGCTCCGGAAGATCCCGTTGCCGTCGGTGGACATGTAAAGCCGCTGGGGATCGGTGAGCGCCGAGACGAGGCGTATCCCCCGCCTCCGTGCGGACAGGCCTTCGCTCACGCGCGTCCAGCTCCCACCGTCGTCGGTGCTCACGTAGGGCAGGCCGGGGTCCCCGATGCAGTAAAGCTTGGAGGGGGAAGCCGTGGTGGCGATGACGTCGAAGACCTGCCAGCCCGAGATCCCCTCCGCGGCCTGCGTCCAGGTCGTCCCCCCGTCGGTGCTCCGCATGAGCCCCAGGCCGAACGTCATGGCGAGGAGCGTCTGCGCCGAATAGGGCACGCCGGTGATCGGGCCGTTCCACGCCTGGGGGAGGTCGGTGCCGGCGGCCGTCCAGCTCGCCGCCCCATCGGAGCTCACGTAAAGCCCCGTGCTCGTGGCCGCCCAGAGCTTGCCCGAGAGGGAGGCCACGCACGCCACGTCCGGGCCCCCGAGGCCGGCGTTCGCCGTGGCCCAGGTGGCGCCACCATCCAGGCTCTTCCAGAGGGAGCCCGAGTAGCTCGCCGAGCCCGCGTAGAGAATCTGCGAGTTCGCGGCATCGAAGGCGAGCGTATAGACGGGAATCGACGCCATGACCGGGCCGACGGCGTTCCATGTGGCGCCCCCGTCCACGCTCTTGTAGACGCCGCCCGGGCCAGCTCCCGCATACATGACGGCCGGATTGCCCGGGAGGAAGATGGGCAGGCGGACCGACTTGGTCCCGAGGCCCGAGCCCGTGGCCGTCCACGTCCCGCCCCCGTCGGCGGTCACGTAGAGGCCTCCGTTGGCGGGGCAGGCGAAGAGGGTCTGCCCGTCGGCGGGCGACACGGCCAGGTAGTTGATGTACCCCGAGGGTAGCCCGGCGCTGGCCGAGCTCCAGGTGAGCCCGCCGTCGGTGCTCTTGTAGACTCCGATGCCGCCTGCGTAGAGAGCCACGGGCGGTCCCGGCGAGGCGACGGAGCACCCGAAGCTGGTGGAGGGGACGCCCGCCGTGATGTGGGCCCAGTGGGTCCCTCCGTCGGTGCTCCGGTAGATACCGGTGCCGGAAGTGGCGATGAGGGTGCCGGGGGCGGACGGGTCGGCCGCCACGCTGTAGGTGACGCCGCCCCAGGGGCCGGCGGTGGTCCACTCGTTGAGCCCCGCCCACGAGGCGAGGGTGCAGAGGCAGAGCGCGGCAGCCGCGAGCGCTGCGGGGATCGGGAAGGTCTGTCTTCGTCTCATTCTGTTCTCCACAGATTCCGTGCGCCCGGCGTGACCGCCCTCTCTACCCACCGGAGTCGGTGGGGGGCCAAGCCGCATCGCGTC
>JBBIUU010000190.1:0-2504 GCA_037440125.1 Acidobacteriota bacterium
CCCCCCCTGAAACCGATTGCGCATCCCCTCCGTCCAAGGGGGTGAACGAGGAGGTCACCCATGGATGCCAACATCATTCCCATCGTAGCGATCGTCGGAGGGATGGCCACGGCCGTCATCATCACGTGCGCCGCGCTGTTCGTCGACCACAGGAAGCAGGTCATGAGGAACCAGGAGCGCCTCGCGGCCATCGAGAAAGGTGTCCCTCTCCCCGTGGAGCCCGCGGGTGGCTCGAACGGCTGCGGCCGCAGGGGCTCCCTCTACCGAGGGATCAAGTTGCTCTTCATCGGAGCCGGACTGGCGCTCGCCCTGTGGGTCTCCGTCGGCGACAAGATGGCCATCTGGGGCGCGTTCATCGCCATCATCGGCCTGGGCCACCTGTTTTACTGGTTCCTCGCGGAGAGGGACCAGACGGCCGGGCCGGCGGCCTGACCCGACCCACACACGCCACAGGTCGGAAAGGCAACGCGGGGCTCCCCTCGGGGGGCCTCGCGCTTTGATTGCGGGTGGTTTACAGTAAGGGCACCCGATGACCGCGGTCCGCCCGGGCCGCGAGGTGGGGGGGCACCCGTCGGGCGGGAGAGAAGAGGCCATGAAGACCCAGGTCAAGGGGACGGCGGTCCTCGCATCGATCCGCTTCGTGAAGGAGACGTTCGGCGAGGAGGGCATGGCGAAGGTCGCTGCCCGTCTGGAGCCGGAGGACCGCGAGCGGCTGGAGTCCCCCATCCTGGCCTCCGCGTGGTACCCCGTCTCCTTCCTCCTCGGCATCATGAAGGGCTCGAAGGCGGAGTTCGGCGCGCGGATGCCCGACGTCGTCACCCAGATGGGCCGGGCCTCCGCCGACTACGCGCACACCACGGTCTACAAGCTCGTGTTCAAGGTGGGGTCGCCCCAGTGGATCATCTCGAAGGCCTCGGTCATCTTCACCAGTTTCTACGACCGGGGGCAGATGGTGGTCACCGAGAGCGGCGCCGGCTTCGCCAACGTGGAGCTGAGGGACTTCGGCGAACCCGCCCCGGAGTTCTGCGAGCGGATCGCGGGGTGGATCGTCCGGACGTGGGAGCTCTCCGGGGCCAAGACCGTGAAGCTCGACCACGTGACGTGCGTGTGCAAGGGCGCCAAAGTCTGCCGATTCGAGGGCAGCTGGAGCTGAGCCCCGCCGCCTTCGGCCCGAACGCCACCAGGAGAAGCTGAGATGTGCGGCATCTGCGGTGAGGTAGCCTTCGGCGACGCGCACCCGGTGGACGCCGGGCGGATGGGCGCCATGGCCAGGCGACTCGCCCACCGCGGCCCAGACGGCCAGGGCGAATGGTCCGAGCCCGGCGTGGCCCTCGGGCACCGCCGCCTCGCCATCATCGACCTCACCGACGCCGCGTCCCAGCCCATGCGGAGCCCCGACGGGCGCTTCGTCATCGCCTACAACGGTGAGATCTACAACTTCCAGGAGATCCGCGCCGAGCTCGAGCGGGAGGGCGAACGCTTCACCACCCGCTCGGATACGGAGGTCCTCCTCCGCCTCCTCATCCTCAGGGGCCGGGAGGGTCTGCGCCGCATCAACGGCATGTGGGCCTTCGCCCTCTGGGACCGCCAAGAGAAGCGCCTCACGCTCTGTCGCGACCGCCTCGGTGTGAAGCCCCTCTACTGGGCCCGCACGGCGGCGGGCGTCGTCTTCGCCTCCGAGGTCCCGCCCCTCCTGCTCCACCCCGAGGTGAGCAGGGAGCTCGACCCGAGGGCGCTCGCCGAGCAGGTGGCCTGCCGCTACGTCCTCGCGCCCCGGACTCTGCTGACCTCCGTGAAGAAGGTCCCGCCCGGTCACCTCATGACCGTCGACGCGTCGGGCGTCTCCGTGACCCCCTACTGGACCCTGCCCATGGGCGAGCGCGTGAGGCGGCTCGACGAACGCCAGGCCCTCGAGACCTTCACCGAGCGTTTCGAGGCGGCGGTCAAGCGCCGCCTCGTGTCCGACGTGCCGGTGGGCGTGCTCCTCTCGGGCGGCCTCGACTCCTCCGCCGTGGCCGCGGCCCTTCGCCGCGGGGGCCAGCGCCACATGGCGTCCTACACGGTGGCCTTCGAGGGAGAGCCCGACTGCGACGAGAGGCCGTGGGCCAGGCGCGTCGCGGAGATCCTCGAGGTGGACTATCACGAGGTGGTCATCTCCCCCGCGAGGTTCGCCGAGACCCTCGGCGGCGTCCTGGCGCACCTCGACGACCCGGTGGCCGACATGGCCGTCCTGCCCCTGTTCCACCTCTGCGCCCAGGCCTCCCCGGGCGTGAAGGTGCTCCTCTCGGGGCAGGGCGCCGACGAGGTCCTCGGCGGCTACCACATGGAGCGCGTCCTGAGGCAGATCCGGGCCATCGTCGCGCTGCGCCATCTGCCGGGTGCCCGGGCGGTGGCCGCTTCCATCGCGCGCCGGGATCCGAGGCGCGCCTACCTGGCCCGATGGGACGACCTCGTGGACGCCCACCCGGGGCAGCTGCCGGGGAAGATCCGGTACGACCTCACCA
>JBBIUU010000191.1:0-2401 GCA_037440125.1 Acidobacteriota bacterium
CGCTCCTGCGCGTTGAGGCGCGCGAGAGCGGAGCGGTAGGGCCAGTCTTCGATGAAGCCCGCCTCCCGGAGCTCCTTGAGCTTGGTGCGGTGGAACTCCCAGTAGTCCTCGGTGTGGATGCCTTCGAGCTGGTCGGCAAGGTGGACCAGGCGGGCGAACCAGGCGAGGACCTCTCTCAGCGTGGCCCTGCGCCACCACGGCACGTACGGGGTTCGGATGGGATGGGTGCCGGAGGAGACCTCCACGGCCACGCCGACGAGCACGACGAACGCCAACAGGAGGGCGAGGGCGGCGCCCGCGCACCCGGCGGACCAGGCCCACAGGCCCGGCATCTCACCTCGCCCGGCCTCGGAGGCCAGGGCGAGCCCGGCGGTGGTGGCCAAGATCAAGGCGCCGAAGATGGCCCAAGGCACGCGCCACGCCAGGTGGATGGGCGCCTCGAGCGCCGTGAGGGCGTGGAAGACCCTCTCGCGTCGGCCCAGCGGGCCCTGCCGCTCGAAGACCACGCGGTCGTAGAGGAAGGTCGCCGTCCAGCGGGACACCGCCCCCTTCATCTCGCAGCGGCCGAGGTCGAGCCCCTCGAGGACCGTCTGGAGCGGATACCGGTGCGCCGCCACCAGGCCGCGGAGCCCCTCCATGAACTGGTCGAAGGCCGGCCCCGGAAGGCCGTGGAGGGTGGCGAGCTCGTAGCCCTCGTAGTCGAAGAGCCTCACGGTGACGACGCGGGCCTTGAGCACGACGAGCGCCCAGGCCACGCCCAAGACCGCGGCGTTGGCCAGGGAGAGGAGGGGCGAGACGCGCAGGGTGGCGAAGGCGCCGGCCCACAGGAGCGTCAGCGCCGCGAGGAGCGCCACGCGGACCCTCGGGAACTCCTGGACCGAGAAGGTGTCCCACACGTCGCCGTAGGGGATGGCCTGCCGGTGCGTGGGGACGCCCGAGGTGAACTCCTCGCGCACCAGGCCGCGCGGGTCGAGCGTGAACCTGGCGAAGCTCCCCGGGGCGGGGCGCTCCTCGTGGACCCCCTTGGAATCATTGACCACCCGGGCCCGCCTCCATGATGTTGGACACGAGGGCCCGCGCGAAGTCGTTCGCCACCGAGGAGAAGGCCACGACCTCCTGGCTGATATAGGTGGCGGGGTTGCTGTTGCGCTCGTAGACCTCGCTGAATCGGTAGCCCGGCGATTCGAAGAGGGTCTTCCCGTCCCGATCCACCAGCTGGATCTTGGCCGTCATCGTGACCTGGTATCGGTTGGCGCGCCCCGAGTTGTCGTAGGACAGGGGCACTGCGGAGTAGGCCGTGATGGTCCCGGACAGCACCGCGTCGGCCCCGTCCCGCGTGGATTGCACCCTGACCTTGGCGCGCTGGGCGAGCTCCCGCGTGACCGCCTCGGTGACGCGCTGGTCGAGCTGGAGGACGGGGACGTCCCGCTTGAAGGGCGGGACCGCGATGACCTTCACCGTGCTGGGCAGGGCGCCGCCGGTCCCTTGGAGATGGTAGCCGCACCCCAGGAATACCATCACGAGCGCGAGGACGGCGGTCGCGCCACGAAGGGAGCGAGCTGGAGAGCCGGAGAGCCGGAGAGCTGGGGAGATATTCAAAATCAAACCTCTCGCACGAGCACCGAAAACCCGATCACCTGTTCACTTCACGACCAGCGTGACGATCTTGCCGGGGACGACGAGCTCCTTGACGAGCTGCTTGCCCTCGAGGTGTGCGAGGACCTTGTCGTTGGCCTTGGCGGCCGCGAGGACCGCCTCGGGGGCGGCGTCCGCGGGCACCGTGACCTGCGCCCGGACCTTGCCGTTGATCTGCACGGCGAGGGTGATCTCGTCCTCCTTCGCGATGGCCGGGTCGAAGGAGGGCCAGGGGCCGTCCACGAGGAACCCCCGCTGGCCGAGCATCTCCCACAGCGCGTCGGCGATGTGGGGCGAGAAGGGCGAGAGCATGCCCACGAGCGCCAGGGCGGCCTCGCGGAGGACGAAGCGCTCGGCGGGCGTCTTCCGGTAGCCGCCCAGGTAGGCGGTCATGGCGTTCACGAGCTCCATGAGCCCCGCGATGGCGGTGTTGATCTTCAGGCGCTCGTCGAGCTCCGCGGTGACGCGCGCCACTGTCTGGTGCGTCTTGCGACGCAGGGGCGGCACCTCGCCCGAGGGCTCCTCCACCGGGCCCTTCAGGTCCTCGGCGAGGTCTTCCACGAGGGCGTAGACGCGGTTCAGGAAGCGGAAGGAGCCCTCCGCGCCGCTGTCCTTCCAGTCGAGCTGGTCCCACGGGGGCGAGAGGAAGAGGATGTTCAGGCGCACGGCGTCGGTCCCGTAGCGCTCGATCATGTCGTCGGGGTCCACGATGTTGCCGAGGCTCTTGCTCATCTTGGCCCCGTCCTTGATCACCATGCCCTGGCAC
>JBBIUU010000192.1:0-2360 GCA_037440125.1 Acidobacteriota bacterium
CCCGTCATTCTGGCGACCGCAGGGAGTCCAGAATCCAATCGTAGGAGCGATCGCCCGATCGCGAGGGTCGATGGGTCAAGAGAGTCGCCGTCGGGCGACGGCTCCTACAGGGACGAAGTCTTGGTCCGAGGCGCCTTGCGAGGGCGAGGCTTGTCCCTGCTGAGGGTGAGTTCTCTTCTCGATCTGTAGGCTGCTGGCTGTTCGCCGACGACGTAGGCCCCGCTGATGACTCGCGCGAGAAATGCCGGTGTCGCGCCCAGGCTGAGCAGGGACCGGACCATGAGATCCAAGGATACCGAAGGGTCGGCCGACTCCATCTTGGCAACGCGGCTCTGGCTGGAGCCGACCACGCGTGCGGCTTGCGCCTGCGTCAGGGAGTGCGTGGCACGGTAGTCCCGCAGGCTTCCGGCCAAGGCGAGTTTCATTTCGACGAATGCCTCTTCGGCCTGGCTCAGGCCCAGAAAGCTCGCCGCCGAACCCACCTTCCAGCCCTTCTCTTCGAGCTTCTTTGCCTTTCTCTTGTCCATCTTCGGTCCCTCACAGCTCATCGTAGCGATGCATCCTATCCCTGCAGACGCTTAGTACCGATGTCGGCGTCTGGCGGCTCTTCTTCAAAAAGACCTCCAGGATCAGGACCGCATCGGAGTCCAGCCGGTAGATGATGCGCCATTCCCGCCTTTCATCCTTAATCCGAAGTTCATGACAACGCGGCCCCAGACTCGGCATGGGTTTCGAGCTGGGCATCATCAGGGAGTCGCCCTCCTGTAGGCGACTGAGCAAGAAGCCTGCTTCTAAACGTGCTGCAGGAGAAAACGGCGGCGACTTGACCTCTCCATGCAACCAGACCAGGGGCTTTCTCATGAAGTTGCCTCGTACCCAAGATATGTCATATCGGACATATAGTCAAGAGCAAGGGAAACGACGCCCGTCGGGTCGCCTTCGGGAAAGGGCACGCAGGAGGGGTCGGATTCCGGACGCGCTTCGCTTGCCGGAATGACTGCGGTGGTGATAGGTGTCGACTCCCTCGGTCCCGTCATTCTGGCGACCGCAGGGAGTCCAGAATCCAATCGTGGGAGCGATGCCCGATTACGGGGTTCAGAGAATCTGCCGTCGTAAGGCGGGTTCCGCGGCGGTGTGGACTCGATGGCAAGGGGCGGGGCGTTTCAGGGGATGGACTACAATGGGCGCTGGATGGGGAGGTGGTGGGTTGGGCGAGCTCGAGGACGTCCCGTCATCCTGGCCGAGGCTCGTCGGGGCCGTCCTGACGCCCGAGACGGTCTTGGGGCTGGAGGGCCCGGCCTGGGACGAATTCCTGCTCGAGCTGAGGGGCAACGGCCTCTTCCCGCTGGCGTACCGCGCGCTTCGGGAGAGCGGGTGCTCGGCCCGACTCGGCTCGGGCCCCCGGTCGACGCTCGAAGAGACCATGACGGCCTACCGGGCCGGCTGGGCCTCCTCGTGGGACGAGATCGACCGCCTTCTGGAGGCGTTCGTGAGGGAGGGGCTCCATCCCATCCTGCTCAAGGGAGCGCACCTGTCCCTGAGGGCCTACCCCGAGGCGCACCTGCGCCCGATGTCGGACCTGGACGTCCTCTTCCCGTCCCTGGACGAATCGGAGCGCGCCTTCGCGCTGGCGAAGCGGCTCGGCTATGCGAGCCCCGGCCTCGTGCTCGGCGGCGACCTCTGGGCGTTGTCTCACCACCTCCCCGAGCTCCATCACTCCGTCAAGAAATCCGTGCTCGAGGTCCACGGCTCCCTCGTGTGGCCTCCGCGCGACGAACGATGGGCGGGGGTTGCCTGCCGGCTGATGGAGCATCGGGAGGCCTTCGTGCACAGGGGGCTGGCCGTCGAGGGGCTGGCGCCTGAGGCGAACGTCGTCTTCCTGTGCGCCCACATGTTCCTCCACCACGCGGGTGACGCACCGAAGGCCGTGGTCCTCTTCGATCTTCGCTATGTAGTGTCGGCGGCGGGTGAGCGATTCGACTGGGCGAGGGTCGTCGACCTCGCGAGGGCCGCTCGATTCCAGGCGCCCGTCTTCAGGGGGCTCGGCCTCGCGAAGCGACTGCTGGATCTGCCCGTGCCGGCGTCCGTGCTCGACGCGCTGGCGCCCGAGGCGCAGAGCCTCCACTTGGACCCCGCGGCGTGGAACGCGCAGAAGGTGGTCGGACAGGTCCTCCACACGGGCGGCGTCCTGGGGCCGGCGAGGCTCGTCTGCTACCTGATGATGCCCCCTCGAGCCTACCTGCGCGCGCGCTACCCCGAGCGCGCCGCCTGGCCCCTCTGGGCGCTCTATCCCTACCGCTGGTGGAGCCAGACGAAGAAGATCCTCCACTGGGCCGCCGCGCGCCTCGGCGCCAAGGGCG
>JBBIUU010000193.1:0-2247 GCA_037440125.1 Acidobacteriota bacterium
TCGCGGACGAGGTTGTTGAGGAGCTTAAGCTTGAGGTCCTCGCTGTACTTGAGGAGGGCCTCGAAGGCCTTGTCATCGAACTCGAGGAGCTCGCCGGAGACTTCGGCCTCCACGCTGGCCGAGCGCGGCGCGTGGTCGATGAGGGCGAGCTCGCCGAAGGAATCCCCCGCGACGAAGGTGGCGAGCTCCTTCCGGGCCTTGGTGCTCTTGATGTAGGCGCGGAAGATGCCCGACTTCACGGCGAAGAGGGAGAACCCCGGCTCGCCCTCCGAGAGCACCTGCTGGCCGGCGTCGAAGTGCTTGTGCTTGACGAGCTTCGAGACCTGCACGAGCTCCAGGCTGTCCAGTCCCTTGAAGAGGTCGATGCTCTTCAGAACGGCCATCTGTTCCATCTGGCCCTCCCAGTTGAGACTACCTTAAGGCACGTCGGTCCGTAGCGCAAGGCGAAAGGGCCCGTCGGCTCTCGGTCCCCAACTGTCTGTACGAGATGATCGGAAAGACGAGATCCCGAGACCGACTTCCCCTCGAAGGAGCCCTCGGGATGACACCCCATCGACCATCGTCATTCCAGGCTCAACCCCATCGGGCCCCTGAGCTGGAATCTCAGAACAGCGAAACACTCATCGCTCATCCCTCATCGCTCACCGTCGTTCAGAACCTGAGCACGTTCCCGACGACGATCTGGTAGTTGTCCACGCCGGGCTCCTTCACGAGGGGCACGGCCACGGAGACCACGATGACACGGCCCTCGGAGCTCTTGAGGTTGCCGATGCGGAGCCCGACGCCGACGTCGGCGTAGGTCTTGCTCCAGGGCTGGTTGGGGGGCTTGATGGCCCCCGCGTCCACGTAGGCCACGAACCCCATCTGGGCGATGCCCCAGAGCCGCCACGGCGTGACGATGCGGTCCTCCGCCGAGAAGACCCAGCTCGCGCTGCCGGTGCGGAAGTGGTTCGGGTACCCGCGCAGGCCGTCGAACCCGCCGATGTAGAGCACGTGCTCGGGGAAGAGCCTGTAGCCCGCCGAGAGCTGAAGGTCCGCCGCGAGCGTCTGCCACGGCAGGGACTGGTTGTAGAGGGTCCCCTCGAAGACGCCGAGGACGTCCTGCCCTCCGGTGTTCTGGAGGAAGCCGTGTCCCTCGCCCTTGAGGAGCAGGAGGGTGTCCTTCTGCGGGCGCCAACCCTTGTCGAGCGTGAATTCCAAGTACCACGCGTCCTGGAGGCTCCCGAAGGTCTTGCCGAAGTACCCGGCGTGGACCTCGGCGTCCCAGCCGAGGTTGATGTCCTCCGTGTGCCCGATGTCGTGCACGTCCTCGCCAGTGGTGTAGCGGTCCTGGCTGATGCTCCAGTAGGCCATGGGCCCCTGGTAGCGCCTCGGCGCCAGGTCGGGCGGCGGGAGCGCCTCGGGGATGTAGGTCGCGAGGTCGCCGTAGGTGGCCTGGAGGACCTTGAACTCCAACCCCGCGCGGAGCGCCGTCCGGTTCTCGTAGCTGTAGAGCCACCGCCCGTAGGCGATGGCGTCGGTGATCGTGGAGGGGAACTTGTAGACCGTATGGGTGTCCTGGTAGAGCGTCTCCACGAAGCTCGTCTTGTTCCCCTCCACACCCGCGGACCACTTGGCCGACAGCTCGTAGAAGGGCATGAAGAGCTTCAGCTGCCCCCCCTTGCCGTCGGAGAGCGACGAGTAGCCTGCCTCGAGATTCCAGCGCGTCCCGAAGAGGAGCGGGTCCCGGTAGGCGACCTCGTCGATGTTCCGCTCCGTGGTCTGCTCGTGGGCCAGGAGGATCTGCTTCCCGAAGCCGAGGAGGTTGTTCTCGTGGAGGCGGATCCCCCACTCGTTCTGTCCCCCGGCGTGGTTGAATTTGAGGCTCACCTCGAGGCTCCACGCGTCGCGGACCTTCACGACCGCCTGCACGGACTTGGGGCCCGCGGCCACCGGCTCGATGGAGGCGTCGGCCACCCAGGGGAGAGACCTCAGGAGACGCTCGGTCTCGTGGATCTTGGCGGCGTCCACCGTGTCGCCCATCTTGAAGAGGAGGGCCCGATGGATCACGCTCTCGCGCGTGGTGATGTGGAGGAAGTTGGCGGCGTGGGCGAGCCAGTGGTCCTCGTCCTTCTTCGTGGTGTCGAAGACGTTGCTGACCTCGATGCTCAGGGCGCCGATGCGGGCCCCTTCGCCTTGGTACTTCTCCCAGGGGTCTCCCCCGGCGTGCGCCGAGGCCCCGAGAAGCAGGCCGGCGGCCAAGGCCAG
>JBBIUU010000194.1:0-2731 GCA_037440125.1 Acidobacteriota bacterium
AGTCTGGACCGTGTTTCAGTTCCAGTGTGGCTGATCATCCTCTCAGACCAGCTACCGATCGTAGCCTTGGTGAGCCATTACCTCGCCAACTAGCTAATCGGACGCGGGCCCATCCCCTGGAGACAGCACCGGCAAGCCGGTGCGATCTTTAGCCTCAGGACCCGAAGATCCCGTGGTCTCATGCGGTATTAGCCACCCTTTCGAGTAGTTATCCCCCGCCTGGGGGTAGGTTACCCACGCGTTACTCACCCGTGCGCCGCTCTACTCAGGGGGTTGCCCCCCCTTTCTCGCTCGACTTGCATGTGTTAAGCACGCCGCCAGCGTTCGTTCTGAGCCAGGATCAAACTCTCCACTTAATTACGATAAGCGGGAAAACAGACGATCCGTTCGCGCCTCGCATTCCCTGTTCAGTTTTCAAAGATCCTGTCGAACCCGGCCCGATTCCTTCCACGCGGCCGGACTTATAAATATACGAAAACGATCTTCCCCTGTCAAGCGACATTTCCCGAACCATGGATATATGTTCGAAGGATAGTCGTGCCGTCGAGAAGAGCGAAAAATATACCGGAGTCGCCGAAGGGATGCAAGAAAAAAGCGCGCTCCCCGGGAAATTTCAACGGAGGGCGACGACCACGAACTCCTTCTTTCCGATCTTCAACCGGACCTCCGCGGTAGACGAGAGAAGAACGTCCGGATCGGTCGCCCGCTCCCCGTTCACTTCCACCCCGCCCTGCGCGATGAGCCTCCGTGCGGCGGATTTCGAGGTGAATCTCCCGGAGGCGCGGGACACCACCGTGGCGAGATCCGGCGTTCCGGCGTCCGCTGCGATCTCGACCCGCCGCGCGTCGTCCGGAAACTCTTTCCGGGAGAAGCGGCCGCGAAAACCCTCCTCGGCCTCCCGCGCCACCGCCGCGCCGTGGAAGCGCGCGACGATCTCGCGCGCCAGGGCGATCTTCGCGTCCATCGGGTGGCGGGAGCCGTCGGACAACCCCGCCGTAAGCAAGGCAAGTTCCGGCACGCCTATGTCGGAGAGCAGCTCGTAGTACATGATCATCATCTCGTCCGAGATCGACATCATCTTCCCGAAGATCGTCTCCGGAGGTTCCGTGATCCCCACGTAGTTTCCAAGGCTCTTGCTCATCTTGTTGACGCCGTCCAGCCCCACCAGCAGCGGCGTGGTCATCACAACCTGCGGCTCCTGTCCGTACGCGCGCTGCATGTCGCGCCCCACCAGCAGGTTGAACTTCTGGTCCGTACCGCCGAACTCCACGTCCGCCCGCAGCGCCACGGAGTCGTACCCCTGGAAGAGCGGGTAGAGGAACTCGTGGATCGAGATCGGGCGCAGCGAATCGTACCGCTTCCGGAAATCGTCCCGCTCGAGCATCCGCGCCACCGTCATCTGCGCGGCAACGCGGACCATCTCCTCGATGCGCAGCTTCGAAAGCCATTCGGAGTTGAACCGGATCTCGGTCCGCGAAGGATCGAGGATCTTGAAGATCTGCTCCTTGTAGGAGACGGCGTTCCGCTCCACGTCCTCGCGCGTGAGGGCCGCTCGCGTCTCGGACTTGCCCGACGGGTCGCCGATCATCCCGGTGAAATCCCCGATCAGGAAGATCACCTGGTGCCCCGCGTCCTGGAAATGCTTGAGTTTCTGGATGAGCACCGTGTGCCCGAGGTGGAGATCCGGCGCGGTGGGGTCGAACCCCGCCTTCACCCTCAGGGGGCGCTTCTCCCTTGCGGAGGCGGCGATTTTCCGGGAAAGCTCCTCCCCGGAGATCACCTCCACCGTACCTCGCCTCAGGGATTGGAGAACGTTTTCCATGTCTCCTTGCTCCTCATTTGCGATTCGGAGATCCGGAACGCCTGCACCGCGACGCAACGGCCAGTTTCCGGATCCAGATCGAAGAACACCCCCGACGCCTCCGGCTCGCCCGAAGCGACATCGAAGCGGACGGGCAACTGGAGGAGGAAGCGCCGCAGGACCGTCTTCGGATCCATCCCGATGATCGACCCGGCGGGGCCGCACATGCCCGCGTCGGTGATGCAGCCGGTGCCGCCCGGCAGGACCGATGCGTCGGAGGTCTGAACGTGCGTGTGCGTTCCCGCGATCGCGGAAACCCTCCCGTCGAGGTACAGGGCGAGCGCCCGCTTCTCGGAGGTCGCCTCGGCGTGGAAATCTACCACCACGCAGGCCGCCTCGCGGCGGATCCCGGGGAGCGCCGCGTCGGCCCAGCGGAACGGGCAGTCGTAATTTCCCATGAAGACCCGTCCGATGAGCGATACCACCGCATAGGGCGTTCCGCTTCGCCCACGGAAAACTCCCCACCCGCGCCCGTCGACCCCCGGAGGGTAGTTCGCCGGACGCAGGATCCGCTCTCCCGCGCGCACCAGCGGGATCCCCTCCTTCTTGTCCCACAAGTGGTTACCGCCCGTCAACACGTCGACGCCCGCCTCGAACAGTTCGCGGACGACGGGGTCGGTCAGCCCCATCCCGCTCGCCGCATTCTCCCCGTTGGCGATCACAAGGTCGATGTCCCGGATGCCGCGCAGGCGGGAGAGGAACTCCGCCACGGCCTTGCGACCGGGCCTGCCGACCACGTCGCCGAAGAACAGGACCCACATGTGAAAACCCCCCAAGTGCTCCGTTTCATAAATACGGCATCGGTTCGGGAAGACAGCACAGAAGGCGCACCCCGCTCCCGTATGAAATGCACTCCCCGGGGTACCCCGC